>CAZYLP010000191.1:0-12026 GCA_964648345.1 uncultured Planctomycetota bacterium
AGCGGCGCTCCTGCTCGGCCGTGTCGATGTGGAGGAAGAACTTCACGAGCACGGTCCCGTAACGGACGAGCTGGGCCTCGAACTCGTTGATCTCGCGGTAGGCGCGCTGCCACGCCTCCTCGGAGCAGAAGCCCTCGACGCGCTCGACCATGACGCGGCCGTACCAGGTGCGGTCGAAGATCGCCATCCTCCCGGCCTCGGGGAGGCGGCGCCAGAAACGCCAGAGGTAGTGGTGGACCTTGTCGTCGCCCGCGGGCGCGGCGATCGAGTGAGCGACGTAGAGGGCGGGGTCCACCTTCTCGACGAGGCGCCGGATCGCGCCGCCCTTCCCCGCCGCGTCCCAGCCCTCGAACGCGACGATGAGCGGGCGCCCCTGCTTCGGGAGCTGGGCGACGAGGTAGCGGAGGCGCGACTGCGCCGCGTCGAGGCGCTCGCGGTACTCCTCGGACGAGAGGGTCTGCGTGAGGTCGAGCGCCGCGAGGCGCCCGTGCATGACTTCGCTCATCGGCTCACCTGCTGAGGACTCATCTCGGAGGGCCGCGCCGCGGCGCTGACCGCCGCGGGGAGCGGGATCTTCCGCTCGTCGAGGGCGCGCCTGAGCGACTCGATGACGATCTCGAAGGTCCGCGCGCGCGCGAAGCGCTCGTCCTTCGACGGGATCAGATGCCAGGGCGCGCGGTCCGTCGAGGTCCGCTCGAGCATCTCGTCCGCGGCCTCGCGCCACGCGCCGAAGCTCTTCAGGTTCTTCTTGCGGCGCTTGATGTGAGGTGCGCCCGCCTTCTCGGCCTTGGCGAGGCGCTTCTTCGCCGTCTTCTCGTCGATCTGGAAGAAGAGCTTCACGAGGACCGTGCCGTCGGCGACGAGCTGCCGCTCGAAGCTCAGGATCTCCTCGTAGCGGGCGCGCGCCTCCTTCTTCTTCACGGCGCCGCTCGCGCGCTCGCCGAGGACGTGGAGGTACCAGCTCTCGTCGAAGATCGCGAGCTCGCCTCGAGCGGGGGTCATCATCCAGAAGCGCCACATCCACGGCCGCGTCGCCTCGTGCTCGCGGACCGGAGTGGTGTGACGGACCGTGTAGATCCGCGGGTCCATCTTCTCCGTGAGCTCGTAGATCGCGCGGTGCATGCCGGAGCCCTGCGCGCCCTCGAAGACGAGGACGACGGGCACCTTGCCCGCGCGGACGCGGCGCGCGATGTCGAACAGCTCGCGCTCCCAGCCCGGCTTCCGCGACGAGTACTCCTCGCGCGTGATCGGCTTGTCGAGGGCTTCCAAGAACGGCTCCCTTCGCTCGAGGGGCGGGATTGTAAGATCGGCCGCGCATGGAGGCGAGGGCATGACGGCTCGCGGGACGGTCACCATCCTCGAGGTCGAGAGCGCGCGGCTCGCGAAGAACCCGCTCGGCGACCCTTCGCTTCGTCAGGTGCCGGTCTACCTCCCCGCGGGCTACGAGGAGTCGGGTGAGAAGCGCTACCCCTCGCTCTACGTCCTCGTCGGCTTCACGGGCACGGGCCGCATGCTCATGAACGTCCCGCCGTTCGGCGAGCCGCTCCACGATCGCCTCGACCGGCTCATCGCGGAGAAGGCGATGCCGCCCGTGATCGCGGTCTTCCCGGACTGCTCGACGCGGTTCGGCGGGAGCCAGTACGTGGACTCGCCGGCGACGGGCGACTACCTCTCCCACCTCGTCGAGGAGCTCGTCCCCGAGATCGACCGCCGCTACCGCACGCTCCCCTCGCGCGACTCGCGCGCGGTCGTCGGGAAGTCGAGCGGCGGCTTCGGCGCGCTCATCGCGGCCATGGACCACCCGGGCACGTTCGGCGCCTGCGCGTCGCACTCGGGCGACTGCTACTTCGAGCACTGCTACGGGCAGGACTTCCCGAAGTTCGTCCGCGAGATCCGCAAGCGCGGCGGGATCGAGAAGTACCTGAAGGAGTTCCCGTCCATCGAGATCAAGGACGACGACGACATCTTCCTCGTCAACATCATCGCGATGGCCCAGGCCTACTCGCCGAACGAGAAGAAGCCGCCCTACAACTTCGACCTCCCGTTCGACCTCGAGACGGGCGAGCTCAAGCAGGGGATCTTCTCGCGCTGGAAGGTCTGGGACCCGGTGGACCGGGCCAGCATCCGCGTGGAGGCGCTCCGCTCCATGCGCGCGCTCTACCTGGACGCGGGCGACAAGGACGAGTACTGGCTCGATCTCGGCGCGCGGATCCTCTCGCGACGTCTCACGTCGCTCGAGGTGAAGCACCGCCACGAGGAGTTCAAGGGCGGGCACTTCAACATCCAGGCGCGCTACGACAAGAGCCTGCCGTTCGTCGTCAACGCCCTCGACCGAAGAGGCGTCTGAAGAACCCGAAGAACCCGCCGCCGCCGCCCGACTCCTTCGACGAGAGGAGCTGCTTCTCGATGCAGTCGCCGCACGTGAAGGCGTCGCCGACGCGGTCGAGGCACTTCTTGCAGAGGAGCTTCTCGCACCGGCTGCACGCCGCGACGATCTTGTACTTCGGGTGAGCCTTGCAGTTCCGCTGGTCGGGCTCGCCCTCCGAGCTCATGAGGACCTTGAGCTCGTTCGACGCCTGGAGGAACTCGTTGAAGTTCGTCCTCTCCTCGTCGGTCGTCTCGGTCGCGGCCTTCTTGGCCGCGGCCGCCTGAGGGTCGTAGATGATCTCGTGACAGGTCTTGCAGCGCAGGCGCCAGGGCCCGACCTTGTCCGTGTCGATCGTGCGTTGAGTGCACCGGCACCGCGCCGTGATCATCATGCCGGTAGAAGCCTAGAGGCACCCTGACGTTCGCGCCAGGAAGCGCGATGCGCTAGATTCGGGGGGCGCGGGGGGCCCGCCCCCCCGCCGCAGCGGCACCGCGCCGTTTGCGGTGCCGCGAGGACCGGTCTCGGGGTTTGGGGGCGAAGCCCCCAAGAAATGACAATGCCTTCGATCGTTCACAGCTGCGGCGCGAAGCTCCACTTCCCGAACGAAATGGCCGGGAGGAAGGGCCGCTGCCCCAACTGCAGCGAGCCCATCACCGTCCCGCTCGAGTCCGAGGTCCGCGACGTGCGGACGGGCCAGCGCGCCGGGCTCTCCCCGAAGCCGAAGCCGCGGAAGATGCACCTCGACCCGCCGCCGCACTGGGGGCAGTACCAGGCGTTCCTCGACGGGAAGGGCCCGAACCCGCGGCCGCTCGTCGTCCCGGCGAACCTCCTCCTGAAGGACGAGGCCGACGCCAAGTGGGAGGCCGCGCTCGCGAAGGGCGCGCCGTCGAAGTTCAGCTGCCCGGGCTGCAAGGACCGCCTCGAGGTCGGCGCCATGGTCTGCACCAAGTGCGGCCTCGACCTCCGCACGGGCCGCACGCTCGACGGCAAGACGAAGATCAACGAGGCGGGCGTCGAGTACCTGAAGCGCATCCCCTGGCTCAAGAACCCCGACGACATGGAGACGCAGGACGACGGGGAAGACTCGGACGAGGACGAGGTCGAGGGCGGCGAGGGCGGGGGCGAAGGCGGCGAGGGCAAGAAGAAGAAGTCGAAGAAGCTCATGAAGCGCCGTCCCCGCCGGCCGAGCTGAGCCCGCGCGCCCGTGGCCAAGGAGGACGACAAGAGCGCCTTCGCGCGCGCATCCGAGCGCCTGAAGAGCGTGGCCCAGACCGCGACGGGCGCCGTGGACGCGAAGAAGGCGAAGAGCATGCTCGCCTTCAAGCTCATCGTCGTCGGGCTCACGCTCACCGCGCTCGCGGGCGGGTTCGACTACTTCTCGCACGACGACGCGATCCACAAGGTCGTCTCGGGCTTCGCGCGCGAGGCGCACTACGAGGGCGTCGCCGAGACGGTGGACTCGTGGAACGTGACCGTCACGAAGATCCGCGTCGCGACCCTCGAGAAGCTGCCCGAGCCGGTGCGCGACCACCTCGCCGGCGCCGCGCTCGGAGCGGGCGCGCTCATGCTCGTCCTCGGCCTGAGGATCAAGGTCAAGGAGCACCACCCGGTCCACGGCCACGTCCTCCGCGACGTGGGGCGCGCGATCGCGGGCCCGGGCTTCGTGGGCGTGATCGTCTTCGTGCTCCTGTCGTACCACGGCGCGCTCATCGTCCGCCGGTCCTTCGCGAACGTGTACCGCCAGCTGAGCGGCGGCCAGATGTCGTGGAGCGACTTCTGGTCGCTCTTCCCCCACTACGCGCCCTGGGCCTACAAGGACGCCGGCACCGTCCTCTGGCTCGGAGCGGCCCTCGCGGTCGTCGCGATCGTCGCGCGCGTGATCGAGCCGCGCGTCGAGCGCGGCCGGACCCCGCTCGAGGTCGCGCGCCGCACGGCGGCCTGGGCCTCGGCGCTCTCGCTCGTCTACTTCGGGAGCGCCGTGCTCGTCGCCGCGGTCAGCTACGGCGGCGCCCTCCCCGTGATCACGTGGCCGTGGAAGGTGGACCCGGGCGCGTTCCTCGCCGCGCTCGTGTTCATGTCCTTCGGCATGGGCCTCGACCGCACGGGCACGCGCCTGATCAAGCGCGAGGAGGCCGAGAAGGAGCCCGAGGCGAAGGGGCCGAAGAAGGGGAAGAAGACGTCATGAAGAAGAAGCTCGGCCTCGGCTGCGCGCTGATCTTCGTCCTCCTCCTCGCGCTCAGGCTCGGCGCCGGGATGTGGGCCGGCCGGAAGTGGAACGACTACGACGTCGCGTGGACCAACGAGGTGAAGGCCGAGCGCCAGCGCGCCGCCTCGGTGAGGCGGCCCATGGTCCACGGCCAGCAGCCGCTCGACGAGAACGTGTGCCCGCGCTACCAGAAGATCTTCGGCCCGAAGCTCGAGGACACGGCGGCGATCTCGAGCGCGCTGAGGACCGGCGCAAAGGCCGAGGAGGTGGCGGCGCTCCTCGCCGCGCACAAGGCGACGCTCGACGAGCTCCGCGAAGCGTTCCGCTGCTGCCGCTGCGACTGGGAGACGCCCTGGGAGAAGGCGTTCTCGGCGCCGCTCCCGAACCTCGCCGCCGCGCGGAGCGCGGCGAGCCTCTTCATCATCGAGAGCCGCGGACTCCCGCCGCGCGAGGCGTCCGAGCGCTGCCTCGATGCGATCCGGCTCGGCACCGACTTCGAGCACGGAGCGCTCCTCATCCACAAGCTCATCGGCTGCGCGATCCTGATCAACGGCCTCGAGGGGCTCGGCCAGGTCGTCGCCCGCGCGAAGCCGGGCGAGCTCGACCTCGACGCGGTCGCGAAGGACCTCGAGCGCCTCGTCGCGGATCGTCCGGGCGTGGGAGACATGTTCCGCGGCGAGCGGCTCGGCCTGCACTCGTTCGCGGACGCCGGACAGGCGGGGCCCCTCGACGTCCTCGGACCGAAGCTCCTCGTCGAGGTCGGGATCGTCGAGATGGACGCGCTCGAGCGCGAGCTCGAGGCCGCCCTGCTCCTCGACCGCGCGGGCCGCGACAAGGTCTTCGACGAGGTCGCGGCGAAGGGCGCCGCGTCCTGGAACCCGCTCACGCGGATGGCCATGCCGAACCTGAAGAACGCGGCCAAGAGCGTCGAGGACACCGTGGGCGCCGAGCGCCTCGTCGCGACCGCGATCCGCCTCGAGAAGATGCGCGGCGCCGACGGGACCTACCCCGAGAAGCTCGACGACCTGCCGCTCGACCCGGGCACCGGAGCGCCGATCCAGTACTCGCGCTCCGCGGACGGGAAGGGCTGGCTCCTCGTGTCGAGCAAGCTCAAGCTCGCGAAGTGAGCCTCACGGGATGACCGCGCTCTTCCTGAGCAGGGCGCTCTCGAGCGCGGCCTTGATCTCCTCCGCCGGCGGGACGCTCCGGTAGACGACGACGCCCGGCGGGAGCACGGCGCCGTCCTCGAGGAGGTTCTTCGCGACCGCCACGACGAGCCCGTGCGGCGAGTGCTCGTGGAGGAGCGCGAGCCGGCCCGCGAGGCTCCCCTTCCGCGCGCTCGCGATCACCTCGAGCGCGCCCCGCGAGCCGCTGTCGTGGACGAAGCCGAGGTCCGGCACGATCGCCTCGCCGCCGACCCACGAGACGGCCGCGTCCCACGTCACCTTCCAGCCCGGGGCGACCGCCTCGAAGTGCTTCGCGAACGCCTCGAGCTCGGGCGGCGGGCACGCGCCGCGGTCGGTCGCGGGCGAGCGGAGGCCCATCTCGCTCGTGAGGAGGAACGACTTCTTCGACCGCTTCGGGCCCCACGCGAGCTCGGCCACGAGCTCGAAGCGCTCGCAGAGGAGGATCTGGGGCAGCACCTCGGCGAGGAGGAGCCCGTACTTCGTCGAGCTCTCGAAGACCGAGAGCGGTCCATCGAGCTCGAGCCGGACGCCCTTCTCCACCTTGGCCGCCGCGAAGAGGAGCCGGCGGAACTTGACCGCGCGGAGCACGTCCCGCAGGCGCTTCGGCCGGCCCTCGAGCGTGACGGTCACGCGCACCGCGCGGAGGAGCACGGCCTGCGCGAGCGCCTCGCCGTAGCGCTCGAGGAGCGCGCGCGGCTCGATCGTCTCGAAGCGGAGGAGCTTCTCGCGCGTCTTCCGGTCCGCCTCGAGCGCCACCTCGACGTCGCGCGCGCTCGCCGCGCCGAGCTCGGCCGCCGCGAGGTCGAGGACCGCTCCACGCTCGAAGGAGCCCGCGCGCCGAGCCTCGGCCGCCTTCGCGAAGACGACCGCGCGCGCCTTCTCGGGGTCGATCTCGCTCGACCGCTCGAAGTCGCTCCGGTCGGCGAGCAACTTCGCGAGGCCTCGCTCGAGCCTCACGCGGTCGCCCGCGCGCGCGCGGCCTTCGAGCGCGGCGCGGAGCTCGCCGCGCGTCTTCCCGACGTGAGCCTCGACCTCGGCGATCAGCTCGGTGGCGAGCGCGAGGAGCTCCTCGCTCTCGGCTCCGACATAGCGGGGTTGGACGCGGTGTCGTCCGACGCTCGCCCGCAGGAGATCACCGGTAAGCATCGTGCTGCCTCCGGCGCGCGCTCACCTGCTCCTCGGTCGTGCCCTCGGTGATCACCTCGTAGAGGATCGCGAGCTTGCCCTCCGCGGGGCGCAGGATCCGGCCGAGGCGCTGGACGTGCTCGCGGACCGTCGCGGTCCCCGAGAGGACGACGGCGACGCTCGCCGCGGGGACGTCCACGCCCTCGTTGAGCACGCGCGACGTCGCGAGCACCGGGAACGCGCCGCTCGCGAAGCCCTCGAGGAACGCGCGCCGCTCGCGGGGCTTCGTCTGGTGCGTGATCGCGGGCACGAGGAAGCGGTTCGAGACGTCGTAGGCCGCGTCGTTCTCGTCCGTGAAGACGAGGGTGCGCTCACTGCAACACCGCTTCAGGATCTCCTCGAGCGCGTCGAGCTTCTTCGGCGCTGCGAGCGCGATCTTTCGTTGCTCGCGCCACGCCTTGAAGGCGTCGCGCCCCTCCGCGTCCCGGCTCGCCTCGACGAGGAAGCGCGTCCAGCCGCCCGGTCCTCCGAGCCGGATCCCGCGCCTCTCGAGGAAGCCGCGCCACCGCTCGCGCGCGGCGTCGTAGCGGGCGCGCTCCGCCTCGCTCAAGGGCACCGAGACCGTCACGACCTCGTAGGGAGCCAGGTGATCGCCGGCGAGCTCCCGGATCTCCTTGCGATAGACGACGGGCCCAACAAGGTCGTGGAGGAGAGACTCGCCGCCGTCGGTCCTCTCGGGCGTCGCCGTGAGCCCGAGGCGGAACGGCGCGATCGCCAGCTTGGCCGCGAGCGCGAAGGTCGCCCCCGGGAGGTGGTGCGCCTCGTCGTAGATCACGAGCCCGAAGCGGTCGCCGAGGCGGTCGAGGTGGAGGTACGCGGAGTCGTACGTCGTGACGGTGAGGTCCTCGACCTGGAACTCGCCCGCGCCGACGGCGCCGATCCTGCGGCCGGGGAAGCTGCCCGCGAGCACGGAGTACCACTGGTGGAGGAGGTCGATCGTCGGCACGACCACGAGCGTCGAGCGCGCGGCGTCCGCGACCGCGAGCATGGCGACGAACGTCTTGCCCGCGCCCGTCGGCAGGACGACGACTCCGCGCCGCCCCGCGGCCCGCCACGCGTCGAGCGCCTCCGACTGGTACGCGCGCGGCTCTCGCGCCGGCCGCGCGAGACCGTCGAGGCGCGCGTAGGCGCGGGCCTTGTCGTCGTACGCGACCCCACGCGCGCGGAGCGAGAGGATCAGCTGGGCGTAGCGGTACGCGGGGACGCGGACGGCGTTCACCCGCTGGTCGAAGCGGGCATCGCGCACGGCCAGAGCGTCGACACCCGCCTCGTCCACGCCCCGGACGAGGAGGGTGCCCCGGTCGAAGTCGACGGAGAGCACCGAGGGTGGTTATAGGCGATGCCTACGACACCGCCGTGTCCCCGAGCGAGGAACGAGTCGAGGGGCTACTTCCCCAGCTTCTCCTTCACGACCGCGAGCAGCTCGTTCGCGTGCACCTGCCGCTTGATCGCGCGCTTCGAGTAGATGAACGCGCCCGCCGACCAGAAGGCCGCGAAGATCCCGATCCCGAGGAAGTGCCCGCGGCGGTCCTCCTCGACGACGGCCATGCCGATGAGGAAGCCCGCCGCGGCGACGGCCATGACGACGACGAAGGCCATGCAGAGCTTCCACGCCCACTTCTCGTGCTCGATGCCGCGGAGGATCTTGTTGATCGAGACGCGCTGGCGGAACCCGAGGTCGTGCGCCTTCTTCTTGAGCGCCGGCTCGAGGTTGTTCATGTCGACCGAGCGCTCGTCTTCCTTGTTCTGCTGCCGTTTGGCCACGAGAGAGGTTCTCCTGGAGTCCTGGGATCAGATGCGCGCCGCGAAGCGCTTCTTCATGAAGTCGGCGATCGCCGCCACGCCGTCGCGCGAGCCGCCGACCTCGGCGACCGCGCGCCCGCCCACGTCGCGGACGCGGAGGCGGGCGCCGCCGCGGAGGCCCACGACGTTCCACGTGCGGACGAGGCCCGGCCGGCCGGGGCCGGCCTCGACCTCGCGCCGGCGGAGGTGGAGGACGCCCGAGCCCGCGCGGTGCGCCTCGAAGCGGTAGGCGATCGAGTTGCCGTCCGCGCGCTTGACCCGGTCCTCGAGGAGCGACATGCGGCGCGGCGGCCGGACGCGCGCGTTCTCGATGCCGCGCGCGAGGAGGAGCTCGACGAGGGCCGCCGTGACGGGCGCGTCGGTCCCCGGGAGCTCGCACGCCCAGCGGTCGGCGACGGGCGGCTCGAAGCGGGGCTCGGGCCCCTCCTTGGCCTGGGGCTCGATGCCGAGGAGGCGGAGATGCCGGTGGATCGAGGCGACGGCGCGCTCGGCCTCGCCGGGCTCGCCGCCCCAGACGCGCACGTTGCCGAGGGGCTCGGCCTCCTCGCGCTGGCCGGGCGAGGCGCCGACGGTCGCCAGCTTCCGCGAGCGCGAGCGCGTGATGTTGAAGCGGACGCGCACGTCGCCCTTCACGCCGAGGATCTCGAGGACGCGGTGCGCGGCCTGGGGCTCCTCCACGTCGGTCACGATCGCGAGGGCCGAGCCAAGCTGGTAGAAGCGCGCCGCGTAGCGGATCTCGCCCTTGCGGGTCCCGTAGATCTCGTCGAGCGCTCCCACCTCGAACGGCACGCCCGCCGCGAGGTCGAGGCCGATCCACTTGATGAGCTCCTCCGCGCTCGCCTCGAAGGCGCGCGGCCCGAACGCGAGGACGCTCGCGTCGCGGACGAGGAGGAGCTCGCGCTCGGAGGGGTCGTCGATCGCCGCGGAGGTCACGTCCCGTCCCTCCGCGCGAAGAAGGTGAGGTAGCTCGACAGGATGACCATGGAGAAGGTCCCGAAGAGGGTCGTGAGGAGCCCGGGCCCGAGCCGCACCTTGAGGCCCACCTCGGGCTCCTTGCGCGAGGCCGTCGTCACGGAGGCCGCATCGCCGCTCGAGGTCACCGCGATCGAGGAGGAGTCGAGGTGCGCGATCGCCTTCCCGCGCTCCTCCTCCTTCTTGAACTCGCGCGAGAGCTGCTCGGCGATGAGGTGCTTCATGACGACGTCCTGCTGCGAGTTGAACTTCCAGGTGACCTCGGCCGCGCAGCCGAGCGCGAACGCGCTCGCGAGGAGCGGCGGCCACTGGATGTCGGAGTTCGTGACGATGTCGTAGCTCGTGAAGAAGAAGGCGACGATCGCGGCGATCGTGATGTAGCCGGTCTGGAACGCCTTCTCGTCGCTGCCGAAGAACTCGCCCACGGTGTCGCCGTGCGCGAAGATCGTCCACCACCGGAAGCGGACGGCGACCACCACGACCCACGAGACGACGACGTGGGCGAGGAGGACGCCGTTCCGTATGTCGCGGATGCGCTTCGCCTGGGGGCCGAGCGCGTCGGGTTTCTTGCTCACTTGGGCGTCCCCTCCGGGGTCGCGGCGGTCGCCGGGCTCGCCTGCTGGAGCCAGGCCCTGTCGAGCTTGCCCTGGATCCTGAGGCGCCTCACCTCGAGCTTGAGGCCGCCCGTGAAGTCGAAGCCGAGGCTCGTCCCGATCGGCGCCGGGGCGCCCGTGCGGAAGCGCTCGGTGCCGTCGAGCGAGCCCGCGACCGAGCGGTCGAGGAGCTCGAGCTCGACGCGGTGCTTGCCGCCCTGCGCGAAGAGCGACTCGGCGCCCTCGCTGCCCCCGAGCCGCTTCCCGCTCGCGCCCTTCTCCCAGACCGCGAGCCGCGCGCCGCCGCAGCTCGCGAAGCCGCTCCCCGCGGCGTCCACGAGGAGCGTCTCGAACCGCGCCTTCGCGGCCTGCTCGCTGACGGTCAGGTCGAACGCGATCGAGATCGGCGGCGCGAGGACGACCTTGTGCCGGAGCGTCGCGTGCTTCGCCGGGCCGAGCTTCCAGACGAGAGCTCCGCCGACGAGCTCGGGCGCGACGCCGCCCGACTCGAAGTCGGAGAGGGCCGCGTCGTCGAGCGTCTCGTAGCGGAGGACGACCACGTCCTTCACGACCTCGACCTTCGCGTGGACGAGCTTCTCCATCGCGGCCACGTCGAGCGCGGGCTCCTTCGGAGCCTCGGCGTTCTCGGGCGGCTTCGGCGGCGGAGGAGGTGTCCTGGGGCCCTCCTGGCCGTCGTCGTGAGGCGGCTCGATCTCGCGCTCGTCCGGTGGAGTCGGCGGCGGAGGAGGAGCGTTCGGCGGCGCGAGCTTCTTGAGCGGCTGCCGCGGCGGCGGAGACGGCAGCGGCGCCGGGCTCGGAGGCGGCGTCTTGATCTCGCGGACGACGGGCGTGGAGGGCGCGGGGGCGGGCTTCGTCTCGCCGCGCGCGAGGATCGCGACGAGGGCGAGCGCGGCCGCGCCGAAGGCGATGCCGATCGCGATCCCGATGCCGGCCTTCTTGCCGCCGCCGCCCATCTTCGCCTGGCGGCGCATCGACTTCCGCGCCGAGTTGCGCGCGGACTCGACCTTCATCTCCGTGCGGATCGAGCCCGGGATCTCGCCCGCGAGCGCCGACTCGAGGAGGCGGACCGCCTCGCGCGCCGTCTGCGGGCGCTTCTTCCGCTCCTTCTCCATGAAGCGGTCGATCACGATCCGCGCCGGCTCGGAGACCTTCGGCGCGATGTCCGCGAGCGAAGGCGGCGGCTGCGTCAGGATCTTCTGCATCGTCTCGGGGACGTTCTCGCCGCGGCCGAACGGGAGCTCCCCCGAGACCGCCGCGTAGAGCGTCGCGCCGAGCGCGTAGAGGTCCGTCCGGACGTCGAGGTCGGGCTGGCCGAGGGCCTGCTCGGGCGCGAAGTAGGCGACCGTTCCGACCGTGAGGCCCTTCTTCGTGAGGGTCACGTCCTCGCCGCTCACCTTCGCGAGCCCGAGGTCCGTGAGCTTCACGACTCCTTCCTTCGAGAGGAGGATGTTCTCGGGCTTCACGTCGCGGTGGACGATCCCGTGGCGGCTCGCCTCGTCGAGCGCGTGGCAGACGGAGACGGCGTACGAGAGCGCCTCCTTCTCGGGGAGCGCGCCCTCGTCCTCGATCTTGCGGCGGAGGTCGATCCCCTCGACGAGCTCCATGGCGAGGTTGGCGAAGCCGCCCGCGCCGCCGGCGGCGAGCGCGCGCACGAGGTGCTGGTGGGTGAGCTTGGCCGCGGCGCGCGCCTC
>CAZYLP010000192.1:0-3728 GCA_964648345.1 uncultured Planctomycetota bacterium
CGCGATGAGGCACGTGCGGAGCGACCGGACCGGCGTCCCCCGCCCGGCCGCGTCGTCCGTCGCCGCGTCGGCGAGGGCCGCGAGCGCGTCGGCGGAGACGCCGGCCCGCGCGTCGGCGAGGGCGCGTGGCGTCGGCCTCAGCTGGTCGCCGCTCTCGCCCTCCGACATGACGACGCGGGTCTGGCTCGAGAGCGGCGCGAGGTCCCAGGCCGTCGGCGGACCGGCGAGCGCGAGCAGCGTCACGTCGAGGGCGAGCGCGCGGAGAGGGTTCGTCGCATCCGCCGGGAGCGGCGGCCCGGGCGCGCGCGAGCCGCGGAGCGGCCCGCCCAGCTGGTGGCGGATGCGCGTCGCGACGCGGATCGCGGAGACGTGCTTCGGAGCCTCGACCGTCTCCACGGACCCACAGCCGCCGCCGAGCGCGGCGAGCGAGATGAAGAGTGAGGGTAGCGCCGCGAACGGCACGAACAGGCCCCGGGCGCCCCGCTCCCCCTTCATTGCTCCCTGATCCCTCGTCAGGACCGTGAGGGTACGCTCGGAAGGGTTCACCGGACAAGGGGCCTTCTCCTGGCCCACCCCCCCCTTCCGTTCGTTACCCTGTCGGCCCGACCGATGACCCGGACCGCGACACTCCTCGTCCTCCTCCTCCTCGCTCCGCTCCTCCCGGGCTGCACCGCTCCCCACGAGCGCGCCCGGGATCTCGCGATCGACATCAACCCGCTCAGCAACCGCAAGGCGAAGATCGGCGACATGTGCCGCTACCGCGGCGTCCGCACCGGCCAGCACGACGAGGAGGTCGCGGAGACGTGGACGCTGCGCCTCACGAGCCAGTCCAAGGGTCTCGCCCGCGTCGACGTGGCCGTCCTCGGCCCGAACCGCGTCCCCGCGAGCCCCTCGCCGCGCGAGCCCGGCTTCTCGCTCAAGCTGCCGACGGCCGACGCCGGGATCGCGGCCACGGAGGTCCTCCGCCTCTTCCGCCGCCCCGAGCTCACGACCGAGGGTCTCCTCACCGTCCTCGACCGCGACGAGACCCTCATCGACGGCTCGGTCCGCTCCTTCACGACCGTCGTCTTCGACCGCACCTACCACGCCCGCGAGCTCGTCGTCCGCATCGAGGACAAGCTCGTGAAGGGCACCTACCGCATCGTCGTCGTCGAGGAGATCCCCGTCCTCGGCCTCGTCGAGGCCGAGCTCGATGAAGAGTGGACGGTCACGGACCAGGACGGCGCTCTCCACACGGAGCGCCGTCACGACAAGCTCGAGCTGGTCGAAGCTCGTGGCGCCACCGACTCGCGCTAGGACTTGGGTTCCTCGATGGTCGAGTCCTTGTCGGCCTTGCGGAGGCGCCGCGTGGTGACGACCGTCTCGGCCTCGGAGGCGAGCCGGGCATCCGTGGCGAGCTTCTCGCGGAGCTTGTTGAGCGACTTCGACGCCGCCCCGAACTCGTCGGGACGGCCGAGGTGGGTGATCGGCGTGTCGAGATCCGCGCCCTGGACGAAGACCTCGATGCCCTTCTCGAGCGTGGCGAGAGGGCGGCGGAGGAGGTGCTCGAAGACGAAGAACACGACGACCGCGAGGACGACCACGCCGATGAGGGTGCCCGTGATGAAGGTCGTGAAGAGGGACGCGATCTCCTTCCGGGCCTCGACCATCGACTTCACCCCGGCGACGACGCCGATCTGGCGGCCGGCGAAGTCGAAGATCGGGAGACCGACGATGTCGTACTCGACGCCGAGGATGACCCGGGAGGAGTAGACCTCCTCGGTCACCCCGGCGAGGAACTCGTTCGTGACGACCTGCTTCACGAGGTCCGCGTTCGTCGCCGTCACGATCTTGAGGCCGGTCCCCTCGCCCTCGGACGCGGCGCGGGTCGCGGTGCTCGCGGCGGCGATCGCGCGCTCCTCGACGAAGATCGCGAGCTCGGTGCCGGTCGTGTCCTTGACGCGGTTCATGAAGCGGCCGAGCGGCACGCCCCACTCGAAGCTCCCGAGGTGCTCCGAGCCCGAGTCGACCGAAGCCACGGCCCGGACGGAGAGGCCCTTCGCGGTGACGACGATGCCCGCCTGGGTCTCGCGGTACCGGTTCGCGCGGACGACCATCTCGCGGCCGCTCACGTCGTCACCGAACTTCGCGGGCTCGGAGACGTTCAGGAACACCTTGAGGTCGCGGTCGTGGAACCACGCTTGCTCGACCCTGCCGTTGCCGAGGAGGAGCGAGTAGACGGGCCGGATCGCGGCGTCGAGCTCGGCGCGGTCCCCGGCCTTGAGGGCCTCCTTGACCGAGCCGAGGTTCGCGAGGAAGTCCGCCTGAGACGAGGCGCCGCGGCACTGCCCCTCGAGGCCGCTCTTCACGGCCGTCGAGACCGCGATGAGCTTCTGGCGGCGCATGCTCTCGATGTTCTCGGACTGGGCGCGCGTGCAGGCCCAGCCCGTCGACACGAAGACGACGGCGGCGGCGGACGCGACCATGAGCGGGGCCTTGAAGCGGAGGTTCATCGGGAGCTCTCCTCGCTCACATCGAGAACAGGATCGTGGTGAGGATCGCGCCCGCGAACAGGATCGGGACGCTCCAGGTGGTCCACGCGGCGAGCTCGGCCCAGACGTGCTTGCCGCCGAACTTCGACGCGAACGCCGGGTTGTGCACCGTCATGATGAGGACGAGCACGAAGGCCATGAACACGTAGCCGAGCCAGAGCATGCGCACGATCACGTTGTCGACGGCCGCGAGCATCGGGTAACGGACGAAGATCGAATAGCTGAGGGCGATGAGCGAGAACAGCCCGCTGAACGCCATGTTCGCGCGCGGCATGACCTCGGCCTTCGGGACCCAGAGCGCGAGCGGCGGGAACAGCATGATCGTGAAGAACGGCAGGAAGAGCTGGAAGAAGTACTGGGCCGTCTCGCGGTGCGCGCGGATCGTGGCGACGGCGATCGAGTGGTCGCGGCCCGTCCAGCCGCGCCGCGCGGAGACCACGAAGCCGACCGGCCGCTCGAAGGTCCAGTTCGGGATCGTCGTCCCGGGTTTCACGCCCGACTGTTGCCGGTCGAGCGGCAACTGCGTGAAGACGACCTGAGCGGCGCCGTACTTCGGCGAGCGGAGGTCGATGACGAGCGACTGGACGTCGAACGGGAAGCGCGAGAAGTTGAGCGCGCACTTGAACTTCGCGTTCGTGCGGCGGAAGAGCTCGACCTCGCCCTTCGCGTAGATGATCAGACCCTGACGGTCCTCGGCCGGGCCCTTGTCCATGTTCGCGATCGTGATCGCGGGAGTCCACATGGTCGCGAGCTTGGCCGGCGTCTCGTCGAACCCGTACTCCTGGCGGTCGAGGCCGAGCGCCTTCTGGTCGAACGCGAGGCGCGCGTCCGTCCAGCGGAGCTTCACGTCCACCTCGCCCGTGAAGCTGCCCTCGACCTCGTCGATCTTCGTGATCGTGTTGACCCAGATGCCGACCGAGACCTTGATCGGGTACTCGACGCCCGTCGGCATCTCGAGCGGGTTCTCGGGGGGCTTCTTGTCCTTCTCCTTCTTCTCCGACTTCTCGGGCTTCTCCGGCTTGTCCTGCGCGAGCGCCGGAGCGGCGAAGGATGCGGCGCAGAACGCGGCGAGGAGCGCGGGTGCAGAGAGGTGCCTCATGCCTTGTCCTTCTCCGCCGCCTCGAGCTTGGCGACGCGCTCCGAGACCCGGGCGGCGCGCTCGGCGGCGTCCTTCTCCTTGGCGAGCCTGTCGCGGAT
>CAZYLP010000192.1:3738-5347 GCA_964648345.1 uncultured Planctomycetota bacterium
ACCAGCACGCCGCGCCCGCAGCGGATCGGCGTGTCGCGGATCACGTCGAGGTTCCGCGCCATGGCCCCGATCTCGTCCTGGCGGGACTTGAGGTCGATCTTGACGCCGGGGTCCTTCACGAGCCCGTCCGCGTGCTCGCCGATCTCGACGATCGGGCGGATGAGGAAGCCGTTGAAGACGATCTGGACGACGCCCGCGAGGAGGATGAGCCCCGCGATCGTCGCGGCGAGGAACGTGATCCTGGTCACGCGGATCGCGCGCTGGGACTCGGCGAGGCTGCGCGTGACGACGATCGCGCCGACCTTGCGCCCGCCGAAGTCGGAGATCGGGATCGCGACGACGCCGTACTGCGTGTCGCCGACCATCTGGTTCCGCATGAGGACGTCCTTCGCGGCCAGGTGGTCCGGCTTGACGATCTGCTTCATGAGCTCGACGTTCGTGGACTCGACGGTGCGGTATCCGTCCACCATCCGGTCGCCTTCGGCGGTCGCGGCGGCGTTCGCCTTGGCGGCCTGTCCGGCCGTCGTGATCGGAGCCGTGAACGTGGCCTCGTCCACGAGGAGGACCGAGTCGGCGAGCGAGTTCTCCCTCAGACGGGTGAAGATCCGCCCGAGGTTGAACCCCCACTCGAACGTGCCCACGTGCGTCCCATCCGGACCGCGAACCGGCACGACCGCGCGCGCGCTCACGCTGCTGATGCTCGTCTCGAGGCCCGACTGCGTCTTCTTCGCGGCGTTCGCCCGGACGATCATCTCGCGGTGACTCACGTCGTCGCCGTGGAGATCCGGGCGCATGAGCCGGCAGTACGTCTTGAGCTCGGGCGCGAAGAAGGTCGCCTGCTGAGCGGTGTACTTCGCGCGCGCGTTCCGGTAGGACATCGCGAGCTCCTTCACGAGCCGGCCGCGGTCGTGGGCCGCGAAGGCCTCGCGGGTCTCGGGGAGCGTGGCGACGATCTCGCCCCAGTTCGCCGCACCGCGCGCGAAGCCGGTGAGGCTCGTGCTCACATCCACCGCGATGTCATGGAGGACGTGCTGCCGGAACCGCTCGATGTAGTTCACCTGCGAGCGGTACGAGATGTAGTTGACCGTCCCGAAGATCGCCGTCGCGGCGGCGATCACCACCCAGGGCGCCTTCTTCCTCAGCTCCACGATTCCCCCGCGGAGCACCCTTTTACCGCGATGAGGCCTCCGTCGCGAGCGGACTAGGGCCCGAGGCCGACGGTGTCCCGATAGAGGGCCCGCTTCGCCGGCGGGAGGAGCTCGAGGATGCGTTCGTGGAGCTCGGCCTGGCGCCTCGAGAGGACCCGCCCGGCCTCCTCGGCCGGGAGCCGGTCGCGCTCCTGCTCGGAGAGGAAGTCGCGGAACGCGCGGAGGGTCAGCTCCTCGATCGTGGAGCGCATCGAGGCATCGAGGTCGAGCGCGCTCGCGACGCGCCCCACGTCCTCCGCGACCGTGCTCTCGAGCGTCCGGGGAGCGGACGCGCCGGGGCTCTCGACCGCGCCCCCGCTCCGGCCCTCCCCCACTTCGCGGGGGCGGGAGAGGGCGGGGGAGGGGACCGGCGTGGACGCCGCCGGCGCGAGAGTGCGGGGAGCGCTCGCCGGGGGGATCGA
>CAZYLP010000192.1:5357-12010 GCA_964648345.1 uncultured Planctomycetota bacterium
GGCGGTGTCGTCGCGAGTGATCACGACGAGCACGCATCCGAGGCCCGCGGCGAGAGCGAGCGCGACGGCCGTCTTCCTCATTGCCGGGCAGAGAGAAAAGCGCGTTCCGCGCGACGATCGTCGCGACCGCAAGTCCTTCCGCGAGTGACGGCGATGGCGCGCGCCCATTTCCGGAAAACATCGCAACCGATGCGATGCGATGGGCGGCCGTGCCCAATATGGCGTGCGGGCTTCGCACGGTGCGGCATTTGTTACGCGGGGGCGTTCCACCACACCGGGGGGCTCTGGGTTGAAGAAGAAGGCAGGTCTCGAGCACGGCGTCTTCGTCGCCGCCTCGCTCTCGTTCGTCGCCGCTTGCGGCGGCTCCGGAGGCGGAGGTTCGACGGGCGGCGGATCGACCGCGGCGCCGATCAACTCCTCGTCCGCGTCGCCGACGAGCTCCTCCTCGACGACGACTCCGCCGCCGACGCAGAGGGGCTACGACGGCGTCTGGGACATCGCGGGCACGGACCCGCTCCGCGGCGCGTACTCCGGGACCGCCGAGGTCGCCGCGTCGGCGAGCGGCGGCTACACGGTGAAGCGGCTCGTCGCTTACCAGACGAAGCTCGTCTCGGGCGAGGAAGTCCTCGCCGCGTGGAACGCGACCGCCAAGGAGGAGCAGGGCGGCCTCCGAGTGGAGGCGACTCTCCGCCGCGCGCACGTCTTCAAGCGCGCGGGCACGGCGACGCGCACCGCGGCCGACCGCCCGCCGCTCGCGCTGAGCGCGCTCCTCGTCGCGCCGTCGGGTCCGCTCGCAGGCGTGTCGGTCGGGACGAAGGTCGCCGGCAGCTTCGCCGGGAGCGGCGGCACCGGCCCGACCGAGACGTGGACGTTCGGGAAGACGGCGGCGCCTGCCTTCCCCGTCACGAACGTGAAGACGATCGCGGCGCACTCCGCGCCGCCCGCATCGGTCAAGCAGACCCTGTTCCTCACCTACGCCACGTTCCACGCGCTCCCCGAGGTGAAGCCGTACGTCGCGCGGCCCGAGTTCCAGGACGCGATCCACGAGGTCTACCTCGACGCGACGGCGCAGAGCTTCCTCCGCCAGCGCGGCCCCGGGACCGTCGTGCTGGTGGACAAGGTCTCGGACGACGTGGCCGTCGCCGAGGAGACGCGTCGCGCCCGCGCCTTCAACCGCGCGCTCGTGGACAAGGCGAAGCTCTTCGACGGCGACCTCAAGACGGCGAACGCCGACCCGAACGGGATGGTGACGGCCGTCGACCTCTCCCAGTCGCCGCCCTACCGGGAGTTCTCGCTGAGCCCCGTCCTCTACACGGGCACGTGGGCCGCGAGCCAGTACTACCGCTACAAGACGACGAACGAGCAGGAGGCGCTCGACAACATCGTGCGCGCCGCCACGGGCGCCGCTCTCTGCGTCGAGGTCCCGCCGAACAAGACCGAGTTCGCGCGCGCCGTGGACTTCCTCGCGAACGCGAAGCCCGGGCAGATCGCTCCGGGCGGCAAGTACTCGTGGGAGGCGGGCGCCGGCGCCCACGCCAACCTCATGTGGATGCGCGGCGGGAACAACGACATGCTCCACGGGATCGAGATCTCCTTCGCGATCGGCGCGGAGGTCCTCCCGCCGGCCCACCCTCTCCACGCGCGGATCGGAGCGCAGGCGGCCTCGCTCCTCACGAGCGTGAAGGACGCGCAGGACGGCACGAGCGAGCTCATCCTCGCGTACGCCGCCGCGAAGACGACGGGCTCGGCCGTCTGGCAGAAGCGCTACAAGGATGCGCTCGGGTTCAAGAACATCCTCCAGAAGCTCTACATCCAGCAGGGCGGCAACCTGACGCACTACCAGGGGACCGCCGACTGGAGCGGCCACCACCTGGGCTGCCAGACGCTCCTCGCGATCCAGCTCCTCGGCGGCGCCGCCCCGAACGCCGACGAGCGGTCGTGGCGCGACTGCGCGGAGCAGGGGATCAAGGCCGGCTGGGACATGGGCGGGCTCTACCGCGAGGGCCTCGTCGCCGCGCTCGCCGCGAACGTGAAGGCCCCCGGGGCGAGCGACATCGTCCGCGGCGTCCTCGCCGAGATCCCGTATCCGAAGGCCTACGGCGACGTCGAGGTCGACTTCACGGTCTCGGACGAGTTCTGCATGTCGCCCTACCCGAGCGCGCCCTGGAAGTTCGACTGGACCACCGACCCGGGCCGGAAGCAGTCGCTCCGCTCGTATCCGTACTTCTATCGGGGCGTCGAGACCAACTTCTGGAACCGGAGCCCGCTCTCGTTCCTCGGCGGCCCCGACTCGAAGCAGGAGCCCGGGCAGGACTACCTCGTCGCCTACTGGCTCGCCCGAAATGCCGGTGTCCTGGGCCCGAACGACTGAGGAAAATCCCTTCCGCTCGTGGCGGCGTAATGCTCTGGAAGACCGCCATGAAGGACCATAAACTCTCTCCCGTGTCAGAGATCCAGGTCCAGCAGCAGGACGCGAAGGAGCTCGCTCGCCACTACACGTGGAAGAAGCAGCTCCTCGAGCTCTGCTCGGTCGTCGTGTTCGCCGTGCTGCTGGGCTTCATGCTCTACCGGCTCCACCGGGACGTCGCGCTCGGGGCCAACGTCTGGCTCCTCGTCGTCGCGTTCCTCGCGAGCATGGTCGTCGCCGACCTGATCTCGGGGCTCGTCCACTGGCTCGCCGACACGTGGGCGACCGTCGAGTTCCCGATCCTCGGACCGACGCTCATCAAGAACTTCCGCGAGCACCACTCGGATCCGCTCGCGCTCACGCGCAAGGGGCTCGTCGAGACGAACGGCGACAACTGCATGATCCTGATCCCCGCGCAGGTGGGCGCGCTGTTCATCCCGCTGGACGGGCGCGTCGAGTGGATCTTCTTCTACGTCTTCGTCGTCTCGTTCACGTTCTGGATCATGGTCACGAACCAGGTCCACAAGTGGGCGCACCTGCGGCCCGACCAGGTGAACCCGGTCGTGCGCTTCCTCCAGAGGACGCGCGTGATCCTCCCCTACCACGAGCACCAGATCCACCACACGATCCCGTTCGAGTCGCACTACTGCATCACGAACGGCTGGCTCAACCACTTCCTCGCGCGGATCGGCTTCTACCGCCGCCTCGAGTGGCTCGGCTGGCGGATCTTCGGCGCGATCCCGCGCGAGAACGACATCGGCACCGAGGCCGCGGTCGCGCTCGCGATCCGCCAGGGCGTCCTCCCCGAGGGCTTCGCGCCGCAGCGCGAGGTCGCGGGGACGCGCTCGACGCCGACGGCCTAGTGCCCCGCGTCTTCGAGCCGCTCTGCGCCACGATCGTGGCGCTTTCCGTCGCCATCGCGATCGCGCGCGCGCCTTCGCGCGGCAGGACCGCGTGGCGCCTCGCGCTCATCGCGATCGGCGCGTGGCTCGGCGAGGACACGCTCATGCGGGCGCACGGGGCCTACTCGTACGCGCCCTCGTGGAGCGCCTTCCTCGACCGGATGCCGCTCCTCGTCACTTGCATCTGGCCCGTCGTCGTTCACTCCGCGTGGGCGCTCGCGCGGAGGCTCGCCCCGGACGCCGGGCCCGCGCGGCGCGCGGCGCTCGTCGGCGCGCTCGTCTTCACCGATGCGGCCTTCATGGAGCCGATCGCCGTGAACGCCGGGCTCTGGACCTGGACGTACGCCGGCCCCTTCGGCGTGCCGCTCGTGGGCGTGCTCGGGTGGGCCTTCTTCGCGGCCGCGTGCATCCTCGTCCTCGAGACGTGCGAGCGCCGCCGGGCGCCCTGGGCCGCCGAGCTGACGCTCCTCGTGATCGCGCCGCTCGCCGCTCATGCGCTCACGGTCGCGAGCTGGTGGGGGCTCCTCCGGTGGATCCCGGAGACCGCACCCGAGCCCGCGGTCGCGGCGGGGACCTGGGTCGCCTCGCTGGTCGCGTGCGGCCTCGCCGCGCGGGCGCGCGCGGACCGCGCGCTCGTCGTCGAGCTCTCGCTCCGTGTCCCGGCGGCCGCGACGTTCGCGTGGCTCCTCGCGGTCTCGGAGACGGCGGCGCCGCTCCTCGCCTACGCCCTCGCCTTCGTGCCCCCCTACCTCGTGCTCCTCGCGCGCGGAGCGCTCGGCGGCGGAGCCCCGGTCAGCGGCGGAGCTTCTTCTTCGCCGCCGCGAGGTACTCCTTCGCCGTAGCGTTCGCGGGGTCGAGCTCGAGGGCGTGCTCCGCGTCCGCGATCGCCGCCTCGAAGTCGCCGTCCTTGAAGCGCGCCTCGGCGCGGTTCCCCCAGTTGTTGCTCGCCTTCGGCTCGACGCCGATCGCCGCATCGAAGTCCGCGATGGCCGCGGCGTACTTCTTCATCTCGAGGAGCGCGCACCCGCGGTTCGTGAGGAGCGCGCCCGAGTGCTGGCCCCAGACGCGTGCATCCGCCTCGCCGCGCACGCAGAGGTCGATGAGCGCCGTGTAGCCCGCGACCGCCCCCGCGTGGTCGCCGCCGTCGAAGCACGCCTCCGCGACGCGGAGGTGGTGGTCGTGCTTCGAGGGGTCGGCCTCGAGAGCCTTGCGGTAGTCGGCGGCGGCCCCCTCGTGGTCGCGCGCCTTCGAGCGCGCGTCCGCGCGCGCCGAGAACGCCTCGGCGGTCGGGTCGATGTCGATCACGCGGTCGAGCGCCGCGAGCGCTCCCTGGAGGTCGCGCCTCGCGACGAGCAGCTCCGCCGCGAGCTCGTGGGCCGCGGGCATGTCCGGGTACTCCTTCGCGCAGCGCTCGATCCCCTTCTCGGCGGCATCGAGGTCGCCCGAGGCGAGGGCCTCCTTCGCCTCCTCCATGACGTCGCCGAACGGGCGCTTCACCATGTAGCCCGCGATGACCTTGCAGCCCGGGAGGGCCTTCCTGACCTTCTTGACGGCGGCCGGCGTGATGACGTTCCCCGAGACGTTGAGGAGGCGGAGCGCCTTGCACTTCGCGAGCTTCGCGACGCCCGCGTCGGTCAGGCCGGTCCGCTGCTCGTCCTCGAACGGGTGCATGCAGCTCCCGAGGTTCAGAACGCGGAGCGCGGGCAGCTTCGCGACCTCGGCGAGGCCGGGTGCGTCCACGTAGATGTTGTTGAAGAGGTTGAGCCGCTCGAAGCGGGGGAGCTTCGCGAGGTGCTTGAGACCGCGGCCCGTGACCATCGAGCTCTTGAGGTCGAGGGCGCGAAGCTCCTTCAGGCCCGCGAGCGGCTCGAGCTCGTCGTCCTTCACGCTCGAGTCGGGGAGGCAAAGCTCGACGAGGTGCTCGAGGCTCCCGAGCGGCTCGAGCGACGGCCCGCGGAACGACCGCCTCTGGAGCCGCAGGCGACGGAGGTCGCGGAGCTTCGCGATCCAGTCGAGCGGCTCGTACGCCGCCGGCGCGCTGAGCGAGCGGAGGGTCTTCACCTGGCCGAGGAGCGTGACATCGACCTCCTCCGCGCCCCCGAGCTCGAGGTCGAGGTGCTCGAGCTGGAGCTCGACGATCGCCTCGAGGCCCTTCGCGTCCACGCCGCGGATCGTGAGGTCGCGGAGCGCCTTCCAGCCGCGGAGACCCGAGCCCGTGATCGCCCCTCCGCGCGCGAAGTCGATCGCCCGGAGCGGGACGTCCTCGAGGACGCCGAGGTCCTTGTCCTTCGCGTCGAGATCCCCGAGCGCGAGGACCTCGAGCGCCTCGAGCTTCGCGAGCTTCTTGAGCGACGCCGCGTCCGCGCCGGTCCCCTGACAGACGAGGACCCTCAGCCCGGAGAGCTTCGAGAGCACGTCGAGCGCGCCGTCGCCGAGCTCGTGTGGGAGGACGAGGTGCGTGAGCTTCGTGAGAGACGCGATCGCCTTGAGGCCCTTCTTCGTGAGCTCGCCCGCGGGCGCGACGAAGAGGCGGCGAAGCTCGAAGCGCTTCGCGACCGCGGCGGCGAGGTCGTCGTCCAGGCCCGGGAGCCCGAGCGCCTCGGTGTCCTCGGGGAGCCGCTCGAGCTCGTCCATGTCGAAGACGAGGCGGAGCGGCCGCACGAAGGTCGGGTCGTCCTTCGAGAGCGCGAGCTTGCCCGCGCCCATGCGGGGCGTGCCCCCCACGGTCTCGAGCTCGTAGAACGGCGCGGCCCAGAGGTAGCTGTACCCGTTCGGGTCGAACCACTCGTGCTCCGGCCCCGCGCGGTCCGCGCGCGTCACGAAGCGGCCGACCTCGAGGCACTGAGGAGAGTCCAGCCCGGGCTCGATCATGCGAACATCGTCCCAGAGGAGCTCTGCCCGTGCGAGGCGGCGCCGTCACCACGAAGGAGATCCACGCCGCGCGCGAGCGGATCGGCGAGCGCGTCCGCCGCACGCCCGTCGTCGCGTGGCAGATGCCGGGCGGACCGCGCGTCCACCTGAAGCTCGAGCACCTGCAGGTGGGCGGCTCCTTCAAGGCGCGCGGCGCCTTCAACGCGCTCCTCTCCGCGCCCGAGGGCGCCCTCGCGCGGGGAGTCGTGACCGCCTCGGGCGGGAACCACGGGCTCGGGGTCGCGTGGGCGGCGCGCGAGCTCGGCGCCCGCGCGACGGTCTTCCTGCCCGCGAGCGCGCCCGCCGCGACCGAGAAGCGGCTCGTCACGCTCGGCGCGCGCGTCGAGCGCGGCGGCGCCGCGTGGGATGACGCCTGGGAGCGCGCGATCGAGGAGGCGGGCCGCACGGGCGGGCTCCTCGTCCACCCGTTCGAC
>CAZYLP010000193.1:0-962 GCA_964648345.1 uncultured Planctomycetota bacterium
TTGTGCCCTTCCTCATCTCGGGGGGCACGGTCCTCTACTTGATGCCCCTGCCGGCGGGTCTCTTCGATGGCGCTCCGCGCGACGGGGGGGGGCGCGAGTAGTTCCGCGCCGAGGGCGAGGCGCTGGGCCTTCCGGCCCTCCACGCGCGGCTCGCCGCCCTCGACCCGGCCGCGGGGGCGCGGATCCACCCGAACGACCTCCGGCGCATCGAGCGTGCGCTCGAGGTCCACGCGCTCACCGGCAAGCCGATCAGCGCGCTCCAGGAGCAGTTCGGACGTGTGCGGCCGGGCGTCGAGCGGACCGTCTTCACGGTCGCGCATCGGCGCGGCGAGCTCGATCACCGGATCAACCGCCGGATCGATCGCATGGTCGCGGAGGGCTGGCTCGAGGAGACGCGCCGTCTCGCGAAGCGGCCGCTCGGAGTCTCGCGTGAAGCCGAGCAGGCGATCGGCTACCGCGAGCTCCTCGCCTTCGTGCGCGGCGGCGAGACAGGCGCGCTCGATCCGGTCGTCGAGAAGATCAAGACGAACACGAGACGCTTCGCGCGGCGTCAGCTCAACTGGCTTCGCCACCACGTCGAGGGGTTGAAGCTCCTCGACGTTCCGCCCGGCGCCGAGCCGGTCGAGCTGCACAAGGCCGAGGTCGTTCGAGCGCTCGTCCAATCCGTGCGGTGAGACGCTCGGCGGTGTCTACGAGGTCTGTGTACGGACTTGCGACCGCCTGCTCGAATGAGCCGGCGGTCGCGAGAAAAATGCTGCGCGCAGCGCAGCGACCGACGTCGTCAAGACGGAGAGAAAGGTCTTACTCGGACGGATCATAGTCCAGACCGAAGACAACCTAGTCCACTTCCTGGTGGAGCTTGTCGACCTTCCCCAAGCTCTTTTGGGCTTTTTTAAATATGATATCATTTTTGTAATTTTTTGTACTCATATTGTTGTAGCTTCGAAAGTTTATTTTCTGGA
>CAZYLP010000193.1:972-11898 GCA_964648345.1 uncultured Planctomycetota bacterium
ATCCTTGTCCAGACCGAAGACAACCTTGTCCACGTCCTGGTGGAGCTCGATGAGCTCGTCGATGAACTTGCGAAGGTGGCGGCGGTTGTGCTTCCAGCTCAGCGTGAAGCAGCCGCTCATCGTGACGACGCAACCGATGAGCAGGACCGCAAGAACACTCTTCTTCATAGGAAGTGCTCGTCCCCCCCAGATTTGCCTCCCAGGTGGTCCCGAGCGCGCGACGCCGGAACCTTTTCCCCCTGAGAGGTTCGACGAAGATAGCGCAAGTCCCGTTCGGCTGTCAACCGGGGCTGCGCCGCGACGGCCTATCGGCCACTTAAAGCCAGTTACTGACAATGCTTAACATGAATGCCGACCTTGTCGATCATCCGAGTCCGGTGCTAGACTACCCCCGTCGCGCTCCGTTGGCCTGGTCCTCGCAACGCGCCGGGCACCGAAAGAACAGGCAGGCCGTTCCATGGATGTGAGTTCGATACGCGCGCGAGCCGAGGAGTATCGAGCGGAGCTCGAGCTCGACCGCTACGAGCTCGACCGTGGAGTCCGTCAGGAGTCGCGCGCCCGCCAGATCCGCGCGAGCTACGGAGACCTCTTCGTCCCCGAGGCGCGCGAGATCGTCGCGAAGGCGCAGGCCGAGGCCAAGGCGCTCGGCAGCTCCGAGGAGCGCCTCCTCGACACCCTACGCGCCGGCCTCACCCGCGCGTTCGTCGAGCGCGAGCTCGCGCCGATCGACGACTCGATCCGCCGCCACGGGCGCGTCGTCCTCGTCGAGCTCGACGACGGCGGCAAGCGGCCGCTCCGCGACGTGCGGCTCCTCCTCGCCGAGACGGACGATGCGGAGGAGCGCGGGCGCCTCGAGGACGCGCGCCTCACGGCCGCGAAGGACCTCACCCCGCTCATGGCCGAGAAGATCGGCATCGAGCAGGGCATCGCCCGCAACCTGGGCGCGACCGACCTCGTCCACCTCTGGCAGCAGCTCCACAGCTACGACCCGCAGGACGTGGGCAAGCTCGCGGAGGAGGTCCTCGAGAAGACGGCCGACCTCTACCGCGACGTCATGGGCTGGACGGTGAAGAAGCGCCTCGGGGTCGAGCTCGCCGACGCGCGCCGTTGCGACATCCCGTTCGTCTTCGCGGCCCGCTACACGGACTACGTCGATGCCTTCTCCGTGCAGGAGGTCGTCGCCGCGACCCGCGAGTGGCTGTCGAAGATGCGGATCGACCTCACCGCGAACGGGAAGATCAAGCTCGAGGTCGAGCAGCCCGACGGGCCGTCGCGCGCCTTCGTGGGCGCGATCCGCGTCCCGAACGACGTGCGCTTCGCGGTCGAGCTCCGCGAGGGGCAGCGCGACTGGTTCGCGTTCCTGACCGCGCTCGGCCGCGCGATCTTCCTCGGCCACATCGAGCCGGAGGAGCCCTTCGAGCACCGCGCCCTCGGCGACGGGTCGATCGACCTCGCCTACGCGACGCTCTTCCGGCACCTCCTCCTCGACCGCGAGTTCTTGAAGAAGGCCCTCGGCTTCCAGCGTCCGAAGGACTACGTGATCCTCGGACATCTGGAGCGTCTCTACGATCTGAGGCTCTGCGCCGGCCGGCTCCTCTACGAGATCGAGCTCCGGCGCGCGGGCTCCGTGGAGGGCATGGAGGAGTGCTTCGAGATCCTCATGCGGAGCGCGACGGGGCTCGACTACCCGCGCGAGCTCTACCTGCACGACGTGCGGAACGGGCTCCACTCGCTCGTCCAGCTGCGCGCGCGCCTCTTCGAGGCGCTCTTCTCGGCGCACCTCGTCCACTACTTCGACGAGGACTGGTGGCGGAACCCGCGGTGCGGCCCCTTCCTCAAGAAGCAGTGGGCGCAAGGGCGCAAGCTCCGCGTCGACGAGCTCGCGAAGGAGATCGGCTACGATGGGCTCACGGTGAAGCCCCTCGTGAAGCTCTTCACGAAGCTGCTGTGAGCGCGCCCCTCCGCGCGCTCGCCGTCCTCACCCTCGTCGTCATCTTCTCTGCGCCCTCCCACGCGCAGGAGAAGGACGTGGCCCCCGTCGGCTCCACGTCCTCCCAGCGCACGCTCGCGCGTCTCGACGCCGTCCTCGCGCTACCGCCCGACGAGCTCAGGACGAAGCTCGACGACCTCGCGCGGCTCCTCGCCGCGGCGATCTACGACCCCGACGCCCGGGTGCGCGCCCGCGCGCTCGATGCGATGCCGCTCCTCGCGAGCGGGCCCGAGCGGCCGAACGAGCTCGACGACCCGGTCTCGACCTTCGCGAACCTCACGCTCACCGCGGGCGCATCGGCCGAGAAGCGCACTCGCGCGCTCGATGCGCTCGGACGGACGCCCGCCGCCGCGAACCCGCTCATCGAGAGCGCCTACCGCCAGGCGCTCCCGATCACCGAGGACGCGATCCGGGTCGCCGCGCTCGTCGCCCTCGGCCGCACGGGCGGACGGCCCGCGAGCGATGTCGCGTCGCGCCTCGTCGAGTTCCTCGGCGCCGCCTCCGCGGAGTCGCAGGACCGGGCGATCGACGGCCTCGCCGGCCTCCCCGTCCCGGTCGTCGAGAGCGTGCTCCGGCCGAAGCTCCTCGAACCGGCGGACGACGCCCGCATCCGCGCGGCGCGCGCGGCGCGGGCGCTCGCGCTCTCGGGCCTCGTGCCCGAGCTGATCCAGCTCTCCGAGCTCGAGAGCGCGTCCCTCGCGGCAAGGACCGCGGCCGTGCGCGCGCTCGAGGTGACGGGCGATGCCAAGCTCGCGGCGCAGGCCGTGGGCAAGGTCCTCCTCAAGGCACGTCAGAGCCCGGAAGCAGCGTCGCTCCGCCGGAACGCCGCGCTCGCGCTCGGCACGCCGGGGCTGCGCGGCGCCGACGCGCGCGACGCGCTCCGCCAGGCGATCCAGGACGAGGCGCCCTCGGTGCGGCTCGCGGCGATCCGCTCCCTCGGCGCGCAGGCCGACGCGAACGCCGTCCCGCCGCTCCTCGACCTCGTCATGAAGACGAACGAGCCAGCCCGCGACCGCGCGCAGGCGATCCGCTCGCTCGATGCGCTCGACGCTCACGCCGAGCGCGAGGCGAAGAAGGTCGCCGAGAGCTCGGAGCGCGACCCCTCCTCCGAGGTCCTCCTCGCCCTCGCCGACTACCTCGCGGGGGCCCCGAGGAAGATCGCGATCCCGCACCTCCTCACTCTCATGAAGAACAACGACGCGACGGTGCGCGGCCGCGCCCACGCGTCGATCCTCGCGAAGACGGACGTCGCGATCCAGCCGAACGTGGACCCCTTCGGCTACGACCCCACGCCGCGCTCCGAGGTCGTCGAGCGCGACGAGGCGTGGAAGAAGTGGCGCGAGTGGTGGGATATTCACCAGGATCGATGAGGGCGACCGGAGGGAGCGCCGCGGTGACGATGAAGCTCTTCGACCCCGACTTCCTCCACCGCCTCGAGCAGCTCTCGCTCGTCACGCGGCGGACGCTCCGCGGCCACCAGGGAGGCGATCGCCGCTCGAAGCGGCACGGAGGGGCCGTCGAGTTCGCGGACTATCGCCGCTATGCCTGGGGCGACGACGTGCGGCGGATCGACTGGTTCGCCTTCGCGCGCTTCGAGACGTTGTTCCTCAAGCTCTTCTCCGAGGAGCAGGACCTCGCCTGCCACGTCCTCCTCGATGCGAGCGCGTCCATGCGGACGGGCGAGCCCGAGAAGCTTCGCTACGCCCTCCAGGTCGCCGCCGCGCTCGGCTACATCGCGCTCGCCGCGGGCGACCGGCTCACGGTCCGGGCCTTCGTCGCCGGCGAGGCGCACGCGCCCTTCGGGCCGGCGCGCGGGATGGGACGCCTCGCGCGGCTCCTCTCCCACCTCGAGCGCACGGCCGCGGCGCCGCGCCCCGGGACGACCTCCCCCTCCGGGGCCGTGAAGGCGTTTCTCGCGCGACGGCCCGAGCCGGGGGTCGTCCTCGTCGTCTCGGACTTCATGGACACCAGGGCGACCGGAGGGAGCACCGCGGAGCCGGACTCGGTCGAGAGCTCGATCGCGCGCCTCTCGGTCGCGCACGAGCCGTTCCTCCTCCAGGTCGCGAGCCGCGACGAGATCGCGCCGCGGGTCGGCGAGGAGCTGGACATGACGGACGCGGAGACGGGCGAGACCGTCTCCGTGACGCTCGACCGGACGGCGGTCGACGCCTACACGGAGCGGTTCCGGGCGTTCACGGCGCGGCTCGAGTTGCTCGCGCGGAAGCTCGAGATCGCGCACGCGCTCGTGCCGACGGACGTCCCGTTCGAGGAGCTCGTCCTCGAGCTCGTGAAGCGCCGCGCGCTCGCGGCGCCCTGAGGACCGCGCCCGCGTGAAGAGCCTGACCGACGCGCTCGCCCTCGTCGTCCTCGCCGCCCTGCCCTTCGCGGCGCCGCTCGGCCTCCTCCGCCCGAGCTTCGTGCGGCCGTGGGGGCTCGCCCTCTACGGGCTCGCGCTCCCGCTCGTCCTCCTCCACATGCTCCGCCCGAAGCGGACGCCCCGCACCGTCGGGAGCGTCCTCCTCTGGCGCGAGGTCGAGCGCGCGCTCGACACGCGCCACCCCTTCGAGCGCCTGAGGCGGAACATCCCGCTCTTCCTCGAGCTCCTCGCGGTCGCCGGGCTCGCCGTCGCCCTCGCGACGCCCCGCTTCCGTGGCGGGGCGAGCTCGGGCCGCGACTGCGTCGTCGTCCTCGACGCGAGCGCGAGCATGAAGACGCGCGACGCGCCGGGCGGCGGCAGCCGCTTCGAGCAGGCGCGCGGCGAGGCGCGGCGGCGGATCCAGGGCCTCCGGTCGGGCGAGCGCGGCTGCGTGATCCTCGCGACGCCGCGCGGCGCGCGCACGGCGCAGGGCTGGACCGAGGACGTGGCCGCGCTCGACGACGCTCTCCGCGGCGTCGAGCCGTCGGACGGCGGAGCCGACCTCGCGGACGCGCTCGTCCTCGCCGCCGCCGCGGCCCGCACGCTCGGCGAGCACGCCGAGGTCGTCCTGTTCACCGACGGCAACGCGCGCGCGCCGCTCCCCGCGCTCGACTTCAAGGGGAAGCTCCGCTGCCGCCAGCTCGGCACGAGCGACGAGAACCTGGGCATCGTCGCGGCGGAGCTCCGGGAACAGAACGACCGGAAGGAGCGCGCCGGGGACCAGCTCGGCGCGTCGGTGCTCATCTCCGTGCTGAACGCGGGCTCGAAGCCGCGCCGCGCGTTCATCGAGCTCCTCTCTCACCCCGCGCGCACGCCTCTCGCCGCGCGCGAGGTCACGCTCAACCCGCGCAGCCGCGCCGCGATCGTCCTCGAGGCCGACCTCGCGCCCGGCGCCATCTTCGCGCGCGTCTCTCCGTCGGACGGCGGCTCCGACCTCCTCCCGGCGGACGACGAGGCGCCGCTCCTCGTCTCCGAGAGCCGCACCGGGACCGTCGCTCTCGTCGGCAGCTCCCGCGCGCTCGAGCGGGCGCTCCTCGCATCGCACGTGAGGGTCATCCCGCGCGTCGAGGAGGAGGCGCGCCTCGTGGTCTTCGTCGGCACGCCGCCCGAGAAGCTCCCCGAGGTCGGCTGCCTCATCGTCGGGCCGACCTCGAGCATCGGTCCCGTCACCGTCGGCGAGGTCGTCGAGGAGCCGAAGGTCGCCGCCTGGGACAGAGAGGACCGCCTCCTCCGATTCGCGGGGTTCGACGACGTCGCGGTCCGGCGCGCGCGGCGTCTCGTCCTCGGACCGGGGGCACGACCGCTGGTCTCATCGGACACGACCGCGCTCATCGTCGCGTGGAGCGAGCGCGACGTGCCGCGCGTGCTCGTCGGCTTCGACCTCGCCGACTCGAGCTGGCCGCTCCGGCTCTCGTTCCCGATCTTCGTCCGGAACTGCGTCCTCGCCGCCCTCGAGGACGAGACCCTCGGCCCGCGCGGGACCGTGCGCGCGGGGAGCGTCCTCTCGCTCCGCGCGAAGGGGACCGGCGACCTCGTCGTGACGACGCCCCAAGGAAGCGAAGCGCGCGCGCCCATCGAGGATGGGCGCGCGCTCTTCGCCGACACGGATCGCAACGGCCTCTACACGGTCCGCGCCGGAGACCGCGAGAGCCGCTTCGCGGTCGCGACGCTCGACCCCGGGGAGACATCGACGGCACCCAGCCCGATCGACGTCGGCGGTGAAACTCTCCTCGGGGTCGCGGCACTGGACGCAGGAGAACGGGAAGTCGTGACTCCGTTCCTCCTGGTCGCGCTCGTCGCGGCGGTCGTAGAGGCGTTCGCGTTTCACCGCCGCTGGTAGAGGGACACGCGCGAGCGCGGGAAGCTCGCGCGTGGCCGAGGAACACCCCCGGCATTGAAGCCGGGTTGCAGCGCGAGCGGCGGGCCAAGGAATCGTTGGCGCGGAGAAGCCCATCGGAGCGGGACTTCCACACTGCGCCCGTTCACCGGTCGGGGTGATGACCCCCAGGCCCCCCGCGTCATCTGGCGTGGGGGTAGACCCCCACGTGGGGGGCGTACCCCCGGACGAACGCCTTCCTGAAGCGGCGAGAGCCCCGGCGTCTGCCAGGGCTCTCTTCGTGCGGCGCTTGGTTCAGCTCAGCGGATCGGCTGAACGTTCTTGGCGCGCGGGCCCTTCTCGCCCTGGATCACCTCGAACTCGACCTTCGCGCCCTCTTCGAGCGTCCGGTAACCCTCGGCCACGATGTCGGTGTGGTGGACGAAGAGGTCCTGACCCTGATCGGACGTGATGAAACCGAAGCCCTTGGAATCGTTGAACCACTTGACGGTGCCGGTCGCCACGAAGAAGTCTCCCCTGCTGCTGTGCACACCGGGACGGGACCCGGGAGACCATCCCCCCTTCGCCCGCCCCCGAACGAAGATTGACCCTCGCGAATTTACCTATCCGCCGTGTCCCGCTTCAACACATTTGTTGAGGCACTCGCCGCTAGACTCGCGTTCGTGCGCTACGACGCGGTCGTCCTCGGGAGCGGACTCGGCGGATCGACCGCGGCATCGCTCCTCGCGCTCTACGGACTGAAGACGCTCCTCCTAGAGAAGAACCCGCGCCTCGGCGGTTCGTGCTCCTACTACGAGAAGCAGGGCTTCCACATCGACGTGGGGACGCACATGTTCTCGCGCGGTGACTCGGGGCCTCTCGGGTACGTGCAGGACCGCCTCGGCATCCGCCCGCGACTCGAGTTCCTCCGCTGCGAGCCGATCTGCGTGCTGAGAGGCATGGGCGTGGACCTCGCTCTCCCGGCGGCGTGGTGGCGCGCGCCGCGCTTCCTCGTCGAGGCCGCGGCGCAGCTCCGGATCCCGCCGCGCGACTGGCCGGGGATCGTGCGCTTCTTCAAGGACCTCCGCACCCTGCGCCCCGGAGACAACGACGCGCTCGAGGACACGACGGTGGACCGCCTCATCGCGCGCTACACCGACAACCCGAAGGTCCTCGCCGGATTCGGGCTCCTCCTCGGGCTCTACTTCGTCCTCCCCTTCTGGGAGGTCTCCGCGGCGGAGGCCGTCTATTGCTTCCAGGAGATGCTCAAGGCGAACGCCCTCGGCTATCCGCGGGGCGGATCGGTCGCCGTGCCGGCGACGATCATCGAGGGTGGCAGGAAGCACGGCCTCGAGGTGCGGACGCGCGCCGGGGCGAAGAAGATCCACGTCGACGCCGGCCGCGTGAAGGCGGTCGAGCTCGAGGACGGGAGCGCGATCGAGGCCGGAGTGGTGGTCTCGTCGAGCGCGCTCCGCGACACGATCCTGAAGATGACCGGCGCCGAGCACTTCCCCGAGCGCTACGTCGCGCGCGTGAAGGACGTGAAGGGGAGCTACATCGCGGTCCAGGCGAAGATCGCGCTCCGCCGGCCGCTCATCCGCGGCGGCTCGATCGTCGGCGGCGTCGCGCAGGTGAACGACGTGCCCGACGCGAGCCGCTGGACCGACGTCCAGTTCAAGCAGCTCTTCGAGGACTTCCTCGACGGACGGCTCCCGAAGGTGATCCCGCTCTACGGGCCGATCCCGACGAGCTTCGACCCGGCGCTCGCTCCTCCGGGGCGGCAGCTCATCACGGCGTGCGCGCTCGCGCCGACGAAGGACATCGGTCTCCGCGAGGACCCGAAGGTCTGGGAGCAAGCCCTCCTCCGCTCGCTCGAGGCGGTGGTCCCGGGGTTGAGCGACGAGGCTCTCTTCATGGATACGATGAGCGTCTCGTTCATCGAGCACTGGATCGGAAAGGAAGGCGGCGCCGCGATCTCCACGGGCCAGACCCCCTCCCAGACCGGCCGGCGGCGGCCCCCCGTCCGCACGCCCGTGCGCGGCCTCTACGTCTGCGGCGACGGGGCCGGCGGCCGGGGAGTGGGGACGGAGCTCGCCTGCGCGTCCGGCATCGAGGCGGCGAACGAAGTCTTCCGGGACGCGGACTGGGGCCTCACCAGTTAGATGCTAGGATTCTTCCTCCCTGGAGAGCCCTGAAATCATGGTCGCCGCGACTGTCACCAACGAGCAGGTCCTCGCCGCCCTCCGCACGGTCCCCGAGCCCGAGCTCGGCAAGGACCTCGTGACCCTCGGCATGGTGAAGGACGTCTCCGTCTGCGGAGGCGCCGTCAAGTTCACCGTCGAGCTCACGACGCCCGCGTGTCCTCTCAAGAAGATGATCGAGGACGACTGCAAGCGCGCCGTCTCGAAGATCCCGGGCGTCGAGCAGGTGACGGTCAACCTCACGTCGAACGTCCGCCGCGGCCACGGAGAGGACAAGGTCGCCTTCGCGCCCGGCGTGAAGAACTTCATCGCCGTCGCCGCGGGCAAGGGCGGCGTCGGCAAGTCCACGGTCGCCGTCAACCTCGCGGTCGGCCTCGCCGCCGCGGGCGCGAAGGTCGGCCTCCTCGACGCCGACGTCTACGGCCCCTCGGTGCCGCTCCTCACGGGGAACGTCATGGGCCCCGAGGAGTACATGGAGAAGTTCCCGCCCCAGCGCGGGAAGCTCCTCCACCCGGGCGACCCGACCACGGGCGACGAGCCGCAGTACCAGATCCTCCTCCAGCCGATCGAGAAGTTCGGCTTGAAGATCATGTCGCTCGGCTTCCTCGTCGAGGCGTCGAAGGCCGTCGTCTGGCGCGGGCCCATGGTCCACGGAGCGATCCAGCAGCTCCTCCGCGACGTCGCGTGGGGCGACCTCGACTACCTCGTCTTCGACATGCCTCCGGGCACGGGCGACGTCCAGCTCACGATCTCCCAGACCGTCCCGCTCACGGGCGCCGTGATCGTCTGCACGCCGCAGCCGGTCGCCCTCTCGGACGCGCGCAAGGCCGTCCAGATGTTCGAGACGACGCGCACCCCGATCCTCGGGCTCGTCGAGAACATGAGCTACTTCCAGTGCAAGCACTGCAACGAGCGCGAGGAGATCTTCGGCTCGGGCGGCGCTCGCAAGGCGGGCGAGGAGTGGGGCCTCGAGTTCCTCGGCGCGCTCCCGATCGACACCACCGTTCGCGTCGGAGGGGACGAGGGCACGCCGGTCATGGCGCTCGCCGGCGACCCGCCGATCAAGAAGGCCTTCCGCGAGATCGTCGAGAAGGTCGCCGCCGAGGTCTCGAAGCGGAACGCTGGGCGCGGGGCGCGGAAGGCGCTCCCGATCGTCCGTACCTGACGCGGGTCAGCGACCCCGCTTCAGGATCTCCTTCGCCTTCTCGAGCTGCGCCCGCTGTGCGGCGGCGTCGGGGAGCGTGGAGACGGCGAGCTCGCGGCCCTCTCGGCCGCCGATGTCGAAGAGCGCGCGGAAGGCCGGCGCGCGCACGGAGCGGTCCTCCGAGCGGAGCGCGCGCTCGAGGAGGCCGCGGCCCGGCGAGGCCTCGTCGGCCCCGCCCGCGCGCACGAGGAGCTCGGCCGCGGCCTCGCGGATCGGGCGGCTCGATTCGCTCCCGAGGAGCGCGCCGAGCTCGCCCACGAGGAGCGGCTTCGCCTCGAGGAGGCGCGTCGCCGCATCGACCCCGGCTCCGCTCACGACCGCGTCCACGAGCGCGTGGAGATCCACGGACGCCCCCGGGAGCGCCACGAGCGGCGCGAAGCGCGTCGCCAGCGCCGGCCCAGGCCCGCGAGGAGCGGCCGCCGCGAGCGCAGCCCCGCCCTCGAGGACCGCGCCTTCCTCGCCCATCGGGCGCGGCCGGGCGCGCTTCGGCCCGAACACCTCGATGCCGCGCGCCCCCGTCACCGTGACGAAGGGGCCGTCGAGCGAGACGCGCCCGGCTCCGTCGCTCGGGACCTCCGCGAGGATTCGCCACGCGGCGAGGTCGATGACGCGGAGGACGCCGTCCCCCTGGAGGTAGAGCCGACCCTCCGAGACGGTCCCGCCGTGAGGCGGCTTCACGAAGACGGACGCCGCGCCGAGACGCCCGAGCGCCTTCGAGACGCTCCCCGAGATCGCGGAGACGGTCACGGTCCGGGGACGCTCCTCGTTCTCGTCTTCCTCCTCGTCGGCGTAGTGGACCGTGACTCCGGTCGCGGGCCGCGGCGGGACATCGACGGTGAGGACGAGCGGCTCCGCGCCGCGGACTCCGAGCGCGACGCCGCGCTCGTCGATCGGAGCGCACGTCCGGGCGACGCCCGTCTCGCCGTCGTAGACGCCCACGCCCGCGGGCCCGAGGTAGACGAGCTCGTCCCCCGCCCGCACGAGCTGCGCCTCGGCATCGGCGCGGCGCACGCCGCCGCCTGCCATCGCGAGCCCGGAAAGAAAGTCGTGGGAGTGGTGCCCAAGGGCGCGAACCACATTTTCTGGCAAACCGTGCACGCCGGAGCGATCAAGGCGGGGCAGGAATTCGGCTTTCAAGTGGAATGGAACGCGCCCACCGTGGAGGTGGATTCCAGCCGCCAGATCGAGATTGTCCAATCCATGGCGGGCAGACGCCTGGCAGGGATTGTGCTCGCTCCCGTGGACCGAAAGGCGCTGGTGTCCGCGGTGGAACGGGCGGCTGCTGCTGGGGTACCCGTC
>CAZYLP010000194.1:0-11656 GCA_964648345.1 uncultured Planctomycetota bacterium
CGAGGCGCACTGCGTGTCCGAGTGGGGCCACGACTTCCGCCCCGACTACCTGCGCCTCGGTGAGGCCGCGCGGGCCCTCGGCGGCCCCACCGGTCTCGCGGTCACGGCGACGGCGACCGAGCCGGTGAGAAGGGAGATCGCGGCCAGCCTCGGCCTTCGCTCCGAGCACAAGGTCTTCGTGCGCGGCTTCGACCGGCCGAACCTCCGCTTCTCGGTCGTCTCTTGCTCGGGGGAGTCGGACAAAGAGGAGGCGTGCAAGGCCGCGCTCTCTCGCCTCACGGAGGGGTCGGCGATCGTCTACGCGGCGACGCGCAAGGCGTGCGAGCGGCTCGCGAAGAAGATCCCGGGCGCCGCGCTCTACCACGCGGGCCTGCCGCAGGAGCAGCGGCGCCGCGCGCAGGAGGAGTGGGCGAGCGGAGAGAAGAAGGTCGTCGTCGCGACGAACGCCTTCGGGCTCGGCATCGACAAGTACGACGTCCGCCTCGTGGTCCACCACGACCTCCCGGGCAGCCTCGAGGCCTATTACCAGGAGGCGGGCCGCGCCGGCCGCGACGGCGGCCCCGGCGAGTGCGTGCTCGTCCACTCGGGGTCGGACGTGCACCTCCAGCACTTCCTGATCGACACGGCCTCGCCCGAGCGGTCGCTCGTCGCGGCGGTCTGGGACGCGCTCCGCGCGGGCCGAGGCTCGGATCCGACCACTCTCCGCGACGCGATCGACGGCAGACCGGCGGAGCGCGCGATCGAGCGCTCGCTCGAGCTCCTCGCCGAAGCAGGCCACGCGCACGAGGAGCGAGGCGAGGGCTTCGTGCCCGCCCCGCTCCAGGGCTCGACGACGGGCGACGACCTCAGGGTCGACTGGGCCCGCCTCGACCGCCAGCGCGAACGGGAGCGCGCCCGCCTCGACGACATGCTCCGCTACGCGCGGAGCTCTTCGTGCCGCCGCTCGGCGATCCTCCGCTACTTCGGGGCGCCGCCCTCCACGTGCGACCGCTGCGACCGGTGCGAGATCCTCTCCAAGGACGCGCTCCCCCGCGCCGAGGCCAAGCTCGTCGCGCGGAAGACGCTCTCGCTCGTCGCGCGCCTCCGCGGACGTTACGGGCGGAAGGTCGTCGCGCGGCTCCTCGCGGGCGTCGTGACGAAGGAGGACCGCGAGCGCGAGCTCGACGTCCTCCCGACGGTCGGCGCGCTCAAGCCGTGGAGCACGGACGACTGCGCCGCGGCCGTGGACGCCTGCCTCTCGCAGGGGCTCCTCGAGACGTGGAGCGACGACCCCAAGTACCCGAAGGTCCGGGTGACCCAGCTCGGCGTCGAGGTCCTCTACGACCGCCTCGAGGTCCCGCTCGCGCTCGCTCGTCCTCGCATCGACGAGACGAAGAAGGTCTCGAAGACGAACGGCTCGAAGTCGAAGAGCTCGAAGGCCAAGGCCAGGCCCGCGACCTCATCCGCGGAGGACGCCTCCATAAGAGCCGTCGCGGCGGATCCGGCGCTCCTCGCCGCGCTCCGCTCGTGGCGCACCGCCCAGAGCAAGCAAGAGGGCGTCCCCGCCTACTGCGTCTTCTCGAACAGCACTCTCGAGGCGATCGCCCAGGCGCGACCGCGCGACCGGGACGCCCTCCTCGAGGTGCCCGGGCTCGGCGAGAAGAGGGCCGACAAGTATGGAGCGCACGTTCTCTCTATATTGAACGGTGCGTGAACGGAGCGGACGAGACCGCAGGCGAGACCGTCGAGTCGCCCTCGCCTCGTCCGCCGCGCCCGCCGCAAGCCGCCGCGCCGTCGCTCGAGGGCAACTTCGCGGGCGGTCGCTTCGTGATCGAGGAGCAGCTCGGGAGCGGCGGCATGGGCGTCGTCTACAAGGCGACGCAGGTGGACCTCGGACGCAGGGTCGCGCTCAAGGTCCTCCGGTCGGGCCCCGGCGAGCCGGCGAGCCCGACGCGCCGCGAGCGCTTCGTGCGCGAGGCGCGCGCGGCGGCGCGGCTCAAGCATCCCTACGTCGTCCCCGTCCACGAGATCGGGCAGGAGGGCGACCTCCTCTTCTTCACCATGGACCTCTGCGAGGGCGAGACGCTCGCCGCGCGCTTGAAGCGCGGCCGGCTCCCGCTCCCCGAGGCGCTCGAGCTCATGCGGAAGGTGCTCGAGGGGCTCGGGCACGCGCACGCTCAGGGGCTGGTCCTCCGCGACATGTAGCCCGGGTTCTTCATGATCGAGGCGGAGGGCGTCCCGAAGATCATGGACTTCGGGCTCGCCAAGCAGATCGGCGAGGACTCGGGCGAGGAGCGCCTCACGCACGAGGGCACGCTCCTCGGCACACCGCACTACATGCCGCCCGAGCAGGCGGCCGGCCGACGCGACGAGGTGGACGCGCGCTCGGACCTCTACGCGTGCGGCGTCCTCCTCTACGAGCTGACGACCGGCAAGGTCCCCTTCGAGTCGCGCTCCTTCCAGGAGCTCATGTCGAAGATCTTCTCGAAGGACCCGGACTCGCCCCGGAAGTACGTGGACGACCTCCCCCTGCCCGTCGAGGGGATCATCCTCAAGGCCCTCGAGAAGGACCGCGCGCGCCGCTACCAGACGGCCGCCGACATGCGCCGCGACATCGAGCGCGTCCTCGCCGGAGAGAGCGTGCCCGGGCTCCGCATGAGCGCGGTCCACCGGATCGGCCGGCGCGTCAAGCGGCAGCGCGTCCTCGTCTCGTTCTGCTTCGCGCTCGGCGGCGGCGCGATCACGACGGTGATCGCCGTCACGGGCGCCATGCGCGCGAGCGCGCGTCAGGCCGAGGCGAGCGTCTTCCGCGAGGTCCACTCGCAGGCGACGGAGCGGATCGAGGGGCTCTTCGGGAGCGCGCACAGGATGCTGCGCCTCCTCCACGGCCGCGCCGAGCGCGGCGAGCTCCGGCTCGACCGCGTGCCCCTCCGCGCGAGCCCGCAGGCCGAGGACCCGCTCGCGCGCGAGCTGATCCAGGTCCTCGCGAGCTGGGAGGCGTTCTCCTGGGTCAGCTTCTCGACTCCGGGCGGCGACTTCGTGGGCGCGTACCGGATCCCGGGCGAGACCGCGCTCCGCCTCAACCGGAGCCACGTCTCGACCGACGGAGCGAGCTTCCGCACCGTCGTCCACGAGGACGTGGTCGGCCCGAACGGGCTCACCCCCGACGTGGCGCGCGCCGCGGAGAGCCCGACCTCCTACGACCCGAGGAAGCGCCCCTTCTACAAGGCCGCCGAGGCCGCGAAGGGGATCGTCTGGACCGAGCCCTACGTCTTCTGGGAGGGCTCGCCCGGGATCACGGCCGCGACCGCCGTCCGCGACGCGCGCGGCGTCCTCCAGGGCGTCCTCACGATCGACTTCCAGACGGCGGGTCTCTGGGGTCGGCTCGGCCACTTCTCGGTCGGCCCGGAGCGCGCTCGCTTCGAGGGCGACGTGTTTCTCTTCACTCCCTCCGGCCACCTCCTCGCGAGCACGCGCGCCGATCGGAGCTCGACGACTCTGATCCGCGGCCGCGGCGCGGAGGCGGTGATCGTGAAGGGCAAGGACACCGAGGACGCCCCGACGCGCGCGCTCTTCGCCGCGCTCGTCGAGGGCGGACCGCTCGTGGGGCCGCGGGACTTCGATGTCGCCACGGATGGGGCGACGCGCCGCGGGAGCGCGCGCCCGATCCGCATCGCCGACGTGGATCTCGTCGTCGGCATCCTCGGCCCGCCCTGACGGCCGGCGCCTCAGCGCGCCGCGGCGTCGGCGGCGGGGAGTCCCGTGCGGAACGTGAATCGTCGCGAGCCGATGCTGAACACGTCGTTCTCCGCGAGCCACGTGCGATCGAGGACGCGCTCGTCGCGGCAGACGACGTTCGTGCGGCCGAGGCGGACGAGCGACCAGCCGCCGTGGCCGCGCACGATCGAGGCGGCGATCCGTGGCGCGAACCAGCCGCCCACCTGGACGTGGCAGCCGGCCGCGCGCCCGAGGAGGAGGACGTCGCGGTCGAGGGCCCACGTGCGGCCCGAGCCCTCCTCGAGGAGGTGGGCGTGGACGGCCGCGCTCCGCTCGCGGAGGTCGTTCTCGTCTCCCTGCTTGACCTGGAGCGTCTGGCCGAAGACCGCGTACGCCGCCTGGTTCTGGACGAGCGGGACGTCGAGCTCCGTGGGAGCGCCGCCGTGGAAGACGAGGGTGAACTCGCCCAGCTGGATCTCGTCGTTCTCGTTGAGCGCGTGCGCGCCCGCGATCTTCTTGCCGTTGACCGCGGTCCCGTTCTGGCTGCCGAGGTCGCGGATCGTGAAGGCCTCCCCCGCCTGCTCGATGACCGCGTGCTGCCGCGAGAGCGTCGGGTGGTCGATCTGGAGCGCCGAGCCGCGATCGCGTCCGATCGTCACGACCGGCGCCTCGAACGGTCGCTGACCGAGGTTCTCGCCGCTCCGTGACACGGTCACGTGGAAGGGCACGCGTCAGCCCTTGGCCCGGAAGATCTCGACGGGCTTCCGGTCGCCCACGACCATCTCCATGCGGATCGCGCGGAGGAGAGGCCGCATCTTCACGAGCGCATCCCGGCACTCCTCGATCGTGTTCTTCGAGCCCTCGCCGAGGAGGAGCGTGGTCTGGTCGCCGACCTTGAGGATCGCCTCGAGCTTGTGGACGAGCGAACCGAGGCTCGAGACGGCCTTGAGGGCGTACTCGAACTCCATCTCCTCCTGCTCCTCGGGCGTCTTGGCGACCTTGACCGTGATCTTGTCGGTGGACTTGCCGAGCGAGTCGGTGTCCCCGTCGAGGTCGGGCCGCTTCCCCTGCCAGGTCGCCCGGTGGCGCGGCTTCGCGTCGGGCACCGTGGCCTTCTCGACGGGCTCCGGCTTCGCGGGCGGCTTGGAGGGAGGCGGAGCCTCGGCCTCCTTCGAGGGGTGCACCGAGCGCACCGCGGAGGTGCTCGCCTCCTCCTCGATCGGGAGCTTCGCGAGCGACTCGAAGTGCTCGTCCGCGGCGTCCACGACCGGCCCCGTCGGCAACTTGAGCTTGGAGGAGGCGCGGACTCCGCGGCTCCGGTGGATCTCGTCGAAGAGATCGAAGACGCTGTCCGGGAGCATGAAGACGAAGCGAGCGTCCGGACCGAACTCGATCGTGGAGAGCGAGCGGCGGAGACGCTCGCGCTTGTTCGGCTTCAACCGCTGCCCCTCGACGATCGTCCCGTTCGCGGAGCCCGCGTCCGCGATCTCCCACCCGCCGTCCTTCGCCGCGAAGTAGGCGTGCCGCTTCGAGACGGTGGGCGCGGAGATCGTGACATCGCTCTCGGGCGTGCGGCCGACGTAGATCCGGCCCGCGGCCGCTTCGAGGTCGCCGCCCGAGTCCACGTTGGCGGTGATCGCGATCTTCGCGCCCGACGACCGCTTCTCGACCTTGAGGACGAGCGTGCCCTGCCACGTCGCCGAGTCGGTGCTCACGGCGGTCATGAGGACGGGGGACTTCACGGCCGCGAGGAACTCCGCGCGGGCGAGGGAACCGTAGGCGGCGTAGAAGCTCTCGAAGCTCCCGCGCCGCGTGTCGGCCGTCCACGGGATCATGTCCGACAGAGTATCAAGTGTTCCTGTCAAACCACCGGTCGAGGAGGCCCAGGATCTTCGAGCGCTGCTCGCTGCGCTTGATCGCGAGCGAGAGGGACTCCCCGAGGCCCTTCGTGGGCGTCGGGGCGTGGCGCGGCTTGTCGGACTCCTTCTCGACGATGAAGTGAGCCTCGACCCCCGCGAGGTCGAGGATGTCGCCGTCCTTGAGCCACGCCTGGTACTCCACGGGCTTCCCGTTGAGTAGAAGGTCGCGCCCCGCGACGTTCACGATGCTGAAGCCGCCGTAGCCGCGCGCGACCATGGCGAGCTTCGGGGTCCGCCAGTTGCCGACGAGGAGGTCGCAGATCCGGTCGGAGCCGGCGAGGAAGACGTCGCGCTGGAGCGGGTACTCCTCGCCCGTCGAGAGGACCAGGCGCGCGCGCGACTGCGAGTGCCGCTCGAGGTCGCTCGCCCGCGCGCGCGGGTCCAGCTTCATGGTCGCGCCGCCCTCGAACGAGGGGCCGCCCGGGTCGGCGCCCGCGACCTTCACGGCGTCGGGGCACGAGAAGACGAGCGTGAACTTGCCGATCGTGATCCGGTCGCCGTCGTTCAGGTTCGCGAGCGTCACCCGCGCGCCGTTCAGGAATGTTCCGTTCGAGGTCTTCATGTCCTGGAGGATGTGGACGATCCCCTTCCGCTGGATCACGGCGTGGGTCCGCGAGAAGACGGGGTTGTCGATGAAGACGTCGTTGTCCGAGCTGCGGCCGATGCGGACCGTGTCCTGGTCGAACCGGGAGTTACCGACGACGCGTCCGCGCAAGAGGACCTGCAGCTCGAACATTGCTGGCTAGACCGTAGTATCACCTAGGCTCTTGCCGCAAGCCGCCGAGCCCGCGTAGACTTCGGTCCCATGAGCGTCGAGACCACGACCGAACGATCCCCGACCGACATCCTCCAGATCCTCGCGGCCGATGGCAGCGTTTTGGACGAGTCGCTCGACCCGCGGATCCCGGACGAGACCCTCCTCCGGATCTACCGGACCATGCACCAGACCCGCGCCTTCGATGAGCGCGGCATGAATCTCCAGCGCCAGGGCCGGATCCACTTCTACCTCGCGTGCACCGGCCAGGAGGCCGCGAGCATTGGCTCCACGGCCGCGCTCGCCGACGACGACTGGCTCTGCCCCTCCTACCGGGAGCCGGGCACCGCGCTCTACCGCGGCGTGGGCGTCAAGCTCATGATGAACCAGCTGTTCGGGAACGCCTGGGACGTGACGAAGGGCCGGCAGATGCCGGTCCACTACAGCTTCTCGAAGCAGAACTTCGTCAGCGTCTCGAGCCCGATCGGCACGCAGATCGTCCAGGCGACGGGCGTCGCCATGGCCATGAAGATCAAGCGCGACCGCCGCTGCGTCCTCACCTACATGGGCGATGGCGCGACCTCGTCGAACGACTTCCACACGGGGCTCAACTTCGCCGGCGTCTACAAGTCGCCCGTGATCTTCCTCTGCGAGAACAACGGCTGGGCGATCTCGCTCCCCGTCTCGAAGCAGACGGCGTCCGAGACCATGGCCCAGAAGGCCGTCGCCTACGGCATGCCCGGGATCCGCGTGGACGGCAACGACGTGCTCGCCGTCTACAAGGCGACGCGCGACGCGCGCGAGCGCGCCCTCCGCGGCGACGGACCGACCCTCATCGAGGCGATCACTTACCGGATCGCCGGCCACTCCTCGTCGGACGATCCGCGGCGGTACCGCCCGGAGAGTTACGTCGAGGAGTGCAGCAAGCACGACCCGCTCCTCCGCATGAAGCGCTACCTCGAGGCGAAGAGCCTCTGGGACGACGAGAAGGAGGAGGCGCTCAAGGCGAAGTGCCGCGACGACGTGAACGACGCGGTCAAGGAGTCCGAGCGCGTCCCGCGCCCCGAGCTCGAGAGCCTCTTCTCGGACGTCTTCGCCGAGATGCCGAAGGCGCTCCGCGAGCAGTACGAGGCGGAGAAGACCGCGCGCGGCGAAGGCCGATTCCCCTGATTACCTTGTAGCGCGTGCAGATCGGGCGCTACGAGGTCGAAGGCGAGATCGGGCGCGGCGGCGCGGGCGTCGTCCTCCGCGGCAAGGGCCCGGACGGCCGCTCCGTGGCGATCAAGGTCCTGCGCACGGCTCTCTCGGACGAGACGCGCGCTCGCTTCGCGCGCGAGGAGCGGCTCCTCGAGACGCTCGGCGCGGCGGACGGCTTCGTGCCGCTCCTCGAGCGCGGCGACTCGCCCCAGGGGCCCTACCTCGTCATGCCGTTCCTCCCCGGCGGCACTCTCCGCGCGAAGATCGCGAAGGGCCCGCTCGAGATCGAGGAGACGCTCCGGATCCTCCGCCGCGTCGCGGCCGCGCTCGGAGCGGCGCACGCGAAGGGGATCGTCCACCGGGACGTGAAGCCCGACAACGTCCTGTTCGACGAGCACGGCGAGCCGTTCCTCGCGGACCTCGGCCTCGCGAAGCACTTCGCCCCGGGCGCTCCGGGCGCCAGCCAGAGCGTCTCGATCTCGAAGGCCGACGAGTACCGCGGGTCCGTGCGCTACAGCTCCCCCGAGCAGCTCACGGGCTCGAAGGACGTGGGCCCGACCGCGGACGTCTTCGCGCTCGGAGCGGTCCTCTTCGAGTGCTTGACGGGCACGGTCGCGTTCCCCGGCGAGTCCACGGTGGACATCGTGAGGAGGGTCGCCCGCGGCGACGTCGAGGACCCGCGGCGCCTCCGCCCCGAGACTCCGAAGTGGCTCGCGGGCGTCGTGAAGCGCGCGCTCGCGCCCGCGCCCGACACGCGCTACCCGGACGGCGCCGCGTTCGCCGAGGCGCTGACCGAGGCATCGAGCGACTCCCGCGGCCGGACCACGGCCCTCGCCGTGATCGCGTTCCTCGCGGCCGCGGGCACGATCGGCTTCCTCGCGGGGCGGCTCGTCGGCGGCCCCGCGCCGCCGCCCACCGTGCCCGGGCTCCCCGGCTCCGACGACGAGCCCTCCGCCGCCGCCTGGATCGCGCGCGCCGAGCGCGAGGCGAAGAAGGGCGAGCTCGAGACGGCGAAGCGGAGCCTCTCCCACGCGATCGACAAGGACCCCGGTTCGGCCGCGGCGTGGCTCGCGCGCGGGCAGCTCCGCCTCGAGACGAAGGACCTCGAGGCGGCGCTCCCTGACCTCGAGAAGGCGATCCAGCTCGACCCGAAGCTCTCGAAGGCGTGGGCCGCCCGCGGCACGGTCCGCTTCGAGCTCAAGGACTACGCGGGCTCGATCACGGATCTCGCCCACGCGCTCGAGCTCGAGCCCGCTCGCTCGAAGGAGCTCGTGCCCCTCTACGTGCGCGCCCTCGAGCGGCGCGGCGCGATCCGCGGGAAGGACGGCAAGTTCGACGACGCCCTCGCCGACTTCGAGCTCGCGCTCAAGCACGACCCCAAGCTCGCCCTCGCGTGGCAGGGCCGCGCCGAGATCCTCTGGGCCCGGAAGCAGCTCGCCGAGGCCATCACGAACGCCGACCGCGCGATCGAGCTCGACCCGGCCCTCGCGCGCGCTCATTACGTGCGCGGCCTCGTCCGCCTGTTCCAGCGCGACTTCGAGGCGGCGTCGAACGACTTCACGAAGTGCACCGAGCTCGACCCCAAGTTCCCGGGCGGCTGGGGCGACCTCGCCGCGGCGCGGGACATGCTCCAGGACTACGACGGCGCCGAGAGAGCGGCCCAGCGCGCCGTGGACCTCGACCCGGTGAAGATGCCGGCCTCGTGGTCCACCCTCGCGCGCGTGAAGTACCACAAGAAGGACTGGCGCGGGGCCGTCAACGCCGCGACGCACGCGATCGAGCTCGCGCCGGCCAACCTGCCGATCCCCGATGCCTACATGACGCGCGCCGAGTGCCGCATGGAGCTCGGCGACCCGAAGGCCGCGATCGCCGATGCGAGCCGCCTCATCGAGATCCGGCCGAGCTTCGGCTACGGCTGGTACATCCGCGGCTGCGCCCGCCTCATCATCGGCGACCGCGACGGCGGAGCGGGCGACCTCAACCGCGCGCGGAACCTCGACGCGAGCCTCGACCCCCAGGTGAAGCCCAAGCTCGCCCTGATCGGCCGCTAGCTTCTAAAAGAAGCGTTGCTCGGGCTAAAATGGCGACCCGAAAAGAGGACTCTCCCGTGGAGATGCGACTCCCCGACATCGGCGAAGGCGTGGCCGAAGGCGAGATCGTGAAGTGGCTCGTCGCGGCCGGCGACTCGGTCGATGAGGACCAGCCGCTCGTCGAGGTCATGACCGACAAGGCGACCGTGACGATCCCCTGCCCCGTGAAGGGGAAGGTGGCGAAGCTCCTCGTGAAGGACGGTCAGGTCGTCCCCGTCGGCGCGCCGATCGTGACCTTCGCGGACGTGACCGCGGGTCGCGTCGCGGGCGGCCACGGTCACGGCCACGCGGCCCCGGCGAAGTCGAGCTCGGCCGGCGGCTCGAATCACGACGAGGCGCCCGCCGCGCCCGCGGGCACGGCGACCGCTCTCATGGAGGAGCCCGCCGACCGCGTCCTCGCGACGCCCGCGACGCGCCGCCGCGCGCGCGAGCTCGGCGTGGACATCCGCCGCGTCAAGGCGACCGGCCCCGCGGGCCGCGTCACGCGCGAGGACGTGGAGAAGTCCGCCCACGGCGGCGGGGCCACCGCGACGGCGGCTCCGGTCCACCCGGCCAAGGCTCCGACGCGTCCGCTCGGAGGGCCGCTCAGCGACGTGCCCGCGAAGCAGGGCCCCGCTCTCCGCGAGCTCGTGAAGGCTCCGACGCAGAAGATCGACGCGGCCGCCGCGAAGAAGCCCGCCCGCGTCGCCCCGCTCCCTGCACCTCAAGCCGGCGAGACGGAGGAGCGCGTCCCGCTCCGCGGCGTGCGTCGCAAGATCGCCGAGCACCTCGTCAAGTCCAAGCACACCGCCCCTCACTTCACGTACGTCGAGGAGGTGGATGTGACGGAGCTCGTCGAGCTCCGCGACAAGGCGAAGCCGATCGCCGAGGAGCGCGGCGTCAAGCTCACTTACCTGCCGTTCATCATCAAGTCGACGGTCGCCGCTCTCAAGGAGCACGCGGCCCTCAACGCGAGCCTCGACGACGCGTCCGGCGAGATCGTCTACAAGAAGTACTACAACATCGGCTTCGCGGCCGACACCGACGCGGGCCTCGTCGTCCCGGTCATCAAGCACGCCGAGCAGCGCTCGATCCTCGACCTCGCCCGCGAGCTCGACCGGCTCGCGAACGCGGCGCGCACGGGCATGCTCGAGCTCGAGGACCTGCAGGGCGGCACCTTCACGATCTCGAGCGTCGGCTCGCTCGGCGGCCTCATGGCGACGCCGATCATCAACCACCCCGAGGTCGCGGTCATGGGCGTCCACAAGATCGCGAAGCGGCCCGTCGTGAGATCCTCGGCAGGCGGGGACGACAGGATCGAGATCGGGCACATCATGCTGCTCTCCTTGTCGCTCGATCACCGGGTCGTGGACGGCGCGACGGCGGCGCGCTTCATGAACTCGGTCGTGAAGTACCTCGAGGACCCGAAGCTCCTCCTCCTCGAAGGGATCTAGTCGATGACGCCCGCCGCCGTCCTCGCCGCGGAGAAGCTGTCCACGGAGCGGATGCTCGAGCTCTACCGGTACATGCAGCTCATCCGCGCGATCGACCACCGCATGCTCGCGCTCCAGCGGCAGGGCCGGATCGCGTTCTGCGGTCTCACGACCGGCCAGGAGGCCGCCGTCGTCGGCAGCGGCGCGGCGATCGAGAAGGAGGACTGGGTCTTCCCGGCCCTCCGCGAGGCGGGCGTCGCGCTCCTGCGGGGCTTCCCGGTCTCGCGCTTCTTCGCGCAGATGTTCGGGAACGCGCACGACGTGCTCAAGGGCCGCATGCAGCCCATGCACTTCGCGGATCGCAGCGTGAACCAGGTGTCGTGGAGCTCGTGCATCGCGACCCAGCTCCCGCACGCCGTCGGCGCCGCCTACGCCATGAAGATCAAGAAGGACGGCAAGGTCGCGCTCGCTTACATGGGCGACGGCGCAACGTCAGAGCACGACTTCCACTCGGCGCTCAACTTCGCGGCCGTGTGGAAGGTCCCGTGCGTCTTCGTCTGCCAGAACAACCAGTGGTCGATCACCGTC
>CAZYLP010000195.1:0-11578 GCA_964648345.1 uncultured Planctomycetota bacterium
GCATCCCGGATGAGGACGCGGAGAAGATCGCGACCGTCGGGGAGGCGATCAAGTACATCGAGGAGCACGCGGGTCAGTGATGGCGAATCCCCAGACTCAGGCGGGGGGGGCGGGGGGGGCGGAGCCCCCCCACGCAAAGAATCTCATGCGTCCGGTGAGGCGGGTGGTGGTGACGGGCATGGGGGCCGTCACTCCGCTCGGCGTCGGCGTCCCTGCGTTCTGGGATGGCCTCAAGGCGGGGAAGAGCGGGGCCGCCCCGATCACCCTGTTCGACCCGAAGGAGTTCTCCACGACCTTCGGCTGCGAAGTGAAGGGGTACGACCCCGAGAAGCACTTCGACAAGAAGGAAGCGCGGCACCTCGACCGCACGGTCCAGTTCGCGCTCGTCGCCTCGGAGGAGGCCCGGCGCGACGCCGGGATCGACTTCGACCGCGTCAACCGCGACCGGTGCGGCGCGATCGTGGGCTCGGGCATCGGCGGTCTCTGGACCATCGAGGAGGAGACCCGCACGCTCATCGCCAAGGGCATGCGGCGCGTGTCGCCCTTCTTCGTGCCGATGATGATGCTGAACGCGGCCAGCGGGCAGCTCGCGATCAAGCACGGGCTCAAGGGGCCCAACGTCGCGGTCGCCTCGGCGTGCGCCACGGGCAACCACGCGATCGGTCTCGCGCTCCAGCAGATCCGCCACGGCTACGCCGACCTCATGATCGCGGGCGGCGCCGAGGCGGCCCTGACGCCGATCGGCCTCGCCGGCTTCTGCCAGGCGCGCGCGCTCTCCAAGCGGAACGACGCGCCTCAGAAGGCGAGCCGCCCGTTCGACAAGGACCGGGACGGCTTCGTCTTCGGCGAGGGCGCCGGGCTCCTCGTGCTCGAGGACCTCGAGCACGCGAAGAAGCGCGGCGCGAAGATCTACTGCGAGCTCGCCGGCTTCGGGCAGACGGACGACGCCTTCCACATCACCGCGCCCGAGGAGCAGGGCGACGGCGCCTTCCGGGCCATGAAGGTGGCCCTCGAGGACGCCGGCGCGGCTCTGCACGACGTGCACTACATCAACGCCCACGGCACGTCGACCGAGCTCAACGACAAGATGGAGACGGCGGCGATCAAGCGGCTCTTCGGCGATCACGCGAGGAAGCTCGCCGTGTCGTCGACCAAGAGCATGGTCGGACACCTCCTGGGCGCCGCGGCCGGCGTCGAGGCGATCGCGACCGCGATGGCGATCAAGGACAAGATCGCCCCGCCGACGATCAACTACGAGACGAAGGACCCCGACTGCGACCTGGACTACGTCCCGAACGAGGCCCGGCCGCTCGAGATCGATGTCGCCCTGTCCAACAGTTTCGGCTTCGGCGGGCACAACGCGTGCATCGCCTTGCGCCGATTCGACGGATAGATCATAAGGGTGACGTGACTAAAGGGGTCTGGCGATGAAGCGGCTCCCGGTCGTGACGAAGGAGACCGGTTTCGCTGTTTGTCGTGAGATGGAACGGGAAGAAGACAACGACTTCATCATCCGCCTCCTCGAGCGGCTCGAGGAGGAGAACCCCTGCGTTGCCGAGTTCGTCAGTCGCCTCGCGGTCCAGCACGAGGACCCGGTGGCGATCTCGACGGCGGCTCTGCTGGTCTACCGTCTCCTCGAGTCGCAGCTCGAGGCGAACGCGCTGACCGAGCAGATGAAGCTGTGATCGGGGGGACGGTTTCTCAGCCATGCCGATGAAGCTCATTCTCACCCTGTCGGGTCGCACGCTCGAGCGCTACGAGTTCGACAAGGAATCGGTCAAGATCGGCCGCAACGAGGACTGCGAGGTCACGATCGACAACCTCGGAGTCTCGCGCTACCACTCCGAGATCATCACGAAGGACGGCTTCTACGTCCTCCGCGACCTCAAGTCGAACAACGGCACGTTCGTCAACGGGAAGCGCATCGAGAGCTACAACCTCAACGACGGCGACGAGATCTCGATCGGCAAGTTCACGATCTCCTTCCAGGGCAAGCCGAACATCGCGCTGCCCGAGCCGGAGCTGCCCGGAGGCCGCGACACCGACGACGGCGAGGGCCCGCCCGACGCCGGCGGCGGCGACAAGGCCGCCGCCCCGGCTGCCGCGGGAGGCGAGGCCGGCAAGGACGACTTCGGCGGCATGACGATGCAGATGGACCAGAAGGCGCTCGCGCAGCTCCAGCGCGAGAAGTCCTCGAGGGTCCGCGGCTACCTCGTCATCGACGAAGGCGGCGGCAAGAAGAACAACGTCTTCCTCGAGAAGTCGGTCTTCGTGATCGGCAAGGGGGAGGACTCGGACATCAAGGTCCAGGGCTGGTCCGCCTCCCGCAAGATCGCGGTCATCTTCCGCGACGAGTCGGGCTTCCGGCTCATCGACGTGACCCACAAGGGCGGGGCCGTGACCGTGAACGGCAAGCCCGTGGACGACGTGCGCCTCGGCGACAACGACGAGGTCAAGGTCCTCGGCAAGGCCATGCGCTTCATGCGCGGGACCCCGGTCCGTTAGAGGGAGCCGTTAGAGCCGCTTGAGCAGCTCGGCCTTCTTCTTCGCGAACTCCTCGTCGGTCAGCACGCCGTCCTTGTGGAGCTTCCCGAGCTGACGGATGAGCTCGGGGACCTCCTTCTTGGACGGCCCCTCGTCGCTCTCGTCGTCCGGCGAGCGCCGTGACCTGGACTTCTTCTTCGCGCGCGGCGGCTCGTCTTCCGAGCCCTCGTCCGCCGCGTCCTCATCCGAGTCCTCGTCGCCCGTGAGCTTCTTCTGGCCGAGCTTGAAGGCGCCCTTCGCGAGGCTCCAGACCGCCTTCCCGCTCTGCTTCACGGCGGTCTTGGCGGCGGTCTTCGAGAGGTCGACGATCTTGTCCTTCGCGGCGTCGCTCGCGTCGCCCACGACCTCGCCGGTCCTCGAGAGCAGCTTCTCGATCGCCTTGGGCTCCTTGTGCAGGCGGCCGTCCTTCGCGCGGCGGTCGAGCTCCTCATCGACGAGGCGCGCCTGGCGGAAAAGCTCGTCCACCGTGCGGGCGTCGTCCTTGTGCTTCTCGAGGAGAGCGCCGACCTCGGGCTGGCGGTCCCGGACGACCCTGAGCTCGCACGCGAGGAGCGCGAGGCCGAGCTCGGCGACGAGCCGCGCGCGCTTCTGGTGGAGCTCCCGCGAGGCGAACCGCTCCGAGAGCCGCGCGAGGTCCTGGCCGAGCGCCTTGAAGAAGCCCTCGGCGCGCGGCTCGGTGAGCTTCTCCGCGTCCGCGATGTCGTTGTCGGTCCGGTCGATCTTCTTCACGATCCGGTCGATGTCGACGACCTTCGTGCCGTGGACCGGCGCGCCGAGCGCGAGCGCGGCGACGCCGACCGGCTCGGCGAGCTCGAGGAGCCGCCTGTCGATCCGCTCGCGGCGCGTGCGGAGCTGGGCCACGGACGCGAGCGAGAGCCGCTCCTCGAGCGGAGCGCCGCGGTCGATGAGCGGCTCCTCGGGAGCGGCCTTCTCCGCGGCCTTCGGCTCGGCCGCCTTCTCCGGGGCCCTGGGAGCGGGCGCCTCGGCCGGCTGCGCGGCGGGCGCCTCCGCCGGCCTCGGCTTCTCGGGGGCTGGCTCCGGCGCGCGCTTCGCCGGTCGCGGCGGCGCGTCGCGCGGCGTGCTCGGAGTGTAGCCCGCGGGCTTCTTGCGGTTCTCCTCCGCTTCGGCCATGGGGGCATGGTAACCGCCCCCGCTCACCGACTCACGACTCCTGGCAGCGAGCGGCCTCCTCGTTCTTCTCGGGCCGCACCTCGGGCCGCCACCGGAACTTCCCCGACCAGCGGTTCGTCTTGCCCTCGACGGCGTCCGCCGTGAGCCCGCCCAGGACCGGCCCGAACTTGTAGGCGTGGCCGCTCCCGCCCGTCGAGAGGACGAGGCCCTCGCGCGAGGGGTCGCGCGCGATCCAGAAGTGGCCATCCCACGTGTCGCAGTAGAGGCAGATGCGCGTGAAGACCACCGGCGCGCCGGCGAGGGCCGGGAAGGTCCCGGCGAGGAACTCGCGGAGGTCCGCGAGCTCTTCCTGGGTCACGACGCGCGCCGGCGACTCGGGGTGCATCGAGCGGCCGACTCCGTGGCGGGCGATCTTCACGATCCCCTGCACCGGGTGGAGCGGGAAGCCGTACCAGCCCGTCGTCGAGATGTCGGCCCCGAAGATCGGGAAGCGCGCGGCCTCGAAGAGCGCGGCCGCCGCCGGGCGCAGGTGGAACACGGGCTGCCCCGTCGAGCGGAAGACGGGCGCGAGCTCGGGGAGGATGTGGGGCGTCCAGGACCCGGCCGCGACGACGACCGAGTCCGCGGCGAGGGTCTCGCCGTCCGTCGTCCTCACGCCCGTGACGCGCGAGCCCGCCTCGACGAGGCGCTCGAAGGTCACGCCCTCGCGGAGCACGACACCCTCGGCGCGCGCGCGCGCCGCGAGCCGCGCGACGACGGCGCCGCTCTCGACCCAGCCTCCCTGGCGGTCGAGGAGCCCCTCGAGGTACCGGTCGGCGTTCCAGGCCGGGTAGTCGCGGCGAAGCCGCTCGCGGTCCACGAGCTCGAAGGGGCGGCCGCGCCGCTCGAGGACCGCCTTGCTGTCGCCCTCGAACGTCCCCGCCGCGAGCGGGGAGGCCCGCATGAAGAGGACGCCCGTCTCGTGGTAGAGCTCCTCGCCGAGGTCCCGGTTCCAGCGGCGCCACCCCTCGATCGACTCCTCGCCGAGGATCGTGTAGTCCTCGTCGGCGCCGTACTCGACGCGGACGATCTTGCTCACGTCCGTCGACCCCGCGAGCGGGTGCGGGAGCGGCCCCGGGTCGATGAGCGTGACGTCGTGCCCTCGCCGTCGCAGCTCGAGCGCCGCGGTCACGCCGAAGATCCCGGCCCCGACGACGAGGACCCTCACGGGGCGAGGCACGAGACGTGGACGGCCCGGTCCGCGTGGAGCTGGGCGCGCCCCTCGAGGAGCGCGGCGCGCTCGATCGGCTTGTAGCAGACCTTGCAGAGGAGCCCGGCGCGAAGCTTGGAGAGGCACGCGCGGCAGTGCCTCTTGCCGCCCGGGCTCACCTCCGCGCGCCCCGAGCGCACGTCCTCGTTCGAGATCTCGATGAGGCACGAGGAGCAGACCCCCGACCACCGCGTCGTGTCGTCGGGGCCCGGCGCGACGAGCTCGGCGAGGACGGCCTCGTCGGAGGGCTCGCGCACGTCCTTCCGCCGCGTCGGGCGCTGGAAGCTGCGGGTGATCGTCTTCTTGATCGCCTCGGGCGTGGCCTTCGGGGCTCCGGGCGCGACCGGCGCGGCGGGTGTCGGGTCGTCCGGCGCGGGGGATGACGCGGACGCGACGGGGGGCGCGGCCTTCACGGCACGCTCGACGCCGAGCGCCCTGAGAGCGGCGTCCACCTTCTCCCGCGCCTCGCGCGGCGAGAAGCCCGCGGTGAGGAGGACCTTCATGATCCTGTGCTCGTCGGGGTCCCGCAGGATGCCCTCGCCGAGCGTCGCGATCGAGACGAGCTCGCGGACCTCGTCGTCGGTCGAGCTCAACTCTTCGCCTCCAGACATCCGCCCATGGGCAGGCGAGCCTCGAGGTCCTCGAGCGCCGCGACGAGGCCGTCCGCGAGCGGGTTGTCGCCCGGGGGGTGCATCTCCCGGAGGCGCGCGCGGCCGCGCGCGAGCACCTCGCGGACACGGGCGCCGTCGGCCGGCGTCCCGCGCTCGAGGAGCGCCGCGACGGTCTCGCACGCGGTGCTCGCGACGGGGAAGCTCGAGGCCGCGACGTGCCGCGCGGCGAGGAGCGCGTCGTCGGCTGCGCCCGCCTCGCCGAGGACCCAGAGCGCCTCCGCGGTCGTCTCCGCGCCTTCGCCGAGGAGCGCGACGAGCGCCGCGCGCACGACCGGCCTCGGCGAGCGCTCGATGGCATCGAGGGCGGCGCCGCGCTCCTCCGAGCTCAGGCCCGCGTCGCTCGCGAGAGCCGCGAGGGAGCGCGCGCCCTCCTCGCTCTCCGCGGCCGCGCACGCCCACGGGAGGCGGGCCGCCCCCGACGCCGCCGCGAGCATCTCGCGCGCGAGCGCGGGGTCCTTCGCGCCGAGGAGACGGGCGACGGCGCGGGCGCCCGCGCCCGGCAGAGCCGGCACGCGTGCGGCGAGGTCGCGCGACGGGACGAGCCCGGCGAGCTTCGCGGCGGCCGCCTCGCGAGCCTCGTCGTCCTTGACCGCGAGGAGCGGCTCGAGCTCGGAGGCCGTCGTCGCGGCGGCGACGCGGCCGAGACGGCGGGCGCGTAGCCAGGCACGCAGGCCGAGCCGCAGGAGGAGCAGGGCGGCGAGCGCGAGGAAGGGGATGACGAGGACGACGGGTTTCGGCACGGCACGATTTTACCGTCAGGAGGGCAAGGGCAAGGGCAACGGCAAGGGCAAGGAATCGGTCAGAACGGATAGCCGAGATCGACGAACGTCTGGAAGCCCTCCTTCGAGACGCCCATGTCGATCGACGTGACGATGTCGCTCGCGGGGATGATGAGCCTCACCGCGCCGCCCGCGGCGAACTTGATCGTCTGGAACGTCGGCTCGTCCGCGCCGCCGAAGACGCGGCCCATCTCGCCGAAGCCCGCGATCTGGATCACGAGCGAGTAGCCCATCACGTTTATGTCCCAGATGTTCCAGCGCTCCTCGATGCCGGCGACGAAGCCGTTCTTGCCCACGAAGCGGCCCTCGCCGAAGCCGCGGAGGGTCGTCTTCCCGCCGACCGAGGTCTGCTCGAAGAAGGGGACGTTCTTGCCGGCGACCCACCGCATGCCGAAGCGCCCCGCGGTCGCGAAGAGCCAGTCGAGGATCGTGTAGCTGATCACGCCCGAGAACGAGAACCCGGCCTTCTGGTAGGAGACGTCGCTCGCGAGCGTCGCGTCGCCGATCTCGTAGTAGCTCTCGAAGAGGATCCCGTTCGTCGTCGCCTGCGCGCGGTCGCGCGTGTCGATCGTGAGCGTGATCCGGTGCCCGAGGAGCTCGGTCGTGTCCTGCATGCCCTCGACGTCCGCGAAGGCCGTCTTGGCGCTCCGGATCCCGTCGATCGCGCTCTTGCCGATGCTGGACACCGAGATGAGCTCGGCGAACTCGAGCCGCGCCGAGAAGGGGAGCTGGACGCCGAGGCCGACGAGGGCATCCGAGCGGCGGAGCGTGTAGGCCGACTCGTCCCTCTTCTTCGTGTCGCTGCCGAGGCCGAAGAAGCGGTCGTAGAGCTCGGTGACGTACCGCACGCGCGCGCGGAAGAGGAGCGCGTCGTAAGGCCCGATCTTCGCCTGGTTGTACTTGACCTCGTACGTGTGCGCCCCGTTCTCCGTCGAGCCGGCGTCGACCGAGAGCGCCGAGTCGAGCGTGAAGGAGCGCCGCATGCGGAAGAGCGCGCCGCCGCCGTCGATCTCGTTCCAGGTGATCTGGGGCGCGAAGATGTTCGTGATGCGCTCGCCCTCGCGGAGCACGGAGACGGGCATGATCCCGACGGTGGGTCCTGCGTTCGGGTCCGTCGCGACGATCGGGATGAACGTGTCCGTCGAGGTGTACTTCTCGGGGAGCGGGTCGAGCCTCGTCGCCCGGTGGAGCGTCTCGCCCGCGACGGCGCCGCCAAGGTCGCCGAGCGCGGGCGCGGCCGACGTACGCCACGCCTCGTAGCGTCCGCCCGCGAAGGCGCCGGCGCCGTCGCCGAGGGCGGCGGCCGAGGGCGAGGGCATCACCCGCCTCCGGTCGCGCGCGAGCCGCTCGCTCACGGGGCGGTAGGGCCGGAGCTCGAAGTCCTTCGCGAGGAAGTCCGTCCCTCGGTTGCGGGGGAGCTCGATGTCGGTGACCGGCCAGGGTGTGCTGCAGCCGCCGACCCCCGCGGCGAACGCCGCGAGAGCCAGGGATGCGCGCCACAGACGTCGCGGCCCGATCGCCAGCCCGAATCGCTTCACGAATCCCGGGCGTAGTTTACGTGCGACCGCGAGCGCGAGCGAGGGCCGTCCGGGCGGATCCCTTGCTTTGGCTTCCCGGGCGTCCTGCGTCTATACTCGAACGCCCGTCCGGGCAGAGGTCGCGTTGGGGGTCCCGGTCACTTACTGCGCGAAGTGCGGTCTCCGTCTCTCGGGACAGGAGGTCGCTTCGGGCGATGCCGTCGCGCGGAACGGGCAGCTCTACTGCCGCACCTGCGCCCCCGAGCTCCCCGGCGCGAACCGGCCGACGATCGACGGGCCCGACGCGAGCGCGTTCGTCACCAAGCCGGTGGGCACGGGCTCCCGGCGCGTCCCGGTGCCGCAGCCTCAGGCCGCCGCCCCTGCCTACGCGCCGCCGCCCGCCTACGCGCCTCCGCCCGCGTACTCCCCCCAATCCGGCTTCCCGACACCGCCCTCGGCTTTCGCCGCGCCTCCGGGCGGCTACGGGCCGCCTCCCGGCTACGTGCCGCCGCCCGCGGGCTACTCGGTTCCTTCGCCGTCGGGAGCCTTCACCCCTCGAGGCGGCCACGCGGCCCCTCCGCCCGCGTTCGCCCCGCAGGGCTTCTCGCCCGTCGCCTCGCCCGGACCCGGGGCCAACTGGAACGTGCCGATCGCGCCGCCGGGCGCCGGGGTCCGTCCCCCTGGGAGCTGGAGCCCGCCCGCGCAGCCCGCCTTCGCCGCGCCGCCGCAGATGATGGCGCCCGCCGTCGCGGCGCCTCCTCTATCGGACTCCCAGGGCTCGACCGAGGACTCGGTGCGCCTCGTCGCCGAGGGCCGCCGCAAGCGCGCCGAGCGGCGCATGCGGACCGCGCCCGAGGTCGCGACGGACGATGACCTCCTCGGCGACGAGCCGTTCCCCTGGCTCCTCGTCCTCGCGGGCGCGGCCGCGGCGCTCGTCATCGTCCTCGGCCTCTGGGTCATCTTCCGCAACCCGGGCGGAGAGGCGCCGCCTCCCCCGCCCCCGCCTCCGCCCGTCGTCCCCGACGGGCCGACGCCTCGGAAGCTCGCCGACGACCTCCTCGAGAAGTCCCGCCGGCTCGAGCTCGCGAACGACTACGAGGCCGCGTTCCTCGCGCTCGAGGTCGCCCCGTCGAGCCCGATCCGGAGCGACCCCAAGGTCGACGCGGAGATCACCAAGGAGCGCGAGCGGCTCGGCCGCAAGCGCCAGATCTTCCGCGCTCGCGAGGCGCTCCGCCGGAACGACCCGATCCTCGCGCTCGACGCGCTCCGCGGGATCACGGACGGCCCCGACTACCAGGAGGTGAAGGACCTCCGCGACCGCGCCGAGCGCCTGTCGCGCCCGACGACGCCGCCGCCCCCTCCGCCTCCGCCGCCGCCGCGCCCGAACAACAACCAGGGCAACACCGAGCAGCCGGCGCGTCCCACGCGCCAGCAGTTCGTGAGCGCCGCGTGCAAGTCGTTCAACCTGAAGGGCGAGGCCGAGCTCGTCGCGGCGCGGAAGGCCGCCGACGCCGCGAGCGACAAGCTGCTCAAGGAGACGGAGAAGGCCGACCCGCGCCACGCCTGCTGGGAGGACAAGACCGGCAAGTTCATCGGCTTCCAGATGATGGGCGGCCAGATCGACAAGGCGCGCCGCCCGCCCGACGTGAGCCCGCGCGAGCACCTCTACATCGGCTTCGCCGAGCCGAACGGGAGCAGGATCACCTTCGACGCGCTCGCCGAGGGGAAGCCCTACAAGCGGATGTTCTTCCGCGTCTTCGCGCGCATCAACGTCCCCGACGAGCTCAAGGACGTGGCCGTCGGCGGCGTGAAGGCGACCGTCAACGGCACCGACGTGGGCGTGCTCCTCTTCACGGACGCGGACGTGAACCGCCCGCGGATGGTCGAGGTCACGAGCCAGTGGAAGCCCCAGGACGCGAACAAGTCCGTGCTCACCTTCGTGGGCGGCAACTCGGTCGTATGGGTCGAGACCGTCGAGGTTCTTGCCCTCGACTGACTTGCGTGACCGAGGGCGTTCGAGCGATCATCGTTCATCCATGGCGAAGCTGGTCCTCCAGAACGGTCCCGAGAAGCGAGTCCTTCCGCTCTCGGACGACCCGGTGACGATCGGCCGGGATCCGGAGAACTCGCTCACGATCGAAGGCGCCGACGTCTCGCGCCGCCACTGCCGCATCGAGCCCGACGGCCAGGGCGCGTGGCGCGTCGTCGACCTCGGCTCGAAGAACGGGACCTTCCTCAACGGGAAGCCCGTCGTCGGGCCGAGCCCGCTCAAGCTCACCGACAAGCTCATGGTCGGCGACGCCCAGCTCACGGTCGTCGCCGAGGGCGACCCCCAGCTCCAGGCGATGACCGAGACACCCTCGATGCCCATGCCGATCCTCGAGCCGCACATGCCGGGGCATGGCGACAAGGGGTCGGCGAGCAGCCTCTGGCCGTCGATCAACGACACGGACCCCTGGGGCTTCGCGGACACGCCCGACGACGAAGCGGACGACTCCTCGGTCGAGAAGCCCCTCCCCCCCGGAGTGGACCGCCGCACGACGCGGGGGTTCCTCAAGGATCGGCTCCTCCGCCTCAACCTCCTCTCGCAGGCGATCGCGAGCGAGCTCGACCTGGACCGCCTCCTCGACGCGGTCATCGACGCGTGCCTCGACTTCACGGGCTTCGAGCGCGGTCTCCTCCTCCTCGTCGAGGAGGGCGGCGAGCTCAAGCCGGTGCGCGGGCGCAACCTCGACCACGTGGACCTCCCGCCCGAGGAGCAGCAGCTCTCGAGCAAGGTCATCGAGCTCTCGCTCAAGCGGAAGGACGCGACGCTCGTCCGCGACGTCCCCGCGGACCGCACGACGACGGGCTTCGACCCGAAGACGAGCTGGACCTCCCTGGGCCTCAGGAGCGCGCTCTGCCTCCCGCTCGTCGCGCCGCTCCGTGGCCGGCCGGGCGGCAAGCCGGGGGAGGACCGCCGCCGCGCGAAGGTGCCGACGCGCCTCCTCGGCGCGATCTACCTCGACTCGAAGAAGGAGGTCCGCCCCTTCGACGCGAAGGACCGGCGCCTCCTCCGCACGGTCGGCGCGCAGGCGGCGATCGCGCTCCAGAACGCGAAGCTCCACCAGCAGGCGACGACCGACCCGCTCACGCAGCTCGCGAACCGCGGCTTCTTCGAGCAGCAGTTCCACGACGAGCTGAAGCGCGGCCTCGAGGAGGGCACGTCGCTCGCGATCCTCCTCCTCGACATCGACAAGTTCAAGTCGATCAACGACCGCTACGGGCACCAGGTCGGCGACGAGGTGCTGAAGGAGGTCGCGAAGCGGGTCCGCGACTCGACGCGGCGCGACGATGTGTGTGGCCGCTATGGCGGCGAGGAGTTCATCATCCTCCTCCCGGGCGCGGGCGTGGACGCGGCGCGCACGGTCGCGGAGAAGATCCGGAAGTCCCTCAAGGGGGAACCCATGGCCCGCGAGCGCGTCCCGGTGACGGCGTCGCTCGGGATCTCGATCTTCCCGGACCACGGCCGCGACGCGGCGACGCTCACCAAGCGCGCCGACCAGGCGCTCTACCTCGCGAAGCACTCGGGGCGCGACCGCTTCGAGATCTGGCGCGGCGCCCTCGACCGCTCGGGGCACCGCATGGACACGCTCGCCGGCATCGTGTCCGGCGACGCCGCGCGCGACCAGCGGAACCTGAAGGTCC
>CAZYLP010000196.1:0-11572 GCA_964648345.1 uncultured Planctomycetota bacterium
TCTCCTTCCGAAGCCCGGCCCCGGCGAGCGGATCGCGCTCTGCGCCCGCGCCCTCGTCGCGACGGACCCCCAGGGCCTCGACGCGGCGTACTGGACGCTCCTCGCGCACTGGCGGAAGGAGAAGCCGCCGGAGCCCTACGTCGTGGACCTCATCCGCCGCGCCGACGAAGGCGAGGCCGAGGCGTCGGTGGCCTTCGCCCTCGTGCGGACGCTCGAGGACCTCCAGCGCCGGCCGACCGCCGGTGCCGCGCTCGCGACGCTGCCGCTCCTCGACCGCGCCATGCGCGCCGCGCCCGCGAGCCTCGTGCCGCGGGTCGCTCACGCCCTCGAGGCGCTCGCCGCCGAGGACACGATCTCCGCGGCCGAGGACGTGGCCCTCCTCGAGGAGGTCGCGCCCGGGAGGTCGCTCGTCCTCTTCGTCTCCGCCCAGCTCGCGCACGCGCGCGGCGAGCGCGACCTCGCGAAGGAGCTCGAGGCGAAGGCGAAGGCCAGGCAACCGTGACGAACCACTGGCCGTGACGAACGGCAGGGGCGTGGGTATGTTGGACCCGCGCTCCGCGCTCCGTGCACACAGGGGGTGGGTCATGAAGACGCTCCGGGCCGCATGCGGCCTCGTGGTCATCGCCGTCTCTTCCTGGGCGCTCTCGGTCTCCTTCGCTCGTGCCGACGACAAGCAGGACCTCCACGACTACGCCGTGGACCACACGGACTACCTCTACGACATAGACATAGAGGCGCTGACGTGGCGCCGGGTCGGCCAGGTCCGCGTGCCCCTCGAGGGCGGCGGGTTCGAGCAGCCGACCCTCTGCGACCTCGGGGCCTCGGCGGATGGATTCCTCTACGGCATCTCGGCGGACGCGCTCTACCTCATCCGCATCGAGAAGCCCGAGGAGTCGAAGAAGATCGGCGAGCACAACCTCGACAACACCTACGGCATGGGCATGGGCCCGAAGGGCGAGCTCGTCATCAACACGCTGGGCGGCGACGTCTACACGATCGACCCCAAGACGGCGAAGGGGAAGCTCGTCGGCCCCATGAAGGGCGGCTTCGTCGCGTCGGGCGACCTCGCCATGGTCCACACGCGCACGGCGCCGAACCGCGCGCCCGAGGACGTGATCGTGAGCTCCGTCAAGAAGGGCGGCACCGAGCACATGGTCACGATCGACCTCGCGACCGGGAACGCGACGGACCGGGGCGCGTGCGTCGACGAGGACGGACGCCGGATCACGAGCATCTTCGGGATCATCGTCCGCAAGGAGATCGTCTACGGCCTCACGAACTCGGGCGACATCCTGCGGATCGACCCCTTCACCGCGAAGTGCAAGGTCCTCAAGCGCACCGGAATCTCGTGGTGGGGGGCGACGGACTACCAGCGTCTCTGAGAGACTGGACGCTCCACGGAGCGAGCTCATGATCCTCCAGCAGATCTACCTGGGCTGCCTCTCGCAGGCGTCCTATCTGATCGCCTGCGAGGAGTCGCGAGTCGCCGCGATCGTGGACCCGCGGCGAGACGTGGACGACTACCTCGAGCTCGCGAAGAAGCACGAGCTCGAGATCCGCCACGTGATCCTGACGCACCTCCACGCGGACTTCATCTCGGGTCACATCGAGCTCCTCGACCGCTTCGAGGCGACGATCCACCTCGGCGCCGCCGCGAAGACGGAGTACCCGGTCACGCCGGCGACGGAGCGCTCGACGATCGAGCTCGGGCCCACGGTCCGCCTCTCGTTCCTCGAGACGCCCGGTCACACGCCCGAGAGCGTCTGCGTGCTCGTGCACGACCTGGCCAAGGATCGAACCAAGCCTCACGCGGTCCTCACGGGGGACACGCTCTTCATCGGCGACGTGGGCCGCCCCGACCTCATGGCCTCGAAGGGCCTCACCGCGGAGGCGCTCGCGGGCATGCTCCACGACTCGTTGAAGAAGCTCCTCGCGCTCCCCGACGAGACGATCGTCTACCCGGGCCACGGCGCGGGCTCTCTCTGCGGGAAGAACCTGAGCACGGAGACGGTCTCGACGATCGGCGCGCAGCGGAAGCTCAACTACGCGCTCCAGCCCATGAGCAAGGACGCGTTCGTCAAGCTCGTCACGTGCTCGCAGAGCTCGCCGCCCTCTTACTTCGCCTACGACGCCGAGCTCAACCGGAAGACGCGGCCCACGCTCGAGGAGACCCTCGCGCGGGTCGTGAAGCCGCTCTCGCTCGAGGCCGTCCTCGAGCTCCAGGCGAAGGGCGCCCAGGTGATCGACGCGCGCCTCCCCGAGGAGTTCGAGGGCGGCGGTCATCTCGTCGGGACGCTGTCCTTCGGCCTCGACGGGAAGTACGCGTCGTGGGCCGGCGCGCTCCTCTCGCGCGAGAAGCCGATCGTGCTCATCGCTCCCCCGGGCCAGGAGGCGGAGGCGGCGCTGCGCCTCGGCCGGATCGGGCTCGACAACGTCGCGGGCTACCTCGAGGGCGGCCCGGCCGCCTTCGCGCGACGGCCCGAGCTCCTGAGGAAGCGCGAGCGCCTCACGGTCCAGGCGCTCGCGGCCGAGCTCGCCTCGGCGAAGCCGCCCGCCGTGATCGACGTCCGCGCGCCCGGCGAGTGGAGCACGAGCCACATCGAGGGCGCCATCCACATCCCGCTCGACCGCCTCGAGGAGCGGCTCGCCGAGCTCCCGCGCGGCCGGCGCCTCGTCATGCAGTGCCGAACCGGTTACCGCTCCGCGATCGCGGCGAGCCTCCTCGCCCGGCACGGCATCGAGTCGGCCAACCTCGCCGGCGGGATCGTCGCCTGGAGCGACGCGAAGCTCCCCGTCACGGCCGCCGGCGGCGTCGCGTGAGGCTCGCCGCGGTCGGAGTCCTCTGGGCCGCGTCGGTCGTGGCCGGCTTCGCGAGCCTCGCCCGCTACTCGGCGACCGCGGGGCCGACCGTGCGCGCCGCGACTCCGGGCTGGCCCGACGCGTCGCGCGTCGAGCGCGCGAAGGACAAGGCGACCCTCGTCCTCTTCGCGCACCCGAAGTGCCCGTGCACCCGGGCGACCATGAACGAGCTCGCGTGGCTCATGACTCACCTCGCGGGATCGCTCGAGGCGCGCGTCTTGTTCGTCGCGCCGCCCGGAGTGGATGCGGCCTGGGCGGACACGGACATCGTCCGCCGCGCGAAGGCGATCGACGGCGTGACCGTGAGCGTGGACGCCCTCGGCGCCGAGGCGCGCCGTTTCGGGGCCTGCACCTCGGGGGTGACGTACCTCTACACTTCGACGGGGCAGAGGTTATTCTCTGGGGGCATCACCGGAGCTCGCGGGCACGAGGGCGACAACGCCGGCCGTCGCGCGGTCGTCGAGTGCGTGAAGAACCGGACGATCCAGGCGGAGACTCCGGCCTACGGCTGCGGGCTCTTCGGCCCTGAGTGAGGGAGGCGGGAGCGCATGAGGATCGCTCCTTCGGGGCTCGTATCGGGGATCGCGCTCCCCGAGACATCCGTCGCGCCCACCCCCTCCCAGGCGCTCGCCGCGGCGAAGAACTGAGGCCAGCGAGAAATGCCCCGCGTCCTGGTCGTGGACGACGAGATGGGCGTGCGCGTCACCGTCGCGGCGAACCTCGAGCTCGAGGGCTTCGAGACCGTGGAGGTCCAGAGCGGCCCCGAGGCGCTCGAGGTCCTCGGCCGGGAGAAGATCGACATCGTCCTCTCCGACATCCGCATGCCGGGCATGACGGGCGTCGAGCTCTACCATCGGATCCGGGCGCAGCACCCCGAGCTGCCCGTCGTCCTCATGACGGCCTTCGCGCTCGAGCAGCAGGTGCGCGACGCGATCAGGAAGGGCGTCTTCGCGGTCCTCTCGAAGCCCTTCGACATCGAGCACGCGGTCCGGGTCCTCCGCTCCGCGACCGAGCGGCCGTCCGTCCTCGTCTTCACGCCGCTCCGTCCCGACGCCGCGCTCGCGACGGGACTCGCGGCGGCGACTCTCCGCGTCCGGTCCGTCGCCGACGCCGACGCCGCCCTGGCCACGGCGCGCTCCGAGAGGGTGGACGTGTGCGTGAGCGACCTCGGGGCGGCGCACGGCGACCGGCTCTTCATCGATTCGCTCCGTGAAGTGAACCCCTTGGTCATCGTCCTCCTCGTCGCGGGCGTTGGAGACGACGGTCCGGGCGGCCGCCTCGCATCGAGCAAGGCCTACGCGTTCCTCAACGCACCGGTCGGGAAGGACGAGCTGGTCGAGCTCATCGCCAAGGCTCGCGGCGACGCGCGGCGCTTCAACGCGGGTCGGGGATGATGTCGAGCGTCTCGCCGCCCGCGCTCGTGTAGCCGCTCCGCCGGAAGACCGCGTCGAAGCGCTCGGCGAGCTCGGCGCTCCGTCGCTCCGTGAAGGCGCTGCCGATCACGGGCTCGCGGCCTCCGGTGGCGAGGAGGAGCGCGCACTCCTCCCAGCGCGCGCCCGTCGTCCTCGCGCGCGTCGGGATCACGGCGCGCCCCTCGTTGCCCGCGCGCGCGCCGCTCTCCGTCTCGCGGAACTGGTCGATCGAGGAGACGCGCTTCCACGCGAGCGTCGCGCCGGGCTTCGCGAACGCTTGCTCGAAGGCGACATCGAGCTCGCGCGCGGGGTTCTCCGCGCTCACGCGGAAGCGCACGCGCTCGTCACCCACGATCTCGATGGACATGGAGAAGCGCTCGCCGGGCCGGAGCCAGAAGTAGCCCTTCTCCCCGGGCTGCGGGTTGTGCCACGTGTTCTCGAGCCCGGCCTTGCCGTCCGCTCGCCGCTTCATGGAGCGCCAGAACGGCCGGAACGCGTGCTCGTCGAGCGGCCGCTTCTTCTCGTCGAGGACGCGCGACCACGTGAGGCCGGCGTCGAGCTCGGCGCCGCCCTTCGCGGGGCCCGCGTGGAGACCCACGTAGATGCTCGGGACGTCGAGCGGCCCTCGGAGCCACTCTGCCTCCGCCTCGGTCGGGACGTGCTGTCGCTCCGGGTCGGTCGTCACCGCGGGGAGGACTCCGCGACCCACGATCCCCTTCACGTCCTCGCGCGGCGCGCTCGAGACCTTGAAGTAGTAAGCGCCCCGCGCGGTCTCTTCGCCCTTCGAGAAGCCAGGTGCGGAGAGCGAACGCACGGGAGCGACGTCCTCCGCGCGCGCCGGACAGCCGAACCCGACGAGCAAGGCGAGCACGAACTTACAGTGAGAGAGCGTTGTCATCGAAGTGTCCGACACGGTGCTCCAAGCGTCTCCAGGCCTAGTAGATCGGTCAGAACCCCGGTCAGCATTCTGAAAACGGGAAGACCCCCGGCGCCTGAAGGCAACAGCGAGTCTCGCGAGGACCGCAGGTTACGTCGGGCGTCAACGTTGCTCAACGCAGCGGGTCGGAAGAGAGAGGTTGCAGGATGGGAACTGCTCGCGCAGCATTTGCACGCGCCGCTGGCGCCGTCGGAATGCTTCTCCTTTTCGCGGGGCCCGTCCTCGCGCAGCCCGAGATCTACAACATCAAGGCGCCCGCGAGCGCCAACACGAACACGGACGTAACGATCACCTGGAACACGAACAGCAACGCCCCGATCGATCACGCGAACATCCACTGGGGCCTCGCCTCCGGTAACGTCACGGCGACGACGGGGGTCTACTACACGCAGACGAGCGGCGCGTTCTACTACACCGCGAAGATCCGCACGCCCGCGACCGCCGGCAAGATCTACTTCTTCGTGCACGTCCGCGACGTCTCGGGCGACTGGACGAGCCTCGAGCAGGAGATCGTGGTGAACGCGGCGACGCCGCCCCCGCCGCCTCCTCCCCCGCCGCCGCCTCCGCCGCCGCCGCCCCCGGTCACGCCTCCGCCGCCCTCCACGGCTCCCTTCTCGAGCAGCGTCGCGCGCCTCTACGCCGACGTGAACCGCGACGGGAAGATCGACGGGACGGACGACGCGGGCCGCGATCAGTGGACGACCGCTCGTGGGGCCGTCTTCGCCTACAACAACGATGATGACGACGGAGATCGGAAGCTCGACGGGAGCGATCAGATCCTGAACGGCTCCGACGACTCGCGCACCATGGCGCGCGTCGTGATCGGCAAGCTCACGTCGAACGCCCCGAGCGCCAGGATCTCCTTCTCGCCCTCGAGCGCGAACGTCCGCGTCTTCCGCCTCCAGGCGGGGAGCTACAAGCAGCTCCTCGGCCCGTCCGCCTCGAGCGCGACCCTCACGCTCGCCGACCTCGCGGCGGGCTCGACCGAGCTCCTCGTCGAGGCGACGAGCGCCCGGACGCTGCTCTGGGACGGCAACGTCAAGATCACCCTCGACCTCGGCACGTCGAAGGACACGGTCGCGCTCAAGTGCGGGCCGATGATCTACGTCGACAACTCGCGCCCCGCTCAGCGCGTCTACGCCATGAAGCTCTCGTCGGGCCAGGGCCAGAACATGCCGTTCTGGAACACGCTCTCGAGCGGCCTCGCGGCGCAGGGCGTCCCGCTCTACGACGTGCGCGCGTTCCTCTACCAGTCCGACCGCTGGGTCCAGGACGGGGTGCAGATCGGCTACCAGGGTTACCTCAAGAACGGCGTCCACTCCACGATCGACGACTTCTTCCAGCTCGAGCGTGGGCGCGGTCTCGGTCCGTGGGTCCCGAGCGAGATGCTCGGCAAGAACGTCTCCATGACCTACGGCGGCACGGGCGTGAACACGTCCATGAACTACGGCGGCAACCTCGAGGTCCTGGGGCCCTACGCGGGCTACCCCTTCGGCCGGCTCTACGTCGGCGGCGGCAGCACCTCGATCTTCGGGCAGTCCGCCAACAAGCACATGAACACGCAGCAGATGAACCTCATGAACGCCCAGAAGGTCCAGGCGCCGGTCATCGAGATCTCGAGCGAGTGGCTCGCCGTCGGCCACGTGGACGAGTTCTCGGGCGTCGTCCCGGATCGCACGGGCTCGGGCAAGGGCTGGAAGCTCGCCTGGAGCTCGCCGGCCATGGCGCGCGCCGCGCTGAAGGACCTCCAGAACAAGGGTCTCGGCAACCTCCGCGTCTTCGCGGGCCGTCAGTCCGAGACGACCGTCAGCGGGATCCTGAACAACGTCAACCTCATGCGGTACAACGACGGCGTCCAGGCCCGCCTCGACGCCAACAAGGCGAAGCTCATCGCCAACGGTCTCTCGTCGAGCGACTTCGTCGACGTCCCCACGCTCTACGAGGACCTCGGCTTCGGCGGCCTCGACGAGGGCGCCGCGCTCAACCCCGGCTGCGCGAACCTCGTCCCGGTGACCGACACGGTCTACGTGCCGGACCCGGAGGGGCCGAGGGACGCCGGCGTGGACGTCTGGCGCAAGCAGGTGTCGGACGCGCTCACGCCTCTCGGCCTCAAGGTCGTGTTCCTGGATGTCTTCGAGAGCTATCACGAGATGCTCGGTGAGGCTCACTGCGGGTCGAACGTGCGCTACAAGGCGTACGACGCCCCGTGGTGGACGAAGTGAGCGAGGAGATCAGGACCATGAAGATCACGCAGACGACGATCAGGACCTCGGCCCTCGCTCTCGCTCTCCTCGGCTTCGCCCCCGCGGCGTGGGCCCAGGAGAACAGGGGCCCCGACGGCGAGCTCCGCCGCCGCGAGCGGCCGCAGGACCGGATGCGCGAGCTCAAGGAGCCCGCCCAGGCGCAGGCCCCCGCGGAGACCGACGGTCTCACCAGGATGGCCGATGCAAAGGGCGCGGAGTACGTCGAGGCCCGGCAGGCTCTCATCACCCGCGTGGGTGTCCTCGCCGAGCTCGACAAGACTCTCGAGGCGCGGTGGAGCGACGAGAGCTTCACGAAGCTCGCCATGGCGACGATCGCGCGGTCGCACATCGCGCGTCCGGACCTGGTCGAGAAGGTGAACCACCTCCGCGGCCTCGACGCTTCGTTCTACAAGGAGCGCCGCCGTCCCGACCCGGAGGCCTCGAGCGAGCTCCGCCGCTTCGGCGCCGACGCCGTGGGCCCGATGCTCGAGCTGTACCTCAAGACCTTCGACGGCTACGGCTTCTCGAAGGACGACGCCGAGAAGGCGGCCAAGGAGAAGACCGCGCTCCGCGTCGGGATCGTGATCGCCCTCTCGCAGTCGGGTCACCCCTCGGCGTTCTTCGTCTGCCGCGAGGTCGCCCGGAACGCCTCCGAGGAGGAGGGCGTGCGCAGCCAGGCGATCGAGGGTCTCGGCGACATCGGGACCCGCGAGGCCTTCGCCGAGCTCACGAGGATCTTCGCCGACCGCGAAGGGATCAACGAGAACCTCCGCCTCGCCGCGGTCCGCGGCGTCGGAGCCGTCCCGAGCGCGACCGCGCTCGACTTCCTCAAGGAGCGGCTCGCGTCGGAGAACGCCTCGGAGCGCAGGACCGCGGTCGTCTCGATCGGCCAGCTCGGCAGCAACTGGGCGTGGGACGCCCGGGGCGAGGCCGCGAAGGCCACGGGCGACGGCATCCGCCGCGACGCGGCCGCCGCGCTCGTCGGCGCGATCGGCAAGCTCGGCGAGGAGTGCGGCGACCAGATCATCGAGGCGCTCGCCACGGTGGCGCACGAGTCGTCGATCGAGCTCCTCACGGAGAAGGCCGCGGAGAGCGCGACGGCGAAGAACGCGCTCGAGCGCGTGAAGATCGCGGTCGAGAGGAACGCGCCCTCGAAGGCACGCTGAGCGCGCCACGGAGAAGAAGACAGATCCACCAAGGACCGGGGGGTTCGGGGTGGTTCTAGACGCCCGGCTCAGGGGTGAGCCGGGCGTCGTCGTTTCCTCGGGAGCAGCGCGGCGCGGACTTCACCGCTCCGAGACGTCGCGCTCCAGCTCCTCGCGCGTGGCCGGCCTGGCCTGGGTGCCCTCGGGGGCGACGTACCAGCCCGGGTCGTCGTAGCTCGCGAGCGCCTCGCGCACCTTCACGATCGTGAACATGCCGCCCATGGTGATCTCGCCCTGGGGCCCCTTGCCTCCGAGCATGGCGATGCTGTTCTTCGGAGTCGGCATGCCCATGTCGGTCATGCCGGCCATGCCGTCCTGGCCCATGGTCATGTAGCCCGGGAGGAGCTTCCGGATCTTGCGCTCGGAGGCGCCCGCCTTCACGCCGATCATGCTCGGCGCCTCGTGGCCCATCTGGTTCATCACGTGGTGGGTCATGTGGCAGTGGATCGCCCAGTCGCCCGGGTTGTCGGCGACGAATTCGAGAGTGCGCGTGCTCCCCACGGGGACGAGGACGCTCGTCTCGGGGTAGCGCGCGCTCGCGGGGATCGGACCGCCGTCCGTCTCCGTGACCGTGAAGGCGTAGCCGTGGAGGTGGATCGGGTGGTGATCCATGGGGCTCAGGTTGCCGAGCCGGATCCGCACGCGCTCGCCCTGCTTCACGACGAGAGGCTCCGTCGCCGGGAAGACCTTCGCGTTCATGGTGAGCACGTTGAAGTCGGACATGACGTTCGGGTTCGGACGGCTCGTGCCGACGGGGACGCTCCACTCGTGGAGGAGGATCGCGAAGTCGCGGTCGACGCGGGGACCGATCGGGCGCTTCGGGTGGACGATGAACAGCCCCGTCATGCCCATGCCGATCTGGGTCATCTCGTCGTGGTGCGAGTGGTACATGAACGTCCCGTGCTGGCGGAGCGTGAACTCGTACTTGAAGGTCTCGCCGGGCTGGATCGGCTTCTGGCTGAGACCGCCGACGCCGTCCATGCCGCTCGGGACGATGAGCCCGTGCCAGTGGGCCGTCGTCGCGGTCGAGAGCTTGTTCGTCACGTAGATCCGGACGCGGTCGCCCTCCGTCGCTTCGATGACCGGGCCGTGGACGGCGCCGTTGTAGCCCCACGCCTTCACGCGGAGGCCGGGGGCGAACTCGTGGTCCACCTCCTCCGCGATCAGGTGGAAGACCTTCGCGCCGCCCACGAGCTTCCACGGGAGCTTCTTCCCGTTCGGGACGGTGACCGGCGTCGGAGCGTCGGCAGCCGCGACCGCCGGCTCCGACACCTTCCGCTCCTCGCCCTGGGCGGAGCGTGCGCCCAGGACGAACGCGCCGCCCGCGAGCGCGGCCGCACCTCCGAGAAGCTCCCTGCGGCTCAGGCTGTTCTCACTCATGGCCTTCTCCTCGTCCCTGCGGACGCGACGCGCTCTCCGCTCTTACACGGGATTCCGGCGCGCCTCGCCCGAGCCGGCCGTTCGCGAGCTTCTCGACCTCCGTCCGCGCGAGCCAGTAGCCGCGGAGCTCCGCGACGAACCGCGCGCCCGCCTCGATCTCCTCTTGCCGCGCGGAGATGAGCGAGAGCGCCCCGATCTGCATGGCGTTGAACTGGAGCTGCGCCTCGGCGACGACCCGGCCACGGAGCGGGAGCACGACCGCGTGGAGGTAGCCCACGCGCTGACGCGCTCCGAGCAGTCGCGCTCGGGCCGCGCGCACGGACGCCCGGACGTCGAGGCCGACCTGAGCCTCGAGCTCGTGGAGCCTGCGGGCGAGAGCCTCCGCCGAGGCGATCCGCGCCTGGCCCTGATCGAAGAGCGGGATCGGGAGCTCGAGCGAGGGGCCGGCCTTCCAGACGCCGTCGGTCTCGCGCTCGGCGCCCGCTCCGAGGGTCATGCCCGGGAGGAACGCGAACGTCCGCGCGAGCCCGAGGCTGCCGCCCGCGACCACGAGGTCTTGCCGGAGGACGGCGAGCTCGAGGCTCCGCTCCACGGCACGAGACTCGAGCCGTTCGAGGTCCAGCTCCGCCCCGGGGAGCGACGGGAGGCGGGGCGCGAAGCGCCACTCCGTCGCGCGCCCGGATGTCCCCATGAGGGAGTCGAGGTGCGTACGCGCGACCTCGACCTCCGCCTCGGCCGCGGCGAGGGCGAGCTTGCTCTCCTCGAACTGCGTGCGCTCGAGCGCGAGACCGTAGTCGTTGAGGTTGCCCGCGGCATGACGCTCCTTCGCGAGCTCGTAGGCCCCCTCGAGGGCGTCGCGCACGCTCTCGCGCATCTCGCGGAGCTGGGACGCCGCCTGGAGCTCGAAGAACGCGGCGCGCGTCTCCGCGACGAGGTCGAGGATCTCGCCCGTCACGCGGAGCTTCGCCGCCTCGAGAGCGGCCCCGGCGAGCCGCTTCCTGAGAGGGAGCTGGAGGAGGTCCACGACGCTCTGGGCGATCGAGAGACCGGCGCCGACGCCTCCGGCCTCGATCGGCAGGGAGAGCGAGAGGCCGACGGACGGGTTCCGCGGCAAGCCCGCCTGGACGACGTCGGCCTGCGCGAGGTTCAGGTCCTCGTAGACGGCCCGCAGGCGCGGGCTCCTCGCGAGCGCGACCTCTACGGCGAACTCGGCCGTCAGCTCGCCCGCGAGGAGCTCGTCCGCGCGGCGCGCGGCCGCCGGATCCTCGACGGCCACGCGCGGGACCGTCACGCACCCCGCGAGCAGCGTCGCGACCGTCAACAAGCCCATGACTCTCATCTTGCTGCTCCGTGATCGTGGTGGTGGTGCTCGTGCGACGAGGTCTCGGGCCGAGGAGACGCGGCCAGGCCCGCCCCCTCCTCGAGGGAGCTCGGGATCCAGGCGACGGACTCGAAGGAGTCCGGGTCCGCGGGGTGCCCCGGGCCACGTCGCCGCTCGACGGGAGCGGCGCACGCGGCGAGGAGGATGAGCGCGAG
>CAZYLP010000197.1:0-6507 GCA_964648345.1 uncultured Planctomycetota bacterium
GACCTCGCGCTCGAGGCGCCCGCGCTCGGCGGCGCGGAGGACGTGGAGCGCGAGCTCGGCCGGGTTCACGGGCCGCGGGAGATAGGCGAGCGCGCCGCGGCTCATGGCCGTGATCGCGCCGGTGATGCTGTCCTGGTCGGAGAGGACGACGACCTCGTGGTCGGTGCCCTTGAGCGCGTCGATCAGGTCGTCGGCTCCTCCCTGAACGAACCGGCCGTCGGCGACGACGGCGTCGCACGGCGAGGAGCGGCAGAGCTCGGCGGCCTTCGCGGGGTCGTGGACGAGGAGCACCTCGTTGCCGCCGGCGCGGAGGAAGTTCGCGAGCTCCTCCCCCTCCGCGGTGTCGGGGGTCGCGAGGATCACCTTCACGGTGTCGCGCGGCCGCGCGCGATCGAGCGGGGCCGGCGGCGAGAGATCGTCCGGCACGGGTCTATCGATCCAGTCTCTAGAGCCCGAAGTCGATGAGGTCCTGCTCGGTGAGCTCGTAGCTCTCGCTCGCCGCGGTGTGCTTGAGGATCCTCTCGAAGCGCTCGATGTTGAGCTCGAGCTGCCGCATGCGCTGGAGAGCCGACTTCTCCTTCTCGCGCTCGAAGCGGTTCGTCGCCTCCTTGAGCGCCTCGCGCTCGCGGTTGATGACGATCTCGACCGCGCGGCGGACCTCGGAGCCGCCCTTACGGAAGTTCATGCTGTCCCTCGAGCGGCCGATTCTACCTCACAGGTCCGGAGCCAGGACGGTCACGATGTCTTCCCCGCGCCGAAGGTCGCGGAACCGGAGGCGCACGCTCCGCGGCGAGGTCGGCTCGGGTTCGATCGCGAGGAGGAGCCACGTGCCCATGCGGTCGTTGGGCGCGAGGACGCACTGCACGCCGCCGCCGCGCGGCTCGATGATGCAGCGGCGCTCGTCCGGCTCCCGCTCGAGGAGCGCGAAGATGACCCGGTAGCCGCGCTCGAAGTCCTGCGGCGCATCGATGAGGATCTGGAGGTCCTCGTAGGCGCTCGGACGCACGGGCTCGGGGATCGTGTTCATGGCGCGGAGCCGAGGAGAGTAGCGAGGCTCGTCGGCGAAGCCGAAGGCGTCGCCGGCGGGCAGGATCACCGGGCGCGGAGGAGGAGCCACCGAGCGCGGCTCGTGGAAGACGAGGAGCAAGAGCCCGACTCCCACCGAGGTGAGAGCGGCCGCGATGTTGATCAGCCTGTAAGCGAGCCTGGTGAGCCTCGCGCGACGGAGGCGCATTCGTCCTGTTTGACGACGCGGCCGTTCATCGGTTCATGCCGGGGTTCATGCCGGGGGTTCAGGCTCCGACGCGCGCCTCGTCGAAGCGCTTCCAGCCCGTCCGGGTCGGCTGGAACTCGAGGTCGCCGCGGGTCGCATCTCCAAGGAACACGACCCGATACGATCCCTGCTTCTCCTCGGTGACGAGGAGGTGGGCGCCGTCTCCGTCGAGCATGTCGAACGCCTCGGCACGGCTGTTCGTGGAGATCACCTCGAAGCCCCGACGCTTGAGGCCTCGCGTCAGCTTCCGTCGAGTGCTTGCGTCGTGCTCGACGATCAGCGCCTTGCTCACCATGAGCCAACCCTCCCGTAGACCGGAGGATTAGAGAGCGAGGAGGAGTCCGGAGCACGAACACGGCCCGACAAAGGCTTACGCCAAGGATCCGGGTTTCGAACTGAAACCAGGTTCGCTTAGTGAATCCGCGGGACGACCGGCAGCGTGGCGACGAGGTCCGCTTCGATACCCGCGATCTCGCGGGTCCGCGCGGCCGTCGGCGCGGCGCCGGCGCGACGCGACGCGTGCTCGAGGAAGAGCTCGTGGTGGCGCGCCTCGGCCGCGGCGAGCTCGGCGTAGAAGTCGCGGAGCTTCGCATCGGGGAGCGAGCGCGCGAGGATCCGGAACCGCTCGCACGAGCGCGCCTCCACGAAGCAGCAGATGAGGAGGGCGTCGAGGCCGACCTCCGTGCGCGCGAGGCCTCGCTGCGCGCGCATGCGGAGCTCCTTCACGTAGCGGTCGGGGCCGACGGGCGGGAGCTTCGCGCCGCGCGAGACGAGGAGGTCGCGCACGCTCGCGAAGTGACGCATCTCCTCGCGCGCGAGCGCGAGCATGTCCTGGGCGAGGAGGTCGTCGTCCGAGTAGCGGCCGCACAGCGAGATCGCCGTCGATGCGGCCTTGAGCTCGCAGTGAGCGTGGTCCGCGAGCACGTGATCCACGTTGGCGGCGACGGCGTCCGCCCACACGGGGTCCGTCGCGCGGAGGAGAGGCAGGTTGTCGAGGTCACCCGGCAAGCGAAGGAGAGTTTACTTCTCCTCGCGTGGAGCGGGCTGCGTCGAGGTGTCCTTCAAGAGCGCGAGGACCTCGCCCGCGTTCTTCTTCGCCTCGGCAGAGCCGGTCCTGAGCGCCTTCGTGACGCGCGGGATCGAGAGCTTGCCGAGCTTCACGAGCTCGCCCTTCGCCGCCTCGCGCACGGGCCAGCTCGGGTCGTCGAGCCTCTTCACGAAGGCGTCCACCTTCGCGGCGAGGTCCACGGGGAGGCGCCAGTTCTCGAGGACCGCGATCCGGTCCACGGGGATCCGCGTCTTGCTGCCGCCCGCGTCCAGCTCGAGCGGGAGCACCTCGGGGATCGGTCTCCCGACGACGAAGCTGCCGTCGCGGAGGAACGCCTTGAGCTTGCCGCCGGACGAAGCCTCGAGGCGGTCGAGCGCGGTCAGGTCGAGGTCGATCGTCGCGTAGCTCGTCCGGAGCTTGAGCTTCTCTCCGGCGAGCGAGCCCGAGACGACGTCGCCCGTCTTGAGGAGGACGCGCTGGTTCTCGGGCGCGATCGCGATCCCCGCCTCGCCCTCCGGGGAGAGGGCGACGCGCGTGATCTGCGCCTTCGTGACGGTCACGCGCGGACCGAGCGCGAGCTTCACCGAGAGCTCCTGCTCGACGAGGATCCCGCGGAGGGCGTCGCCGTTCCTCAGGACCACGCGGTCGAGCGGCTCGGCGCCTTGGCCGAGCTCGAGGCCCTGCACGGAGTCCGCGGCGAGGACCACGGAGCCGACCGAGGTCTGGAGCGTGAGCGTCGTCTGCTCGAGCTTCCCGAGCCAGCGCTCCTCGCCGATCGTGAAGACGCTCCCGCGCGGGAGGAGCTCGTCCGTCCGCTGCGGGAAGTCGACCGAGCCCTTGCGCATGCCGATCGAGCCGACCTTCGCGCGCGCGACCTCGATCGTCTGCCCCGAGTCGAGCCGCAGGCGCGCCGACTGGAGCGAGAGCTCGCCCGAGACGATCTCGCCCGTCTTGAAGAAGACGCGGTCGCCGTCCTCGCCGAGCGAGAAGCCGGTGAGGTCGGTCCGCTTCACGGCGAGCTCGCCGAAGCGGGTCTTCAGCTTCCACTCCTCGTCCTGGAGGTCGCCGAGGAGCTTGTCGCCGACCTTCAAGTCGATCGTGTCCCGCGTCTCGCTGCCGCGCGGAGGCGCGGAGCCGTGGAAGAAGATGCCGACCTCGCCGACCTCGAGCTCTTCGTCCTTCCACGCCGACTTGATGACGACGCGGACGTAGAGCGCCTCGACGGCCTCGAAGTCCGCGATCTGGACGCTCTTCTGCTGGAGGCCGAAGCTCCGCTCGCAGCGCATCTCGCTGAGCGTCTTCCCGACCCAGAGCTCGCACTCGCGCGCGTAGCCCTCGCCGGACGTCCGCGTCGTGAAGACGAGCTTGTTGAAGCGCGCCGCGACCGGGAGCTTGAGCGTGAAGGACGCGGGGAGGCCGCGGCTCCATGAAGGCTCCCACTGATGGCCCTCGTTGGCCCATCCGTCGATGAGCGCCTCGGGTGCGGTGGCATTCGAGCTCGTCTCGACGACGCGTCCGCCCGACTCCGCGGCGCAGAGGTTGGCCCCCCACTCCTTCGGGTACTCGACCGGCGCGTTGGGGTTGTCGCCGGCCAGTGCGGTCGCGGCGAACACGAACACGAGCAGTGCAGCCTCGGTTCTCAAGGGGCGTCCTCCGTGTCGGAGACTAGCTAGCCCCAACGACTTCTGGAAGGATTGAATTTCCTTTGGGCGTGACGCGTAACGGCGCGCCGCGTCAGGCCTCCGGGCTACCGCTCATCGCCGAGCGGGAGGTACTTCCGGATCGGATGGTCGTCCTTCACGCGGGCGATCCAGGCCTTGAGGCGCTCCTGCCAGATCTCCTGGCGGAGGGTCTCCTGGATCTGATGCTGGACCTCGGAGAAGGGGAGCACGTCCACGCCCGAGCGCTCCTTCAAGCAGAAGATGTGGAAGCCGCTCCCCGACTTGATGACCTGGGAGACCTCGCCCGGCTTCAGGGCGTCGACCGCCTTGCCGAGGTCGCCCACCATCTGATCGGCCATGGGAGCGATGCCCGGGACCTGGATCAGGCCGCTCGTCTCGACGGCGGCCTGGTTCATCGTCGAGGCGCCGGCGATCGCGCGCCACTCGCCCGGGTTCTTCGCGAGCTTCTCCCGGACCTTCTCGGCGTACTTCCTCGCCTCGTCCTCGTTCCACTTCGAGACGAGGTCCTTCACGTCTTCGGGCACGCGGGCGATCGCGAGGACGTTGTAGATGTCCACCTGGTAGAACTTGGTCACGGCGTCGCGGCGGAAGCGCTCGCGCTTGTGCTCGTCGTAGTACTTCCGGATCCGCTCGGGCTCGACGTAGATGTCGCGCGAGACGTTCTTCATGAGGAGCTTGGTGATGAGGAGCGTCGTCTTCTTCCGCTCGACGAAGTAGTCGTACGGGACGCCGATCTTCGTCAGGACCGCCTTGAGCCCCTCGGTGCCTCCGTGCGGCTCGGCGTGACGCTCGACCTCCCGCTCGATGCGCTTCTCGTCGTCCTTGGTGAGGACGACCTTGTCCTTGGTGCACTCGAGGAGGAGGATCTTCTCGTCGAGCAGGAGCTGGAGCTGCTGGTCGAGCGTCGCGCGGATCGCCGTCGTGTTGCCCGGCTGGTTGTCCTTGAGGTCGCGATACTCCTTCGTCAGTCGAGCGGCGAGCTCGAGCTCGTGGAGCGTGACCGGCTCGTGCTCGACCTCCGCGACGATCTGATCGCGATAGGGCTCGGGGGCCTTCGAGGCTCCGTTCCCGTTCAGGCTCTGCGCGAGCACCACCGACCCGCTCCCGAGGAGCAGGGCGACGCACAAGTGCCCTGAAAATCGAGAGATCGCGCGAACCAGGGAGGAATCTCCGACGAAGCTCGAATCTACCCGAGGCCCTGAGGTGAGTCTAGCACCGTCTACGAAGACGCTACTCCGCGGGCGCAGATCGGCGGTTCCGAACAAACGTCAACATCGAATCCCCAAGCAGTGGAAAAGATTGACGTTGTAGGTCGTGACCGTTCCTGGACGTCGGATGGCGGATGTAGTCTCGGCAGCCATCGCGAGGACCAGCTCTTGGCCCAATCCGACTTCGTTCATCTCCACGTTCACTCGGACTACAGCCTCCTCGACGGAGCGGCCAAGCTCGACGAGCTGGTGAAGAAGGCGAAGACCTGCGGCCAGACGGCGCTCGCGCTCACCGATCACGGGACGCTGTCCGGGATCGTGAGCTTCTACAAGGAGTGCAAGAAGAACGAGATCAAGTCGATCCTCGGCTGCGAGGCCTACATCGCGCCCGGGCTCGGCCCGAACGCGCACAAGGAGAAGGTGAAGGGCTACAACCACCTCACCCTCCTCGCGAAGAACGACATCGGGTGGAAGAACCTCTCGCGCCTCGCGTCGATCGCGAGCCTCGAGGGGTACTACTACCGGCCCCGCATGTCGTGGGACCTGCTCACCAAGCACCACGAGGGGATCATCGCGCTCTCGGGCTGCCTCAAGGGGCCGGTCTCGGTCCCGCTCGTCGAGTCGAAGGCGGCCGAGGCCCGGGCCGAGGCGGCGCGCTACAAAGAACTCTTCGGCGAGGACTTCTACCTCGAGATCCAGCCGAACTCGCTCGACGAGCAGCGGCTCGTGAACCAGGGCTGCCTCTCTCTCTCGAAGGAGCTCGGGATCAAGACGGTCGCGACGTGCGACCTCCACTACATCGAGCCCGGGGACGCCGAGGCGCAGGAGATCCGGATCTGCATCTCCTCGGGCAAGACTCTCAAGGACGAGTCCCGGCTGAAGATGAAGGAGGACTTCTTCTTCAGGTCCACCGAGGACATGGCGAAGAACTTCTCCCACGTCCCGGAGTCGATCCTCGCGACGCGCGAGATCGCCGACAAGGTCGGCGCGATCAAGGTCCTCCCCGGGACCTACTTCCTCCCGAAGTTCACGCCGCCCGATGGGTCCGAGCCCAAGGCCTACTTCCGGCGGATCTCGCGCGAGGGCCTCGATCGCCGCTACGGCCCGGAGGCGACGAAGCACCTCGAGCGGCTCGACTACGAGGTCGGCGTCATCGAGAAGCTCGGCTTCGTGGACTACTTCCTGATCGTCTCGGACTTCATCGGCTGGGCGCGGAAGAACGGCTGCCCCGTGGGGCCCGGCCGCGGCTCGGCGGCGGGGTCGATCGTCGCTTACTGCATCGGGATCACCGACATA
>CAZYLP010000197.1:6517-11571 GCA_964648345.1 uncultured Planctomycetota bacterium
CTTCTGCGAGACCAACCGCGGCAAGGTCATCGAGTACGTCCGGAAGAAGTACGGCAACGACAACGTCTGCCAGATCATCACGTTCGGGACCCTCAAGGCGAAGGCCGTCCTCCGCGACGTGGGACGCGTGCTCGACGTCCCGCTCCCCGAGGTCGACAAGATCGCCAAGCTCGTGCCCGAGGGCCCGAAGACGACGCTCGAGGATGCGCTCAAGGAGACGCCCGACCTCGCCAAGCTCCGCGACGAGCCTCAGTACCGGCGCCTCTTCGACCTCGCCCTCAAGCTCGAGGGCGTGAACCGCCACGCGGGCAAGCACGCGGCCGGCATCGTGATCTCGGACGTGAACCTCCTCGAGCGCATCCCGCTCACGCGGGTCGGCGAGGAGACGACGACGCAGTTCACCATGACCGAGGTGGAGGAGGTCGGCCTCCTCAAGATGGACTTCCTCGGTCTGCGCACGCTCACGCTCATCGAGGACTGCCTCAAGCTCGTCGAGAAGACGACCGGCAAGACGGTCGATCAGGACAAGATGCCGCTCGACGACAAGAAGACGTTCGAGCTGCTCGCGAAGGGCGAGACGCGCGGCGTCTTCCAGCTGGAATCATCGGGCTTCCGCAAGCTCCTCATCGACTCGAAGCCGGACCGCTTCGAGGACATCGTCGCCCTCCTCGCGCTCTACCGTCCGGGTCCGCTCGGCTCGGGCATGGATCAGCTGTTCATCAACAGAAAGCACGGGCGCGAGGCGATCGTCCTCGAGAGCCAGCTCCTCGAGCCGATCCTCCGCGACACGTATGGCTGCTTCCTCTACCAGGAGCAGGTCATGATCGTCGCGAACAAGGTCGCGGGCTTCTCCCTCGCCGAGGCCGACACGCTCCGGAAGGCCATGGGGAAGAAGAAGGTCGACCTCATGGAGAAGTACAAGGGCAAGTTCGTCGAGGGCTGCGGCAAGAACGGCGTCCCGACGGAGAAGGCGACCACGATCTGGGACCAGATCGTCAAGTTCGCCGAGTACGGCTTCAACAAGTGCGTCGTCGGCGAGACGATCGTGACGGACGCCGACACGGGGAGGACGACGACGGTCGCGCGCCTCTATCGCGAGGGTCTTCGCCCGCGGACGCTCTCGGTGGACCCCGAGACGAGGGAGGTCGTCAAGCGCGCGATCCTCGACGTCGTCGAGAACGGGATCAAGCCGGTCTTCGAGCTGAGGACGCGCGGCGCGCGGCGGATCGTCGCGACGGGCAACCATCCGTTCCTCACGCCCCGCGGGTGGGTGAACCTCGAGGACTTGAAGCCGGGCGACGACGTCGCCGCCTTCGAAGCCGTCGCGGACGACTTCTTCACGCCTCGCACGAACCGCCGGCAGGCACATCGGAACAAGCAGGCGCACTCGAGCTCGGGCCGCTGGTTCGACGGCGAGGCGAGCGTCGCTCTCCTCGAGGAGGAGCAGCCCGAGGGCGAGGTCGTCTGGGACACGGTCTTCACGATCGAGCCGCGCGGCGAGCGCATGACGTACGACCTCGAGGTGGACGACACGCACAACTTCGTCGCGAACGGGCTCGTCGTCCACAACTCGCACTCGGCGGCGTACGGGCTCGTCACGTACCGCACGGCGTACCTCAAGGCGAACTACCCCGTCGAGTTCATGGCCGCGACGCTCACCTCGTGGAGCGGCGACACCGACAAGCTCGTCGAGTACGTGGACGAGCTGAACCGCATGGACATCACGCTCGACCCGCCCGACGTGAACGCCGGGCAGGCCCAGTTCGATGTCATCAAGGGGCCGAGGAAGGGCGACAAGCAGCGGATCATCTACGGCCTCGAGGCGATCAAGGGCATGGGCTCGGCGGCCGTCGCCCACATCATCGAGGCGCGGAAGAACCTGGGCGGCCGCTTCCGCTCGATCTTCCAGTTCTGCGAGGAGGTGGACTCGCACGTCGTCAACCGGGCGACCATGGAGGCGCTCATCAAGGCGGGCGCCTTCCACTCGACGGGCGCGAAGCGCTCGCAGCTCATGACGGTCGTCGAGCAGGCGATCCAGATGGGCGTGCAGGAGCAGAAGGACCGCCAGTCGAAGCAGGCGTCGCTCTTCGGCGCGGGCGACGCCGAGTCGGCGAAGAAGCTCGATGAGAAACTCCTGCCCGAGATGGCGGAGTGGAAGGACGCGGACCTCCTCGCGAAGGAGAAGGAGGCCCTCGGCTTCTACCTCACGAGCCACCCGCTCGAGGAGCACCGCCCGACGATCGAGCGCTTCGCGACGGCCCGCACCGTGGACCTCGTCGAGACGCCCGAGGGCGCCGACGTGACCGTGGGCGGCGTCATCGTGGGCCTGCGCACCATGCTCGACAAGCGCGGGAACACCATGGCGTTCGTCACGCTCGAGGACTTCACGGGGACGGTGGACGGCGTGATCTTCGGGAGCGTCTGGCCCGAGGTCCGCGACTTCGTGAAGACGGACGCGGGCGTCTTCCTCCAGGGCAAGCTCGACAAGCGGCGCGAGGCGCCGTCGATCAAGGTGGACGCGATCATCCCGCTCGCGCAGGCCGAGGGCCGTCTCCGCGTGTCGGTCTCGATCGACCTCGTCGTCGAGGAGACGACCGAGGCCATGATCGTCGGCATGAGCGAGCTCTTCTCGAAGAACCGCGGCGAGGACACCGTCTACTACACGTTCCGCCGCAAGGCCGACAACGCCGTCGCGGGCCCCTTCAAGATCGGCTCTCACATGAAGGTGCGGGGCGGCGACGCGCTCAAGAAGGAGCTCCTCGCGGTCCTCGGGCCCTCCGCGCAGGTCCGGATCGGCGCGACGGCGCCTCAGGGCGAGAAGCCCTCGGGCTCCCACGCGCGCGAGAACGCGTTCGCGGGGGCGTCGGCGCCGCGATGATGGTTGGGCCACGATGACCGAGGTCGCGCGGCCGCCGCGACGCGACGCGCGCATCTCGTTCTTCCTCTTCGCGCTCGTCTTCGTCGGACACTTCGGCTTCGGGATCACGACGTCGTTCGACTCGTGCTGGTCCGTGCACGTCGCCATGAGCATCGCGCGGCGCCAGACGACGTGCCTCGACGCCTACGCCTGGATCCCCCCGACCGACCAGGCGATCCAGATGGTGGACGGGCGCCGCTACTACCTGTTCCCGGTCGGGACGCCGGTCCTCGCGACGCCGTTCGTCGCCGCGATCGACGCGGTCACGTCCCGGCTCCTCACGTTCCAGACGAACCAGGCGTACCACCCCTTCGACCTGGACGCGTTCCTCCGCCGCGGGATCGCGGGCGGCGTCGAGCGCTTCGTCGCGGCGATCTTCACGGCGGTGACGAGCGTCCTCGTCTACTTCCTCGCCCGCGAGCGGATCTCGACGCGCGCGCGGGCGCTCCTCGTCGCGCTCATCTTCGCGTTCGCGACGCCCGCGTGGTCCACCGCCAGCCGGGGCCTCAGGCAGCACGGGCCGACCAAGATGCTCCTCGCGGCCGCGCTCCTCCTCCTCGCGAAGGCCCGCGAGCGGCCGCTCCTCGCGGCGTTCGCCGCTCTCCCGCTCGCGTACTCCTACGTCGTGCGCCCGACGAACTCGCTCTCGATCGTCGTCTTCACGCTCTACGTCGCGCTCGTGCATCGCCGGCAGCTCCCGCTCTACCTCGGGCTCGCCGCCGCGATCGCCGTCCCGTTCGTCGCTTACAACGAGAGCGTCTACCACTCGCTCCTCTCGCCCTACTACTCGACGGGGCGGCTCGCTCTCACGACGCGCGCCTTCTGGGTCTTCACGGTCAACTGGATCAGCCCTTCGCGCGGCATGCTCGTCTTCACGCCCGTGTTCCTCTTCTCGCTCTGGGGCGCGTGGCTCACGATCCGGAAGGGCACGCGGCTCGACCGCGCCGTCGCGATCGTGATCCTCCTCCACTCGATCGCGATCTCGTGCACGCGCGTGAGCTGGCACGCCGACATGTGCTTCGGGCCGCGCTTCTTCTCGGACATGACGCCGTTCTTCGTGTGGTTCCTCATCCCGACGGTCGACCGCGTGGCGAAGAGCCGCTCGCTCGTCCTCGTCTTCGCGCTGCTCGCCGGCGCGGCCTTCGCGATCCACCGCCGCGGCGCGACGAGCTGGGACGTCTACAACTGGAACCTGACGCCGGTCTACATCGACGCGCGCCCCTCGCGCGTCTGGGACCTCCGCGACATCCAGTTCCTGAGGGGCCTGTGATAGAAGGACCGGACGAGCGGCAGCGAGCCGCGGTGCTCAAATGAACGTCCGCGAGACGAAGCTCCCCGGCGTGCTCCTCTTCGAGCCGAAGATCTGGCCCGACCCGCGCGGCTGGTTCGTCGAGCTCTGGCGCTCCGACCGCTACTCGCAGCACGGGCTGCCGGCGACGTTCAAGCAGGACAACGCCTCGTCCTCGACGCGAGGCGTGCTCCGCGGTCTCCACTTCCAGAACCCGAGCGCGCAGGGGAAGCTCGTCTTCCCGCTCCAGGGCGAGATCTACGACGTCGCGGTCGACATCCGCCGGAGCTCGCCTTCGTTCGGCAAGTGGGTGGGCGCGACGCTGTCTGCCGAGAAGAAGCAGCAGATCTGGGTGCCCGCGGGCTTCGCGCACGGGTTCGTCGTCACGTCCGAGGCCGCGGTCGTCGTCTACAAGTGCACGGACCTCTACGACAACAAGGCCGAGTGGGGCGTCGCGTGGGACGACCCGGACCTCGCGATCGACTGGCCCGTGAAGGCGCCGCTCCTGTCCGAGAAGGACAAGGTCTATCCGCGCCTCAAGGACCTGCCGGAGCGCGCGCTCTTCGGGTGACGATCTCCTCGCCGCCGCCTGGCGAAAGAGCTCGAGCACCTGCAGACTCGAGCCATGCGGATCGGCCCGTACGAGATCGTCTCCAGGCTCGGGCAGGGCGGCATGGGGACCGTCTTCGCGGCGCGAGGCCCCACGGGCGAGGTCGCCGTGAAGGTCCTCACTCGCACGCGGCAAGACTCCGTCGCACGGTTCGCGCGTGAAGCACGGCTCCTCGCTCGGCTGGGCGAGCACGAGGGCTTCGCGCCGTTCATCGACAGCGGAGCCGGCCCAGTCGGGCC
>CAZYLP010000198.1:0-11541 GCA_964648345.1 uncultured Planctomycetota bacterium
CCGGCGCGCGGAACGACGCGCGGGCCTCGACCACGGCGAGGCGGTGCCCGCACTCCTCGAGGCCGCGATAGCCCACGCCCAGCGCCCGGAGCATCTCGACGCGCCCCACCTCGAAGTAGCGGAGGTAGTTCGCGTGGTAGACGACGCCCATGGCGTCCGTCTCCTCGTAACGGACCCGGATGCTCGCCTCGTGACGCGGCGCGCTCACGCGAGCACGTGACTCGTTAGCTGTGCATATATATATATACGTAGCTCTCCTTCTGTATATCTCATTAGTCCAGGACCTTCACGAGGAAGGCGTCGAGGGCCAGGTGCCGGCCGTCCACCGCGAGGCTCGAGCGCTCCTCCACGAGACCGACGCCCGGCTGGAGCCAGAGAGTCCGCCGGATCTCGTCCGCGGGGTCGCCGTCCGAGCGCGAGACCGAGTCGATGCGCCAGGCGTCGGATCCGGACTCCGGTCCGAGCGGGGCGCGCTCCCGGGGGAGCACGACGGACCGCAGATGCGCCAGCCGTCCGCCCGCGGTCCCGTGCCACTCCCACGAGTCGCCGACGGCGAGCGGCAGCTTGACGACGAGCTGGGGCGGCTCGAGGTCGCAGGCGAGGGGTCCCTCGACGCGGCGGCCGCAGGTGACGCCTTCCGGCTCGCGGCGGAGCCACTCGAGGGACACCGAGCGGCGTGCGCCCGTGGTCCGCGTGGCGGCGGCGATGGTCTCGACGACGATGTAGTCCTTTCCGTCCGATAACCGCTCGCGCCGGGTCGCGAAGCGCTCGAAGGAGAGGACGCCGTCGCTCGTCCGGCCGTGCCGGGTGTCGTAGACCCGGAGCCGGCCATCGAGCGGGAAGAGGTCGTCCGGGTCCGCCGGCCGGGCGTCGCCGAGGCGCACCCGGACCTCGGGAGCCCGGCGCGGCTCGCGGGTCCGATCCGCGTGGGCGCGGTCCCGCGAGCTCCGGGGAGGCCGCGGCGAGCCGAAGAGCGCCCACCCGCCCGCGGCGGACAGTGCCACCAAGAGGGCACCCACCGCGCCGAGGACGAGGGTTCGCCGACCGGACCGGGGCCGTTGCACCTCGAGATCATAGATCGCGGAAGCGACGAGGGGAGGCGATTATCGGCCCTTGTTGCTTGCTTGCTCGGCCGGAGTCGATCGGTCCGGACTTGCTCAGCCCGCGCGGCGCGCCGGGTCCGCCTCGAGCCCCCGGGCCGCCTGGAAGTGCGGACACCGGGGGAACTCTCCGTGGCAGAGCTCGGCGAGCTCGCTCTGCGTGGGGATGAGCGGCGCCTCACCCGTCGCCTCGCAGAGGTCGTAGGTGTGCTCGCGGCCGGACGGCCGGTAACGAGCCAGGTAGGGACACCCGTTCGTCACGTTCGAGCCAGGCACGGACCATCCTCTCGAAACGTCCCGGAGGCGACCGGCTCTGGCCACAGCGGACCGGCTCCGGACACCTTCGGGAGGAAGCCGCTCGAGAGAGCAAGTCCGTCTCCGGCGCGCAGGATTCCGGGCGTCCGATAACCGTGCAGGTCTGCCCGGGGTCCGGCCTCGTACGTCCGATAAGAGCCCTTATGTCGCACCCACGGCGTATCCAGGGGCTGTTATCGGACGTACGGGGCGCATCCCGGGGGTCACCAGGGTGCGCGGGTCACCAGGGTGCGGTCGTCGCCACTGGCTCGTCCATGAGGTCGCCGGGCACCGGACGGTGCTCGCGCAGTCGTTCGATGATCGGGAGGTGCTCGGCGACGATCCTCAGGAGCTCGACCCCGTGGGCGGCGATGCGCTTCTCCCCGAGCCCGGGGATCGCCTCGAGGGTCTTCTCGTCGCCGGGCCGGGCGACGGCGATCTCGCGGAGCGTCGACTCGGCGAAGAGGCGGTACTCGGGCACCTCGGCCGCCCCCGCCTGCTCGGCGCGGTAGCGGCGGAGCGCCTCGACCAGGCCGGAGCGGACCGCGAGGTCGAGCTCGCCCGCGTCCACGGCGCCCATGAGCAGCCCGAGCGGCTCACCTGGATGATCGGACCGGTCGAGGAGCGCCCGCCCAGCCTCGGTGCAGACGAGACCGCGGCGTCCCTGGACCACCTCCAGGAAGCCCCGCTGGACGAGGGTGTCGAGCCACTGGTGGATCGCGTCCAGGCCGTGCGGCCCGAGGACCCCGAAGGTGCTGAGCCGGTGGGCGTCCGCCGCGACGAGGTCACGGCGGACGCTCCCGACGAGGGTCGCGGCGACGAAGCCACGTGACGGCGGACGCCCGATGGCGGGCGTGGCGTCGATGACGGTCACGAGGACGAGGCGCGCGAGCGAGGCCTCGTAGGCCAGGATCGCGCCGGAAGACAGGGTCGAGCTCAAGTCGAGGACTCCTGCGGGCGCGCCGCCGGACGAGCGCCGCCGTTGGGGTGTCCTCCCTGACGAAGACCTAACCTATCACGGGGGTCCGACAGTCAGTGCGGGGATTCGGAGAGCTCGACCAGGATCCCGCCCGCGGAGCGCGGGTGCAAGAACGCGACCTTGTGGCCCCCTGCGCCCGGCCGCGGTGCGTCGCCCACGAACTCGAAGCCGTCGGCGCGGAGGCGGGTGACCTCGGCGGCCACGTCGTCCACGCGGACGCAGACGTGGTGGATGCCCTCCCCTCTCTTGTCGAGGAACTTGGCGATCGCGGAGGCCGGGTTCGTCGGCTCGAGGAGCTCGAAGCGGCTCTCGCCGACCTCGAAGAACTGCACCTTCACGTGCTCGCTCGGGACCTCCTCCTGGCCGCCCGGCTTGGCGCCGAGCAGCTTCTCGAAGCGCTTCGACGCCTCCGCGAGGTCGCGGACCGCGATGCCGAGGTGATCGATCTTCCGGGCGCTCAAGCTGGCCTCTCCTCCGTCGGGAGCAGGCAGGCTACTACCACTCACTCGCCGCCGCGAGGGCGTGGGCGGAGCTCCCGCGCGCGCTGCTCGGCCTGCTCCTGCCGGACCTTGAACTCCATGCGGTCCGCGTCGTCGCGGTCCTTCAGCTTCCTCCGGATGGCCGCGTCGTTCTCCTTGAGGAGCTTCCGCCACTCGCCCGACGAGTAGTTCATCGTCGTGGCGCCCGTGTACTCGCGCAGCTTGAGGGAGGCGACGTACTTCGGGTGGTCCTTCAGCATGTCGATCACGTCCGCGATGCTCGTGGGCGCGCGCGGGTCCGTGGACTGACCGAGCGCGATCACGGCGCGCTCGCGGACGTCCTGGGGCTCGGTCGTCTTCCGGGCGAGCGCCTCGCAGGTCGTGACGCTCTGGGGCGTGCGGAACTCGTACTTCCCGAGGAGCGCGAAGATGTGCGCCTTGACGTTGATCTCGGGCTCCTTGGTCAGGCGCGTGACGATCTCCTCCTGGATCTCGGAGCGGAGCTTGTCCGAGTAGCGCGCCCCGTCGACGAACAGCTTCCACGCGGCCTCGCGGACCGCGGCCGACGTGGACTGCGTCGCCGCCCGGAGGATGAACCGGTGGCCCACGTCGTCCACTCGCAGGAAGGCGAGCCCGAGCGCCGTCTCCTGGCCCGCGGGCTGGAGCGTCAACCCGTTCAGGAAGATGACCTCGGACACGGACTCGTCGAGGATGCGCTGCGGCTTCCGCAGCTCGGAGAGGACCTCGTCGCGGCAAGGCCCTGGCTTGTCGAGCTCGCGGAGCATCTCCGCGAGCGCGTCCTTGTCCTTCGTGCCCGAGAGGATCTTGCGGGCGACGCCGGCGACCGAGTCCCCCGTCGCCTCCCTCAGGACCTCGAGGGCTCGCTTCATGGTCTCCGTGTCGAGCGTGTCGGTCAGGAGGGGGAGGATGGCTTCCTTGACCCTCCGGTCCTTCTCCGCCTTGAGCTTGTCGTGGAGCGGCTGCCGCGAGGCTTCGCGCCAGCCGAGGTTCGAGCGGAGCGCCCGGAACGCGAGCTCGCGGACCCGCGAGTCGGTGCTCGCGAAGAGCGGCTCGATGACGGCCTCGACCTCGGGGCCGCCGCGCGAGAGGACGCCGAGCGCCTCGGCGCCCACGTCCCTGTCGTCGAGGAGCTGCGCGAGGGTCGGGTAGACGTCGGCCGGCAGGACGAAGATCGCCTGGTCGCTCCCCGCCTTGGTGATGGCGCGCCGGTCGCGCGCGCGGAGGAGGACGCGCTTGAGACCGTCCTTGCCGCTCAGCGCCTCGTCGGAGATGAGGCCGAGGGCGCGGTCGCTCACGGCGGACCCGGTCTCGGCCGCGAGGGCCGCGCACGCGTCGAGCCAGGCGGGCACCCCTGCCCTCTTGAGACCGAGCATGAGGGTCCAGCGGGCCTCCACGTCGGCGTCCTTCCCGAGCTGCTCCGCGAGCCGGAGGAGCTCGGGGCCAGGGAGGTCGAGGCGGGCGATCACCCGGGCCGCGACGTGGCGCAGGTCGTCGTCGCCGTAGCGCAGGACCTGCGTGATGAGGTCCGCCGGCGCGAGCCCGACCTTCTTCGCGAGCTCGTCCTCGGTGATCGTCTTCTGGAGCTTCGGATCGCGCCCGTCGAGGTCCTTCGCGAGCGCGATGAGCGCCGTCCTCTTGGGCTCGAAGCCCTCGATCGGCTGCTTCTGGGGCGTCCGCGGCCCCCCGCTCCCCTGCCCCGTCGAGCCGTTGCCGTTGCTCGCGCTCGAGGAGCCGGTCTGGTTGACCGCGACCGCCGCCTCCGAGGGGCGCGTGCGCGCCTTGTCGAAGAGCGCCGCGGTGCGGAACTCCTCGAGCTGACCGTCCGCGCGGAGCGCGAACCACTTGACGACGCCGTCCGGCTCGGCGTGAGGGCTCGCGTCCCAGACGATGAGGTACTCCCGGTTCGTCGTGGGGAGGACGGCCGCGAGCCCGCCGTCGATCGCATACCTCTCGCCGCCGAGGAGCGGACAGCTGAGCGTCTCGCTCGCGCCGTGGTGATCCGCGAGGTCGAGGATCCCGTCGGCGAGCGTCTTCTTCGCGTCCGCCGGGAACCGGCCCTTCTCGCCGCGGGCCTCGTTGATCCAGCGGCCGAGCGTCTGGAAGTGCGCCTTGCAGCTCGCCGCCTGGTTCTCGCGGATCTCGTGCTTCTGCTGCGGGAGGTAGATGAACGCGTAGAACGCGACGACACCGAGCCAGATGAGGAGCGTCGCGACGGCCATGAGCCGCGCCGTCCCGAGGCGGGACTCGACGGCCTTCCGCGAGGGCGCGGGGAGCTCGCGCACCGGCCCGTTCCCGACCATGGAGAGGACGAGCGCGATCGTCCCGGGCGCGATGCCGAGGAGCGGGATGAAGGAGACCTTCGCGAGCGTCTCGACGCGCGCGATCCGCTCGTCCTGGGCTCGCTCGGCCTTCGAGAGCTCGGCCTTGGTGATCTTGACGGTGCTCGGCCGTCCGAGGGGCTTCTGCACCGGCGTGCGGACGTTCGAGACGGGCGTCGGCGGCGGCGGCAGCGCTCCGATCCCGGGCATGCCCTCCGTCGTCGTGTTCGGAGCGAGGAGGTCGCGGAAGTCGAAGCTGCAGCGGATGCAGATGACGATCGTCGGATCGTCCTGGAGCCCGCACTTCGGGCAGCGGCGGAGGGGCGCCTGGGAGTCGTCGAGGGGCTTCAGCTCGAGCCTCCCCGCGCCCCACCCTGCGGGCTTCGGGGCCGCCGGCTTCGACTTCGGCGGCGAGTCCACCCGCGTGCCCTCGTCGTCGTCATCCGTCGGAGTCCGGAACGGGACGAGGACGCCCGGCTCGGCGTCGCGGCGGATCGTGATGACGGCGCCGCAGCGGCGGCACTGGAGCTTCCGGCCTTCCTTGTCGCCCGGGAGGACGTACACGCGGCCGCAGTTGCAGGTGACCTCGATGGTCGACAAGTGGAAGCTCCAACTCTTTGTTTCGGCTGAAATTAACCGCGAACTTCAGGGGTCGCAAGGCGAGGCCGGTGTGTAGACAACGAGCAGACGCGGTGCTAGCGTCGCTCCGTCGCGGAGGGTCGATGAGACGAGCGGCAGTCGTGGCGGCGTTGTCGCTCCTCTGGCTCATCCCGACCGCGCGCGCCCAGGACACTCTCCAGCGCAAGCCCGGCGTCACGATCAGCTTCCGCGGGCTCGGGACCGGCGCGCCCACGGTCTTCGGGAAGCCCCGGCGGTTCGTGCCGCTGACGGCGGTCCTCCAGAACGACGGCGCCACCGACGTGGAGGGGCTCCTCCGCGTCTTCCGCTCCGTGGAGGTGGCCGCGGGCGTCACGTTCTCCTCGGTGCCCGAGCAGGACCTCTTCTACGAGCGGCCGATCAAGATCCCGCGCGGCGGCAAGCGCATAGAGGAGCTCTACTACTACTGCCAGGACAAGGAACCGGACCGGATCTGCGTCGTCTTCGAGGTCTCGACCGGCGAGTCGATCGTCGCCGCGCCCCACCCGAAGCTGGACCTCCGCACGAACGACCTCCTCGCCCTCTCGGTCACGAGCTCGGACCAGGACGATGCCGTCTCGCTCGGCGGCGCGGCCGTCCCGGGCCCGCGCCGGAGCTACGAGCTCCAGGTGAAGCACGGCGACCCGGCCTCCCTGCCCGAGAGGCCCGAGGGCTACGGCGCCTTCGACCTCGTGATCCTCTCGGACGTGGACCCACGGCCCCTCTCCAAGCAGCAGGTCAAGGCGCTCATGGAGTGGGTCGAGCTCGGCGGCGACCTCCTCGTCGCCTTCTCGGGCAAGGCGACGGAGGGCCTCGGGAGTCTCGACGATGAGGCCCTCCCTGCCCTGCCGGCCGCCGGCGCCGCGATCCGGACGCAGGACCTCCACGCCCTCGAGTCGCTCGTGCCCGACACGAGCCCCATGGAGCGCGTCCAGACGTCCGTCCGTCGAGTCATCGCCAAGCCGGGCGCGCGGATCCTGGCCGGCACCGCGGAGGAGCCGCTCATCGTCCGGGGCCGCCACGGCGCGGGCCGGATCACGTACTTCGCCTTCCCGCTCGCGACGCTCAAGACGTGCTGGGGCACCGACAAGGGCGCGGGCGGCAAGACGATCCTCGCCCTCGCCGCGCACGCGCCTTACGAGGACCTGGACTCCTTCCAGCCCTCGCCGGTCGCTCCTCCCCTCGAGGAGGTCCTCCTCAACGTCAGCGAGGCCTTGAAGACGCTCAACCCGCCGAGCTCGCTCCTCGTCGCTCCGCTCCTCATCCTCTACGTCACGCTCGTCGCGCCGCTCAACTACCTCGTCCTCACGCGGCTCGGGAAGCGCGACTTCGCCATGGCGAGCGCGGCCGTGATCGCCGTCGTCTTCGGCATCCTGTTCTACGCGATCGGCTGGTACGTCCACGGCTCGGGCGCGCTCGTCGCGCGGGCCGCGATCGTCGAGCTCCCGGGGAGCCCGGAGGGCCGCTCGCGCGTGGAGACCATGACGGGCTTCTTCTCGACCGAGCGCGGCGTCCTCGACGCGACGGCGCCCAAGGGCTCGGCCGTCGCCCCGATCGCCGAGCGCGCGAACGGCCGCAAGGGCCACGTCATCCAGCCCGAGGGCACGGGCGACGTGACCTTGAAGGAGGTCGAGCTCGCGACCTGGGAGCTGAGGCGCTTCCGCGCGACCCGCCTCGAGGCCCTCGGCGGCCTCGTCGTGGACCTCAAGTACGTCGGGCCCCGCGTCGTCGGGACGGTCGAGAACAAGACCCAGCTCACGATCGAGACGCCCGTGATCCTCGTGGGCGACCGCTACATCGACCTCCCGGACCTGCGTCCGGGCGACAAGACGGCCGTGGACCAGGTGCCCTTCGAGCGCCGCTCGGGCGGCTTCGCCCTCGAGCACCGGATCCGCCGCGGGCTCGACTCGCACTTCAAGGCGCGCTACGGCGACTCCCAATCCTACGGCCCCGGCGGCGGCGACCCCTTCGGCGGCGACATGAGCGCGCGGTTCCGCGCCTCCCTGCTCCGCCGCGCGCAGGCCATGAACCCGGGCCCCGGCGTCGTCCCGGCCCTTGTCGCCGGCTGCGTCGAGAAGGACCTGGGCGGCGTCGTCCTCGACCCGACCGCGACCGTCGAGGTCGCGCGCGCCCTCGTCCTCTCGGAGACCACGATCGACGCGAGCGGCCCCGAGATCGGGATCCGCGACATGCCGGGCCTCGTCCTCCGCGGCCGCGGCTACGACGCCTTCTCGGGTGGCTCCGGCTCACCGGCCCGCGTCGGGTATGTCCCGGCGACGAGCGACGACGGCTACGTGACCTACGAGTGGCGGTTCCCCGCGAGCAAGGAGGCCCCGCTCGAAGTCAGGCGGCTCGAGCTGATCTGGAACCTCGCGAGCGAGCCCGACAAGGACAAGTCCCACTACGACTACTGGAACTGGACCGACGGCAGGCTCGTGACCGTCGACAAGCTCGAGAGGCAGCGCGACTCCTGGGACACCGACAAGCTCGCCCAGAGAGCAGGGGCCGAGGCCATCAAGAAGTACGTGGACCCCGAGAGCGGCCTCATCCGCTTCACGATCGTGACGGGCCAGGCGGACCTCTACGTGAACGGGCTCTCGCTCTCGATGTCGGCCTTCCGCAGACCTCGTGAGCGCTGATACCGCTCACAATATCTATATGTATGTATAGCTTGCTCGTTATCTAGACGTAAATGCGCCGGTTGTAGATCCACCACTCGACCATGAGCACGAGGAACGCGGCGACCGCGAACGCCTTCCACAGCTCGCGGCGCGCCTCCTCGGACTTGGCCTCGGCCGTGAGGGCGAGGCTCTCGAGCTCGATCTTGGCGGCGGGGGCCACGTCCGACTCCTCGGCGGAGGAGAGGTTCGCGGCGAACCAGACGGGCGGAGCCTTCTCGAGCTCCGGGGTGCCCTCGAACTTGACCCTGTAGAAGCCCGCGACGCCCGTGTCCGCGAAGCGGAGGACGTCCTCGTCGCTCGCCTTGATCGTGATGGGCCGCTCCTGGGCGCGGGGGTCGAAGATGGTCGCCCTGGTGGCGCCCTTCGGGATCGGGAGCTCGGCGACCTCGCCCGTCCGGACCCCGAGCGAGCGCTCGTCGCGGCCGGCGCCGCCGAGCCACCGGACGACGTTGGCGAGGTAGATCGGGAACGCGGCCTTGAGGGGCCAGCCCTGCGTCTTCATGAGGTCGAACGGCATGACGAGGCAGTGGCGGTCGCCGTCGCGGGCCTCGAAGATGAGCGGGACGCCGAGCGCCTCGTCGGTGGCCGCGGGCGCCGGCTCGCCCGGCTTGCGCCTGGGCGGCCGCCGGCCCTCCGTGCCCGCGGGCGTGCCCGCGACGACGACGCGGTCCTCCTTGCGGAGCTCGACGCGCCGGGCCGAGATCGGGTCGAGGGACGTGAAGGAGACGAAGCGCGAGGCCGGGTGTCCCTCGTCCCAGTCCACGACCTGGGGCTTGTTCGCGCTCCCCTTCTGGCGGATCCCCTCGAAGGGCGGGAGCGTGTCGATGAGGATGTAGTTCCCGGGACCGAGGGCCTTGAGCTCCACGCGGTCGAGGATCACGAGGTCGTACGCGGTGAGGCCCGCGTCGTTCGCCACGAAGCTGCCCGGCGCGAGGCGCGGGACGTGGCCCTCGGCGTCCTTCTTGACGAGCGGGTCCTGCTCGAGGCCGCGCTCGAGGAACGGGTTCCCCTCGGAGACGAGGAGGACGCGCACGTCCTTCTTCTCGCGGAGGACGGCGTAGGCCACGTCGTCCACCTCGAGCACGTCCTTCGCGTCCACGGCGACGCGGAGGCGTCCGCTGCGGAGCTTGGGCGACTCGAAGGCGACGCTCGCCTGCTCCTTGGGGCCGATCTCGACCTCCTTGGACGCGACGAGCTCCTCCTCGAGGAAGCAGTCCACGCCGACCGTGCGCTTCGTCTCGCCGCCGTTGAAGACCGTCGCGAAGGCGCGCGACGCCTCGCCGCCCTCGAAGGCGCGCCGGACCTCGAGGCTCGCGATCGCGAGGTTCTCGGCGGGCTCGCCCACCTTCACGAAGTGGACCTCGACGTCGGCGGGGACACCGAGGTCCTTCGTCTCGCCGACCTTGCCGTCCGAGATGATCGTGAGGACGGGCTGCTTCAGGTTCGTGAGGACGCCGCGCGCGACCTCGATCGCGCCGCGGAGGTTCGTCCGGCGGTCCGTGGCCGTGATCCGGCCGAGCGCGTCGCGGAGGAGCGACTTCTGCTCGGTGAGCGGCGTCAGGAGCTCCGCCTGCTCGTCGAAGGCGACGAGCACGGCGCGGTCGTTCATGACGTTCCAGCTCTGGAGGCCGTCCACGATCCTCCGCGCCTCCTCGAGGCCGCGGGCGAGGCGCGTCTTCCCTCCGCCGCCGTCCGTCGCCTGCATGGACGCCGAGCGGTCGATGAGGATGACGTGGTTCCGCTCCGTGAGGCCGCGGAGGTTCGCGACCGGCCGCGCGAGCGCGGCGAGGATCGCCGCGAGGACGAGGAGCTGGAGGATGAGGAGGAGGTTCATGCGCAGCCGCTGGAACGGCGAGTTGACGCGCAGGTCCTCGAGGGCCTTCTTCCAGAGGAACGTGCTCGAGACGTCGATCTCGCGGCGCTTGAGCTTCAAGAAGTAGAGGATCACGAGCGCCGCGAGGAGGAAGGGCGCCGCGTAGACCCACCGCATGTCCAGGAAGTCGAGCCCACCCATCAGTGCGCGCCCATCAGTGCACCAGGCCTCGCTCGCGGAGGAAGTCGAGCACGAGCCGGTCGAACGGCAGCGCCGTCGAGGCGGTGAGGTAGTTCGCGCCGCGCGAGCTGCAGAAGTCCTGGAGGCCGCCCAGGAAGGCGGCGAGGTTCTTCTTGTAGGCCTTGAGGAGCGGCCCCGAGACGGTGATCTCGGTCTCGTCGCCGTCCTCGATGTCGTGGAGCTTCAAGTCGCCGCCGAGAGGCGGGTCGAGCTCCTGCTCGGAGAGGACCTGGAGGCAGAAGACGTCGGCCTTCCGGGCCACGAAGTAGCGGATCGCGTCCTCGTAGCCGCGCCGGTCGAGGAAGTCCGAGATGATGACGACCACTCCGCGCCGCGGGTGCTCGAGCGCGAAGCGCTTGCAGGCGGCCTGGAGGTCGGTCTTCCCCTGCGGCTTCTTGTCCTCGAGGAAGCGCATGAGCTTCCACGCGTTGTGCCGCCCGCGCTCGGGCCGGAGGACGTGGTCGAGCTTGTCCGAGAAGACTCCGACGCCGACCCGGTTCATGTTGACGAGGCCGATGTAGCCGAGCGCCGCCGCGACCCGCTGCGCGTAACGGAACTTGTTCGGCCGGCCGTAGTCCATCGACGCCGACGCATCGAGGAGGACGTAGACGTGGAGGTCCTCCTCCTCGAGGAAGAGCTTGATCATGAGGCGGTCGAGGCGGCCGTAGATGTTCCAGTCGAGGAAGCGGAGGTCGTCGCCGGGCGCGTAGGCGCGGTGGTCGGCGAACTCGACGGAGCGCCCCTTCTTCTTCGAGCGCTTCTCGCCCTTCATGCGGCCCTGGAGGATCTTCCTCGAGACGAGGTCGAGCTTGCCCACCTTCGCGAGGAACTCGGAGTCGAGGAGGCCCACGCCCTCCTCCCCGAGCGTGAAGGCGGCATCGGCCCGCTGGTCGGCCTGGGTCTGCGGTGCCTCCTCGGCGCTCACTTGGTGACGGCCTCGGAGTCCTTCGCCATGTTCGGCGTCTGCTCGATGATCTTCC
>CAZYLP010000199.1:0-11518 GCA_964648345.1 uncultured Planctomycetota bacterium
AGGTGGAGGTCGTGCGTCGTCGCGACGATCGTCTTCCCCGAGGCCTTGAGGTCCGAGAGGACGTCGAGGAGCTCGCTCGCGCTCTTCGGGTCGAGGCCCGCGGTCGGCTCGTCGAGGAGGAGGAGCTCCGGGTCGAGCGCGAGCGAGCACGCGATCGCGACGCGCTTCTTCTCGCCGAAGGAGAGGTGGTGCGGGACGCGGAGCTCGTAGCCCGAGAGCCCGACGCGCGCGAGGGCCGTGCGCGCGACCGCCTCGGCTTCCGCGGCGGTGCGGCCGAGGTTGAGCGGACCGAACGTCACGTCGTCGAGGACGCGCGGCGAGAAGAGCTGGGCGTCCACGTCCTGGAACAGGACGCCCGTCCGGCGCCTCACCTCGCGGAGCGTCTTCGGACCGAGCTCGATGCCGAGGACCCTGATCGTGCCCCGGCCGCGGAGGACGCCGACCAGGTTCGCGAGGAGCGTGCTCTTGCCGCTGCCGTTCGCGCCGAGGAGCGCGACCGCCTCCCCGCGCGCCACCGAGAAGCCGACCCCCCGGAGCCCCTCGGTCCCGTCGGGGTAGGTGTAGGTGAGCCCCTGAACTTCCAGCGCGGCCGGCTGGTCCGCCATGCGGGCATTCTATTATGGTGGCGGCTCGATGATCCCGCGCGTCATCCTCGATCACTTCCGCCGTCCCCGGAACAAGCGGGAGATCCCCGACGCGACGGTGAAGGGCATGGTCGAGGGTCGCCGCCCCGAGGAGGCGCTCACGCTCTACCTCAAGATGGAGGACGGGCGCGTCAAGGACGCGAGCTTCACGAACGGGGGCGACCGCCAGTCGGACCCGAGCTGCTCGGTCCTGACGACGCTCCTCCCCGGGAAGACCGTGGCCGAGCTCGAGGCGATCACCGTGGAGACGCTCGCGGCGCGGCTCGAGTCGCTCGACAACCCGGGCGCCGCGACGCCGGGGCACGAGCTCCTCCGCGCCGCGCTCGCCGCGCTCAAGGGCGAGCCCAACCCCTTCGAGAAGGAGGGCCGGCTCATCTGCCACTGCTTCCACGTCCGCGAGGGGCGGATCCGCCGCTACATCCGCGAGCACGACCTCCGTTCGGTGGACCAGGTGCGCTCGTGGACGCGCGCGTGCTCGGGCTGCCGGAGCTGCCGGCCCGACCTCGAGGTGATCCTCGAGCAGGAGCGCGACCGGCCGCGGACCTGATCAGCCCGGAGGCCCGCTACTTGGCGGACTGCTTCTCGGCCGCCTTCTTTTGCTCGAGGAGCGCCTTCGCGCGATCGACGTTCGCCTTGAGGCGCGCGCCCTCGATCGCGCTCTCGAGAGCCACGGCGCGGCGCGCCCACTCGACGTCCTTCCGCTCGCGCGCGAGGTGCTCGTCGAGGATCCGGAGGAGGACGGCGTTCTCGGCCTCGTCGTCCGGGTGGATCGGCGACCGCGAGTCGAGGAGGGCGATCGCCGAGTCCTTCACGACGGAGGCGACCCAGTAAGCGTCGGCGCCGTCCTCGACGAGGAGCTTCCGCGCGTCCGTGAAGGGGTCCGAGAACAGGACCTGGGCCTTGGGCTCGGCCGCCTTCCGGTCGGCGGGCTTGGCGGCGGGAGCCTTGTCGGCGCCGAGCTTGTCCGCCTTCTCCTGCTCGGCCTCGAGCTTCGCCTCGTCGTTCGCCTCGTCCTTCACCTTCTTGCCGGGCGCGGGCTCGGGCGCGGGCGCGTCGCGCTTCTCGGCGCTCTCGGCGGCCTGCTTCTTCTTCTCGCCGGCCGCGGCGCCGCCGGTCGGAGTCCCGTCGCCGGCCTTCTCCGTCGCGTCGTCGTCGCTCTTGCTGCCGCCCTCCTTGCCGGCCTTGGGCGCCGAGGGCGGAGGCGCGTTCCGCCTGGGCTGCGTCGTGCGCTCGCGGCGCACCGTCGCATCGTAGTCCTCGAGGGCGACGATCCTTCGCGCCTTGTCGAGGAGCTTGCGGCGCGCGAGGAGCGCTTCTCCCTGCGAGGGGACCCTCGTGGCGCGGGGCTCGGCGGCGGCGACGCCGCCCTTGTCCTCTTCCTTCAGCGGCTTCTCGTCGAAGCCGCGGTCCGCCTGCTGCGTCTCGGTCGCACCGGGGAAGGGCTGCGTCTCAGGACCCTGCTGCGCCCGCTTGAACGCGTTCGCGTTCGACTTCTCATCGCGCGCCAAAGCCTCGCGCGGCGGAGCGGGCGCGGCGGGCGGAGCCGGGGGCCTCGCGGCCCCGAGCGCAGGGTCGGACGGGGGCACGGGCTTCCTCGAGCTCGTCGGAGCGGACGGGAGGTCGGCGCGGCCGAGCTGCTTCTCGGCGGCCGCGGGCGCGGCGGCGTGGCGGTCGCTCGAGAACACGCCGACGACGACGAAGATGCACGCCGCGGCCGCGACGATGCCGCCGACGATCCTGAAGCCCGCGCGCTTCGCGGGCTGCGCCGGCTTCATGGTGACGACGAGCTTCGCCTTGGAGCTCGTGCGCGGCGCGCGTGCGGAGGCGGGCTTCACCTCGAGCTTCACCTCGGACGGGGGCGCCGGCTGCTCGGCGCGGGGGCGCTCCATGGCGGCGAGGACGGCGGCGTAGGCGCGGTCGCGCGCCTCCTTGCTCGGGCGCGGCGCGACGACGGCGCGGAGCGCGCTCGCGGCGCGGCGGTTCTCCTCGAGGGCCTCGCGGCAGACGGCGCACGAGGGGAGGTGAGCGTGGAGGTCGCGCTCCTCGGCGGGGCTGAGCGCGCCCAGCTCGAGGGCCGCGAGGAGCTCGTCGCGCGGGCACTGGCTGTCGGTCATGACGCTCTCCTCTCGAGCGCGCGCCGGAGGCGCGCGAGTGCCTTCCCGAGTCTTCCACGCACCACGTCCCGGGTGAAGCCCGTGGCTTCGCAGACCTCCCGGAACGTGAGCCCTTCCACTTCGCGGAGGAGGACGACCGTCCGCTCCTCGTCCGTCAGCTCGGCCAGAGCCGCCTGGATCTTCGTCTTCTCGTCGTCGTCCGCGACCGTCGCGTCCGGCGTCTCGGAGCCGCTCGAGCGTGCCTCGAGCGTCACCTCGATGTTCTGTTCCTTCCTTCGTCCGCGCTTCCGCGCCTCCGTGCGGAGCTCGTTCTCGACGACCGTGAAGAGGAGCGTCTTCCAGCTCCCCTTGCCGGTCCCCGAGGGCGGCTTCGCGTAGAGGTTCACGAAGGCTCGCTGCGCGACATCCTCCGAGAGCGTCGTATCCCCGTTGGTCCGTCGCATGGCGAACGCGTACGCCCTACCGTGCCATCGCTCGAAGAGGATCGCGAACGCCGGCGCCGAGCCCTGCTTCCACTGAGCCTCGAGCACCTCGTCCGGGGGATCGTCGGGCGTGGACCCGGTGGGCTGCGCCTTCGGCGCCGCGACACCTATGTCCGGTCTCCCCGAGTCCCGTTGCGACACCCTTCGACCTCACCTCCATTCTCCTCGAGCCTCGTCGCACGTCTAGGACCTCCTCGATGCGTGGGGGGCCGCGCCCACCGGCCCCCCGCGGCCCCCCCTACGACTTGAGCGCCGCGTTCGGATCCACCGGAGTGTGGATCCTGACCGCGAGGCCGTGAGCGCGCGTCGCGAGCTCGGTCGCGGCCGTGTCTTCGTGCGCGCCACGCTCGGCGACGGCGATCGCCAGCTCGGCGAGGGCCGTCGCGGCGCGGGACGCGTCGTCGCGAGCCTTCGCGAGCTTCCGCGAGAGCTGCTCGGTGACGCGCTCGCGCGTCGCGCGGACCTCCTCGGAGCCCGCGGGGCCGGAGTTGACGGACGCCTTCGCGCGGGCGACCTCGTCCGCCTGGAGCGAGGAGCGCGCCGCGGTCACCGCGAGGTCGCGGGCCGTCGTGAGCGTCTCGACCTTGTCGGAGACGCTCATGGAGGCCGCGCCGACGACCGCCTCGCACGTCCGGACGTAGGCGCCGCGCGCCATGTCCACCGTCGCGCGGCCGTCGCCGAGGAGCTTGACGCGCGCCGCCTCGAGCTCGGCCGGCGGCGAGGTCGAGACGAGGAGGAGCGAGTGGAGGAGCTCGCCCGCGGTCGCGCCGAGCGCGATCCCGACGCCGAGCGTCCCGTCCCAGAGCACGGCCGTCGAGCCGAGCGCGGTCGTGGCGAGCGCCCCGACGCCGATCGCCGCGAGGAGCGCGCCCGCCGCGCCCGAGAGGCCGCGGAGGAGCCGCTGGAGCGCGCCGAGCTTGCCCTCGGGGGCGAGGACGAGCGCGAGGCCGAGGCCCACGAGCGCGGGGCCGAAGCCCGCGGGGAGCGACTTCTCGAGGAACGCGGCGCCCGCGCCGAGCGCGGCCGCGATCGCGACGCGCGCCGGCCCGTTCTTCGCGCCGCGGACGAGGAGGAGGAGCCCGGCCGCGATCCCCGCGAAGGCGGCGCGCGCGGCGACCGGCCCGGCGGCGAGCGTGAGCTGCGGGACGAGCGCGCCGCCCGCGAGGCCGCCGAGGAGCGCGGCGAGGAGCGAGGAGCGGATCCGGCTGGTGGGGGTCGTGAGGAGGATCATGTCCGGTCCTTTCACTTCGCCGCCGAGGAGGCGGCCGAGCGCGAGAAGTGGAGGGCGCGCGCGCGCTCCTCCGTGTCCCGGCTCTCGTAGGCGTTCATCATCTGGTCCACGCTCATGGTCTCGAGCTTGCCGTCGCCGGCCTTGTAGGTGACCGTCGAGCGCTTCTGCTTGAGCTGCTCCGCGAAGGCGCGGGCGCCGGCCGTGTCGCCGCTCTCCGCGCGGGCGCGAGCCTTCTCGAGGAGGTCGCCGACCTGCGCGTCCTCCACGTCCTTCTGTGCCTCGCGGATCACGCTCGCCTGGGCGAGCTGCGCGTCCGTCGTGATCTCGGCGCCGAGGACGAGGTCGGCCCGGAGCCCGGCGATCCTCTTGGACTCGGCGGCCGCGGGGCTCGACGCCTGACCGGTCAGCGCGACCCGGACGACCTCGTCGCTGAACGAGCCGGTGCCGCGCTTCTCGCAGCCGTCGCGCCACGTCCGCGCCTTGAGGCGCGCGACGATCTTCGTCGCGCGGCCGGACTCGAAGTCGCCGGCGTTGATCGTGAGCTTCTGGCCGTCCCGCCGGCCGTTCCACTCGATCAGGTCCACGAGCTCGGCGCCGTTCACGCCCTCGATCGTGACGTTCACGCCCGTCGCGACGAGCGAGCGCAGCGAGCGGAGCTCGGCGTCGTAGATCCCGGCGATGCGCTCGGCCGAGTCCACGTAGTGGTAGGTCCCGCCGCCCGCCTCGGCCATGTCGGAGAGGAGGCGCGAGTTGTAGTCGAGGCCGAGGCCCACGACCGAGACCGACGTGCCCTGCTGCTGGAGCTTGGCGCAGATCCCGCGGAGGCCCTCGGGCGTCCACGTCCCGAGGTTCGGGCTCGGGTGGCCGTCGGTGAGGAGGATGATCCGGCGCGCGGCGCCGTCGCGGACGATCCGCGTGAGCTCGGCCGCGCCGAGCTCGAGGCCCGCGGAGATGTTCGTGCCGCCCCGCGGGAGGAGCTCCTCGATCGCGCGGCGGTAGTCGTTCATGGAGGTGGGCGTCGTCTCCTGGAGGCGGAACTGCGTCCGCGCGTCGGTGGAGAAGGCGACGACGGCGACACGGTCCTTCGGGGAGATCTGCTTCTGGAGGTCGAGGCACGCCTGCTTGAGGAGGCCGATCTTGTTTGCCTCCGCCATGCTCCCCGAGACGTCGAGGACGAGCGCGAAGTCGATCGGGCGCCGGTCGTCGGCGTTCGTCTGGAGGTTGTCCGCGGTGATCTTCACGTCCACGTAGACGGTCCCGTCCGTCCCCGCGGCGAGCTTCGACTGGCTGAGCATCGCCTCGACGGTCAGCGGGCCGGTCTTCGTGATCGCACGGCTCGGGTGGCCCGTGAACGCGGGCGGCGGCAGCGTGCAGTAAGGGATCGGAGGCTTCGGCGGCTGCGGCTCCGTCGCGCGCGCCCCGACGAAGCGACCGACGGGGACCAGACCGAAGCCGCTCCCGAGGAGCAGCGAACCGAGCGCGGCGACCGCGACCTTCCCGTTCTGCTGGACAAGCATTGCGTCCTTCGCCTCCAAGCTCGTGACACCCGCGAGCGCCGTGCTTTGGGGCGAGAATCCGCAAAAACTTGTCGAACGGACGGTCTGACGTAAGTCCAGGTGGTTAAGTTGTTAGCCGCATTCGTGTCGCTATCGGCCGGGCCGAGACGTGGTGCGGGCTGCTGGCAGGAGCCTCTGGAAGTGTGCGAGGGCGGGGTCGGAAGCCGCTCGGCAGTGCCGGGCGTACGCGACGAGGAGACGCATGAGAAAGTGTGCCGCCACCTCCAGCGCTTCCGCACGTCGTGCACCCGTCCATGCGAGCCCGAACTTCATCGCCGTTAGAGCGTGGGCTTCGAGAAAATCGAGCTCGGCTGGGTCACCTTCATTCGCGGCTGAAGCCCAGTTGGAGGCGCTCGGAGTGACCCCCAGAAGAGCACAGGTGGATCCGAGCGCGAGACAGAGCGGAGAGAAGAGTCGCCCACGTCGGTCGATCCGACTCGACTCGAGCCGCTGAGCCTGGTGCGCCAGGGTCGACTTGAGGATCGCTGCGCGCCGTCGGGTCGGGAACGAGGAGTGGAAGCGGTCGAACGCGTTGAGTCCGCGGCGCCACCATGCGGATAACAGCGCGCCTCTACTCCGCACTGAGCGAGTCTCCTATGAAGACCGCCAGGAGCTCCTCGCTCTCGGAGTCCGGGGGCGCGATGGTTGCCGGTACCTGACTCGTTGCTTCGAGGGCGGTCCCCAGTCGCCTCTTGAGGGCGCTGAACCCACGGAGGCGTCGGGACGGCTTCCTGGGCAGTTCGTCTTGGTCGAGCTCGAGGATCCCCTCCTCGCCATCTGATGCATCGGGGTCGGCGAGAAAACTCTCTCCGGGTCGAATGCAGTGGAAGCGCACGGTGCAGTCGCGTTGATGAGTCGACACGATGAACCGAAACCTATGATCCCGGAACTTCCGTGCGAGGTACTCCGACCATGCATTGACATACTTGAGAGCGAAGGCCAGGCGGCGGGTGCTGGATCCTGCGACGTACTCGTCGACGTGGATCTTGTTCACATAGCACTCGAGACCCGTGCGATCCGGGAAGTCGCCAAGACCGACGCCGGGTGACCAGCCGTGGAGTCGGCTCGAGACGACGCAGCCGTCCCGTTCGATCGCCCCGGAACGAACGACCAGCGCGAGCCGAGCTGGGAGCCCACGAAGCCGATTGCTGAGAGCGGACGCCCGCGGCAAGTCCTTCTTCATTCGTTTGTTCGATCTCACGGCGTCCCTCCGAGGAGCTTCTCAGCCAGTTTGGACTCTCCGAGGAGTCTCAAGCCCTTCGCAATCGCCTTACGGACACGAGCCTCTTTCATGAGGTCCTTGACGGCGTTCGGTGGGTCGCCTTTGAACTGCTCCGAGACATGATCGTAGAGGTACTTCATTCTTCCGCACTGAACGTGAATCTGGCCCGGTCGCTGCCCTGGATGTCCATTCTCGACGTCGATCCGGACTCCGTCGTCGAACTTCCCCACCGTTGTGCTCGCGGTCGTCGTCCCCTTCGCCCCGAGCATGGCCGGAATGGACTTGCCCGCCGCCGAACTGGTCCAACCGATCGAAGTCTGCCCGCACGGCACATGACACGCCACACTCCCAGGTTCAGGCCAGGAGGACCGCCCACGCGTAACGAGGCTTCTCCGTTACCTTCGCGAAGATCTTCCGGGCCGGCCCCGACTCGAAAGCCCTCGTGAGCGAGGAGTGCGCCGCGTAGTGCTTCTCGACGAGCTGGACCCCCTCGGCCACGTCCTCCGCGCTCGCCTGCGAACGCCCGGCGAGGGCCGCCCGCGCGCGCGCGACGTGACGCATCGAGGCGACGTGGAGGACGAGGAGGGCGAGGCCGACACGTACTCCGAGCGGCGGCAGGAGCCGGCGGCGGAACAGCGCATGCTCGGCGTAGAGGCGGAGCGGCTCCGCGTCCTCCCAGCGGAGCTCCACGGAGCGGACCTGGGCGATGCCCACGCGCGCTCCGAGCGGCACGCAGGCCGTCGAGCCGACGCCGAGCAGCTCCTTCACGAAGGCGAGACCGCCCGAGAAGGCTCCGAGCCACGAGACGCTCGCCGTCGCGACCACGAGAGAGAGGAACTGCCGGAGGAGGAGACGGCCCGTGCGCGGCTTCGCGCGCACCTTCGAGCCCATGGCGAGGATCCGGCCGACGCCCATGCGCCTCCAGCCGGCAACGAACTCGCGGCCCGCTCCGAGCGCGGGCGGGCCGGGGCGGGCGCGCAAGAAGTCCACGAGCATGCTCGTGGCGAGCGTTGCCGCCGTCAAAGCCTCCGCGGGGTTCACGCCGGGGGAGAGGACGAGCTCGCGGAGAAGCTCCTCGAAGGCGGCGTAGTCGGCCCACGCGAGCGGCAAGCCCTCGTCGAGGAGGACCTGCTCGCCCGTCTTCACGAGGCGGATCGCGTGCTGGCGGAGGCGGCGCAGCTCGGGGAGCTTCGCGGCGAGCGGCGGCGTGGCCGCGTCCTTCACGCGCTTGACGCCGGGGCAGTAGTGCGAGAGCCCGACGGTCACGCCGCTCGGGTCCTCGGAGAACAGGAAGGGGAACTGCTGACAGACCTGCGGCTTCTCCTCCAGACCGAGCTCGCGATGGATCCGGCAGAGGTTCTTCTCCTCGAGGAAGACGCACGAGCCGCAGCTCTTCCGCTCGACGGTCCACTCGAGGTCGTCCTTGACCACGGCGAGGCGCTTCTTGAACGGCTGCTCCACGCCGAGACCGGGCCAGGGGCGCGCGAGGAGCCTCTCCGCGGACGGAGCGTCCACGCGGATCTCCCACTTCTCGCGGCAACACTTGCCGCAGTTCGTGCACTCGAAGTCCAGGTCTTTCGGTAGGTTGAAGCTCTCGTCGCTCACGCGTCCGGTACCGCCATGGGAGGGCTCATCTCTAGCATGCGACGCCGCGGCCTGCTTTCGTTCCTTGCCCTTGCCCTTGCCCTTGCCCTTGCCCTCCCGGTCTTCGCGAAACCGGACCAAGCGCGCATCGACAAGGCCGTCGAGAAGGGCACCGCGTGGGTCAAGAAGCTCCAGAAGCCCGACGGCTCGTGGACCGACAAGTGGGCGCCTGCGTACCAGACCGGGGAGACGGCGCTCTCGCTGCTCACGCTCTTGAAGTGCGGCACGAAGCCCGAGGACCCGGCGATCCAGAAGGGTTTCGGCTGGCTCCTCGAGCAGCCGTTCAAGAAGGTCTACGAGGTCTCCGTCTCGATCCTCGCGCTCGAGGCGCTCTACTCGCCCAAGCCGGAGAAACCGGACCCCGCGAACCCGTACCGCACGATCGTGAAGAAGTCCTTCCTCAACAAGGCGGACCCGCGGATCAAGGACTGGCTCCAGCGCGCGACGGCGTTCCTGATCGCGAGCGAGAAGGCGGACGGCCTCTGGGCGTATCCGGATCGTGAAGCCGACGTGTCGAACGCGCAGTTCGCTCTCGTGGCGTTGAAGAGCGCGCGGCGTCTCGGCGTGAAGGTCGATCAGGAAGTGTTCGCGAAGTCGGTCGTCTACTTCATCGAGACTCAGGAGAAGACGGGCCCCAAGGTCACCGACTTCGACGTCCCCGCGGCCGACAACAACATCGACGACGTCGAGGACAAGAAGGCGGCCCAGAAGACGCGCGAGAAGCTCAAGAAGGACGGCACGACCCAGGAGCGCCCGAAGACCTCCATGACGGGGCGAGGCTGGTCCTACAAGACGAGCTGGGGCCCGCGCGGGAGCATGACGGCCGCCGGCGTCGCCTCCCTGATCGTCTGCAAGAGCGAGCTCGAGAACAATCCCGTCTACGAGAAGAAGTTCGCCGCCCAGGTCGAGAAGGCGATCCGCGACGGCTGCGCGTGGCTCGCGGACCGCTTCCGCGCCGACGCGAACCCGGGCGCGGAGCCGGACTGGCTCTTCTACTGGCTCTACACGCTCGAGCGCGCCGCGACCCTCGCGGGCACCGAGCGGCTCGGGCCGCACGACTGGTACTCCGCGGGCGCGGAGGTGATCCTCAAGGCGCAGAAGGACGACGGCCACTTCGAGGAGGGCACGAAGGGAGAGCTCGACGGCAACCTCGCGGGCTCGTGCCTCGCGCTCCTGTTCCTCAAGCGCTCCACGGTCCCGGTCATCGAGCGCACCGCGACGGGCGTCGGCGGCGGCGGTGGCAACGAGGGCGCCGCTGCGCCCGACTCCGCGAAGCCCGCCGGCGACAGGCGGCTCGGAGTTCAGGTCGAGAAGCTCGAGGACGGGAACTTCGCCGTCACGTTCCGCCTGAAGCCGACGGGCACGCCGAGCAAGGTGACCGTCGCGGGCTCGTTCAACGAGTGGAACAAGGACGGGACTCCGCTCGCGGCCGGCCCCGACGGCGTCTGGGAGGCGACCGTCCGCATGAAGGCCGGGAAGTTCACCTACAAGTTCGTCCTGAACGGCTCCGAGTGGATCCTCGACCCGGCGAACAAGGACTCGGAAGACGACGGCAACGGCAACAAGAACTCGAGCTTCACGATCGGATAAACTCCGGGGAGCATGAATCCGGGCGCGGTGGTCGCGGGTCGCTACACGATCGAGAAGGAGATCGGCCGCGGCGGCATGGGCGCGGTCTACATCGCCCGCGACCAGAAGTTCGGCGAGCGCGTGGCTCTCAAGCTCGCGTCCGCCTCGGGCCTCTCCTACGACGAGTTCAAGGCGCGCTTCCAGCGCGAGGCGCGGATCGGGAACAAGCTCGGCCGCAGCGAGGGCTTCGTCCGCGCGCTCGACTGGGGAGAGCTCGACGGCTCGCAGCTCTACCTCGCCATGGACCTCGTGGACGGCGCGAAGGCGCTCGACCTCACGACGGGAGTGCTCTCCGAGCGGGTCGCGCGGCTCGCGACGGCCGCGAAGCTCGTCGCGACGGCCCACCAGAAGGGCGTCATCCACCGCGACCTCAAGCCCCAGAACATGCTCGTCGCGAGCGACGGGCGCGTCTTCCTCGCCGACTTCGGCCTCGCGAAGGTGAAGGGCGAGGACGACACGACCGGCGCCTTGGCCACGGGCGTCGTCACGCGCTCGGGGATCGGCATGGGGACGCCCGCCTTCATGCCGCCCGAGCAGTTCGACGACGCCGCGCGCGTGGACGAGCGCGCCGACGTCTACGCGCTCGGGGTCATGCTCTTCATCGCGCTCACGGCGAAGCTCCCCTACGACGGGAACCCGACCGCGATCCAGAAGCGGCACGTCCGCGTCCAGGAAGGCCTCGACCCGCGGCCCACTCCGAGCTCCGTCGCGACGGGAATCCCGGCCGCGCTCGAGCGGCTCTGCCTCGATGCGATCGAGCTCGATGCGGCGAAGCGGATCCCGGATGCCGTCGTGTTCTCGAAGCGGCTCGAGAATGCCTCGAGCGCGGACGCCTCCGCGGAGACGATCCGCGAAGTGAAGACGGGGCCCGCGAAGGACACGGGCCCCCTCCCGGCCTCCTCCCCCCGCGAAGCGGGGGGAGGCCGGGAGGGGGGCCCGTCCTCGTACTCTCGCTGGTCGCGATCGTCGGAGCCGCCGTCTTCTTCGCCGGACGCG
>CAZYLP010000200.1:0-7609 GCA_964648345.1 uncultured Planctomycetota bacterium
GATGGCCGACGAGCTCTGCGGCCTCAGCGTCTACGCGGCCTTCGAGCCCAAGGAGCTGCGGCGCTACCGGAAGCTCGAGATCTACAAGAACAGCAACCTCGCGTCGCTCTGGCGGAAGCTCTCGGGCGAGGAGGTGGAGCCGACGCCCGCTCCGACGCCGGCGCCCACGCCGCCGGCGCCCACGCCCATCGAGAAGCCGGTCCCGACTCCCGAGCCCGCCCCCGCCGCCGAGCCCGCGCGGCCTTGGCCCGAGACGGAGAAGCGCGTCCGCCGCTGGCTCTGAGAAGAAGAAGACGAACCACCGAAGACACCGAAGGCACCGAATCGCCAAGATCGTTCGTCTTGGCCATTCGGTGCCTTCGGTGTCTTCGGTGGTTCGGTCTCTCTCTTCGTTACTTCGAGAGCTCCGGCGTCACGTCCTTCGCGGACGGATCCTTCGACGGATCGAGGCGGATGATCCGCGCCGTCTGCACCGGGTCGAGCGTCAGCCGGTGAGCGAGGCGGCGCGTGTCGCCGTCCGGGTTCGTCTTCGCCGCGTTCGCGAGGAGCCGCGCGCCCTCGGGGAGGGTCGCGAGGCCGGCGAGCGCGAGGCGCGTCTCCTCGGCGTTCCGCGGGGCGCGGAGGACGCCGTCGAGCGCCTCGGCGGCCGAGCCGCCGTCGGTCGTCACGTGAGCGAGCCCGTCGATCGCGCCGCGGCGGAGCTCGGCGCGGTCGCTCGAGAGCGCCTTCGCGAGCGCCGGGACCACGCCCTCGCCGCCGAGGCGGCCGAGGAAGCGCGCGGCCGTGGCGGCCTGCTCGCCCCCCCGCATCCCGTCCTGGAGAGCCTCGAGGAGACGCGGCGTGACGGTGACGGCGCCGTCCTCGACGGCGCGGACGGCCTTCGCCGCCGCGTCGAAGGTGGCATCGTCCTTCGCCACGAGCGCCGCCTGCATCGCGGCGTCGAGGATCGCGGGCGACGGCGTCCGGGCCGCGAGACCGAGGAGGACCGTCGGGCTCTCGCCGGCCTTGACGGCCGCGGCGAGCGCGTTCGCGACGGCCGTGCGCGAGGCGGCGTCCGTCACGAGGTCCTTGCTGGCCGAGAGGTCGAACGCGGCGTCCTCGCGGACGCGGCGGCACGAGCTCGCGAGCTGCGCGATGAGGTCCTTGCGGAGCCCGTCCTTCGCGCCGCCCACCGTCACGAGCCGCGTGCGCGTCGCCGCGACGAGCGCCTTCGCGTCCTCGTCGGACGCGGCGGCCACGAAGTGGAAGTCGCCCGAGGGGCTCACGAAGAAGAGCCCGCGGTCGCCCTCCTTGACCTTCGCCTCGTTGCAGCAGGTGCGGTCGGCGGGCGTCGAGGCGTCGAACGGCGTCTTCGCGCCCTTCACGGCCTCCTCGACCTCGAGGTGGACCTTGCCGGCCGGCGCCGCGGAGACCTTGGCGAGGACGACGCGGTTCGACGAGTCGACGAGGCGGCCGAGCGTGACCTGCTCGCGCGCGACGGTCTCCGCGAAGGCGGGCGCCGCGACGAGGGAGCCGGCGACGACGACGAGAGCGTACCTGGTGTTCATGATGGGCCCCCTCACTGCTTTCCGAGGTTCGCGTCGAGGAGCGCGGCGCTCGACGGGTAGAAGAACGTGCGCGGCTCCGAGAGCTGGCTGTCGGTCGAGGCGCTGTCCATGATGCTGAGCTGCGCGTCGACGTGCGTGAGGCCGACCGAGTGGCCGACCTCGTGCGAGGTCACGCTCGCGAGCGCGCGCGACCAGTCGTCGATGACCATGTGGACGCGGAGCATGCGGGCGTCCTGCGCCGCGGTGCCCGCGCCGAGCTGGTAGCTCCCGTCGAGGTACTGCCTGTCGTTCGCCGAGAGGAACGGGTCGAGCTTCGAGTCGACGCCGAAGATCACGGCCGCGAAGATGCCCGAGCCGGACTTGCCGTTGTCGTCCTTCGAGTTGTTGCCCGTGTCCATGTTCGAGATGCCGAGCGTGCCCGAGGAGGGCGGCAGGCCGCCGATCGCCTCGCGCGAGTAGGCCACGCCGGCCGTGCCCGCGGGCTTCTTCGCCGTGAAGGAGATCTTCCAGGCGCCCGCCTGACCGTGCCCGTCGGGCGTCCGGCCGTACTTCATGGAGAGCGTGCCGAGGAGCGACGCCATGATGCGCGCCTTGCAGAGCGAGTTCGTCGCCGGGTCGCTCGAGAGGAGCCCGTGCTTCTGCATGTCCGAGTCGAACTGCGCGGCGCGGAGGTCGAAGTCGATGAACCAGGGGTCGGTGCCCGCCTCGAGGTTGAAGATCGACGGGTCGCCGCCGAAGCTCGGCGTCGGGACGAGCGTCGGGGTGAACTTGAGCTCGAAGACGAGGCTCGCGAGCCAGGTCTTCTTCGTGAGCGTGCTCGACGCGACGCCCTTCGTGAGGGACTTGCCGCTCGTGTCCTTGAGGCCCGTGCCGAAGAGGACGAAGATGTCCTTGCCGGCCGTGAAGAGCGGCTGGGGCACGATCGCGAGGCGCGTGTCGTTGTTCTCCCAGCGGATCCCGAACTTCGGGAAGCTCATCGTCGTCGCGCTGCTCGTCGCCTGGAGCACCGCGAGCGAGCCGCCCGAGCCGCCCGTGAGCGTCGCCTTGTTCACCGGGTTCGAGAACTCGATGTAGATCGTCGTCGGGACGGGGTCGACCGCGTTCGCGGTCGGCGTCGTGCGGACGATCTCGAACGCGCCCGCCACGCTCGGACCCGGAGGCGGGGTCGAGGGCGGCTGGGTCGGCGGCGGGATGTTGCCGGTCGGCAGGCCCGTCGGACCCGGCGTCCCGGTGGTGCCGGTGCCGGGGCCAGGGACCGTCGTCGTGCCCGCGGCCGTCGGCATGTAGCGGCCCTCGAACACCTGGTCCGCGAAGACCGACTGGAGCGAGAAGGCCGAGCTCGCCGTGCTCGTCTGGAGCGCCTCGCCGCCCGTGCTGAGGACGCCCGAGGTGAACGCGATGCGGACCTCGTGGCCCTCCTTGAAGGGCGTCGCCGGCGTGAACGTCGCCGTCTTGCTGGTCGCGTCGAAGGTGATCGCGCCCGGGAGGACGTTGAAGTTACCCGCGGGCGTCGTGTCGTCGTCCTCGACCGCGAGGTACGTCGTGCCCTCGACGAGCGAGTTCGGGTCGACGGCCTTCCCGAACGTGATCGTGAGAGACGTCGTCGTGTTGAACGGCGCGCTCGCCGGGGAGAAGCCGGTCGCGGCGAACGCCGCGGGCGTGTTCGTCGTGGGAGGCGTCGTCGAGGCGCTCGAGCTCTTCGAGCTGCCTCCGCCTCCGGCTCCACCGCATCCGAGCTGGCCCAGCACCACGAGGAGCGCGGGCATCAGCATTGTGCGCTTCATAAAGTGGGTTACCCCCTGTTGGGGGGGATTGGACCCGGACGTGTCCTGCACCGTGTCATCAAAGGTTCATACGCCCGGATCTGGGAACCCAAATCCGGGCGGGTGCAGGGAATGCGGCTGTCATGTGAGCGTAAAAGAAATGCTCTTGGTGTTTTGGGAGATTCGTCGAGTGACGCGTAGGTCTCGGATCCTGGGACCGAGGGTGCTCTCGCTGTAACCAGTCCCGCCGCCCCGGGGTCTCGCTTGCGGTCACCCCTCGAACGGGCTCCAATCTCCACCGCGGGGGGATCATGCCGGCCACTCTGTTTCCGCGTCCGAAGAACGACGTCGAGGAGCGCGACGAGCGCGTCGACCTCCTCTTCCACAACGTCTTCAGCTTCCTCGAGAAGGGGAAGGGCCTCCCCGACCTCGCGGTCCTCTCGAAGCCCGCGAAGACGAGCGACTTCGTCATCAAGGCGACGGAGAAGGGCCTCAAGGCGAACCGCAACAAGCGCAAGATGCTCTACACGCTCTCGGGGCCGGCCTTCGCGTACGCGGGCGCGGGAGTCGCGGGGCTCCTCCTCGGCGCGACGAACCCGTTCGGCTGGGCCGCGCTCGGCGCGGCGGCGACCGGGTGGGCGATCGGCAAGTGCACGAAGAAGGCGTGGCGCGCGTTCCGCGCCAACCTCATCGCCCTCCCTCACATGAAGGCGCTCGAGACGGCCGTCGCGGGCCAGAAGAACACGAAGGTCACGTGGGACAACGTGAACCAGTCCCGCTTCTGGATCCAGAAGAAGAAGCTCTCCGCGATCAGCGACACGGGGAAGCTGATCTTCGAGGCGGCCCAGGTCTTCAACAAGCCGATCAAGCCGACCTCCTGCTACGACGTGTGCAAGTTCGCGGCGGGCTACTACCGCATGGCCGAGCTCTCGGGGAAGCTCGCGAAGGACGCGACCGAGTTCCTGGCGTTCGACCTCTGGGTGAAGCGGATCCTCCACATCCTCGACGAGCAGTACACGCCCGAGAAGATCAGCCAGGCGTTCCACCGGATCTGCCTCCAGACCTGGGGCGCGCGCCACTCGTGCAGCGGCACCTGCTACGAGAAGCTCGGCGCGACGAGCCTCAAGAACCCGGAGAAGAGCGCGACGCTCGGCATGTTCCGCGCGCCGAACCTCTACTACAACCCGTTCGGCCGCGTGCTCCTCGACGCCATGAACCGCGTGGACTCCGGCTCGATGACCTCGAAGATCAACTACAAGTACGACCTCTACAAGAAGGTCATAGACTTCGCGCAGTTCGCCAAGCTCTACGACTCGAGCGTGGGCGGGAAGCTCGACATCCCGGTCATGGCGCTCACCGGCTACCCCGATCAGCCGGCGATCACCCATCCGGTCGCCGCGGCTCTCTGGAAGGCCGCCGAGTCGGACGGCAAGGTCAAGAAGGGTGCCGTCGCTCCCTTCATGAGCGGCGGCTTCGGGTCGGCCGGCGCCGCGGCGAAGGCGGCGGTCGCGAAGGAGCTCGGCAAGAAGTCGTTCGATCAGCTCGGCGACGGCGCGTACGACGCGGCGACGAACATCGTGATCTCCTACGGCATGGTCGGCGGAGGAGCCGGCGGCGCGATCCTCGACAAGATCTTCCAGGGCGTCATCGACTGGGCGAACAAGAGCCTCGAGGTGAAGGCGCTCCAGAAGGAGCTCGACAAGGAGCTCTCGAAGCGCGACCTCGGGAAGATGCTCACGTCGCTCCGGACGCTCCTCAAGGACGAGGGCAAGTTCGAGGTCTTCGGCGAGCAGTTCGCGAAGGTGACGGTCTGGCTCGACAAGTACCTGACGCTCATGCGGCAGGACAAGCTCAAGAACTGCCAGGAGGCCTACGACCTCGCGGTCGCGATCTTCGAGATCAAGAAGCACTTCGAGAAGGCGTCCGAGTCCCTCGTGCTCCTCACGCTCTTCTCCGACATCGTCGACACGATGTGCCTCATCACTCACCCCGACTACCTCGAGATCATCGAGGACACCGTCGCGAAGGCGGCGGGCGACTGGCTCTCGGCTCACCCGCGGAAGATGTGCAAGGGCGTCTGCTATCACCCGACCGAGAGCGAGCTCGTCGAGATGGTCGACGGTTCGGGCACGGTCGTCGGCGTCGAGAGCTTCGTCCTCCCGGCCTGAGGTTGGTGTGGGCGGCCTACGCACAGGTCGCCTCCCGGGCGCTTCTCTCGCGTTTTTCTGGACTTCGGATCCGGGGCCGGAGACGGCCCCGGACGTGCGTCTTGGCGGCGGTCGCTTCGATTTTGAAGGAGACCGCTGATGAATCGACTTACGTCTCTCGGATGTGGGGTGGGCGCGCTCGCGCTCGGGCTCTTCTTGGTGGGGGTTCCGCGAGCCGTAGCCCAGGACAAGAAGGACGCGCCGGCGGAGAACCCGAACGGCAAGCCGATCACGACCGTCGACAAGTACGAGTACATGCCGGCGGAGTCGCTCCCGCCCGTGAAGGGCGTGTCGAGCTACGAGTGGGACAAGACGAAGCCCGTCGTCAAGTTCCCGATCAACGTCTGGATCGGCTGGGCGCCGATCATCGCCGCGAACGGCGGCACCGCGCCCAACAAGGACTCGATCTTCGCGAAGAAGTACGGCTTCCAGGTCGAGCTCTCGATCATCGACGACCCGATCAAGGCGCGCGACGCGTTCGCGGCCGGCAAGTCCCACATCCTGTGGGGCACGCTCGACATGATGGCGCTCTTCGCGCCCGAGCTCGCGAAGGACTCGCGCTCGGGCCTGAGGATCGTCCAGCAGGTCGACTGGTCGAACGGCGGCGACGGCGTCGTCGCTCGCCACGGCATCAAGACCGTGAACGACCTGAAGCCGCAGGCCGGCAAGAAGCGCAAGATCGCTCTCGCCCAGCAGTCGCCGTCGCACTACTACGTGCTCTCGCTCCTCCACTACGCGGGGATCGACCCGAACGACGTCGAGTTCAAGTTCACGGGCGACGCCTTCCAGGCGGCGGCCGCGTTCGCGAGCGACTCGACGATCGACGCGTGCGTCTCGTGGGCGCCGGACATCTACAAGCTGTCGGAGCTCAAGGACTGCACGCTCATCTCCTCGACCAAGGACGCGAAGCGCCTCATCGCCGACGTGTGGGCTGCGCGCGCCGACTTCGCGAAGGACCACCCGGAGGTCCTCGAGGGCCTCGTCCGCGGGATCTTCGACGGCATGGACCTGGTCAAGAAGGACCAGAAGGCCGTGGCCAAGCTCGTCGAGGAGGCGTTCAAGCTCAAGGCCGGCGAGGCCGAGGGCATGTTCGGCGACGCGCACTCGACGAACTGCGCGGAGAACCTCGACTTCCTCACGAACCGGAACAGCCCGACGAACTTCGAGGCGACGTGGAACGCGATCGGCTCGATCTACGCGCGGACCGGCCTCATCGATCCGCGCACGCTGCCCAAGTGGACGCAGGTCGCCGACCCGCGCCTCGTCGAGGCGGTGGCGCCCGACTACAAGCACCACAAGAACGAGTACACCGAGACGTTCGCGCCCGTGAAGGCGGACTTCGACCCGTCGAAGAAGACCGCGATCCTCACGCGCGTCGTGCGGATCCACTTCGCGCCGAACATCTGCGAGGTGGACCCCAACTACGATCCGAACTCGGACAAGATCGTCGAGGAGGTCGCCCGCATGGCGGCCCAGTTCGGCGACTCGACGATCGTGATCGAGGGCCACGCGGACCGCTCGAAGTACGACGAGGCGAAGAGCCTCGGCGACGAGTACCTCAAGCGTCACGGCGACAAGGTCCGCCAGCTCTCCGCGTCGCGGGCGCAGGGTGTGATCGACGCGCTCGTGAAGAAGTACCCGCAGTTCGGCAAGCAGAAGGACAAGTTCTTCGCCCAGGGGATCGGCTGGGAGAAGCCGCTCGCGAACGACGCGCTCTCTCGCCGCGTCGAGGTCCGCGTCCTTCCTCCCGAGAAGTAGCGAACCCACCAGCACGGAGAGCCGGAGGGCCTCCCCATGGTCCAGCTCCACCCTCTCGCCGAGATCGAGCGGATCTCGAGCGCGAGCCGCTTGCCGGCCGCGCTCCCGATCCACCGCCCTGACCGGACGCCTTCGCGGGTCTGGTCGTGGGCGGGGGCCGCGCTCCGCTCGCCGCTCTCCGTGCTCAGGTGGGCGTTCCGCGTCCGCGAGACGCCGTCCCTCGTCGCGCGCGTCCTCCTCCCCGTGGCGTTCCTCTCCCACGTCGGGGGCGGGGGGGCGCGCGACTTCGCGCACGCGTCGTCCTGGATGGAGACCGTGATGAAGTCGCTGCCGG
>CAZYLP010000200.1:7619-11507 GCA_964648345.1 uncultured Planctomycetota bacterium
GGGGGGCGATCCGCCACCCCGACACGCCGTCCCCCGTCGCGCCCGACCCACACCCCGTGACGTTCCTCTCTCACGTCGGGGTCGTGTGGACGCGCGCGACGGCGGGCGACGACTACCTCCTCCGCCTCTCGAAGGTCTCTCCGCTCGAGGTCCAGCGCGCGGAGATCGAGAAGGTCACTCGCTGCCCGGTCGAGCTCGAGACCAGGGAGAAGAAGATCTGGACGCACCCCGAGCCCGTGCTCGAGATCTCCGCGATCACGCTCCCGCGCTCCGCGTTCGAGGAGCGGAAGTCCGAGATCGAGAGGCTCGGCCCGTTCGACGTGACGCTCGGAGCGGCCGAGGCGCCGCCCGCGGGCGTCGTGACCCTCGAGGCGCCGCCGCGCGCGTTCTTCGGCGAGCGGATCCCGGCGCGCATCGGCAAGGAGTCCGAGGCCGCCTCGCGCACGCGCGCGCTCGCCGCGAGCCTCCCCGGCGTCACCTTCGTGGAGCGCTCGCTCCCGTCCGCGGAGGCGGCGCAGTGGCTCGTCATCGAGCGCGCCGTGTGCAGCCCCGAGGTCGCCGCGACGACGACCGCGCGCTCCGCGCTCGATGCGCTCGCGGGTCCGGGCGGCTGGAATGCGACCGAGCGCGGCGGCCGGGTCGTCATCGCCGGCGCCGAGCACAAGGAGGAGCGCGCGATCTCCTCCACGATCCTCCCCTCGCCGCGCGAGATGGCGGACTCGATCCCCTCGCTCCTCAACCAGCGCTGGAACACCTGGGCGGACGCTCGCGCCTGGTGGGACGGCGCCGAGACGCCGCGGAGCCGGAGCAGCGCGGGCCCCATGCCGCTCGACCGGAGCCGGCCGAGCGAGGTCCCCTTCGCGCTCGCGGAGCGCGGCCTCGAGTCGCACTTCGGCCCGGGCTGGCGCGACTGGCACCTCGCGCACGCGGTCCTCTGGAGCACCCTGAGGATCGTCCTCGGCTTCGCGTGGGCCGCGCTCCTCGCGGTCCCGCTCGGCGTCCTCATGGGGACCTTCGGCAAGCTCCGCGCGTTCTTCGAGCCGGTCCGGCTCATGGGGAGCTACCTCCCGCTCCCGGCCTTCTCCGCGCTCACGATCGCGTGGTGGGGCACGACCGAGTCGCAGAAGATCGGCTTCCTCGCGATCGCGAGCTTCGTCGTCCTCCTCCCGCAGGTCCTCCTCGCCGTCGAGGCCGTGCCGCACGCGCACGTCCTCTCGGCCATGACCCTCGGCGCGACGCGGCTCCAGCAGATGCGCTACGTGCTCTACGCGGGCGCGAAGGCCGGGATCATGCGCGCGCTCCGGCTCACCTTCGCGGTCGGCTGGACGTGGGTCACGCTCGCCGAGGCGGTCGATCCGCGCGCGGGGCTCGGCTACGTGATCTTCCTCGGCGAGCGCCGCGCCGAGCACCGCCCGCACGTCTACGTCGTGATCCTCGTCATCGTCGCCCTCGCGTTCCTCGTGAACACGGTGTGGGCCCGGATCGAGCAGCGGCTCCATCCGTACCAGGAGCAAGGCGCATGAGCATCGAGAAGTCCACGATCCGGGTCCTCACGCACGAGGAGCTCCGCGGCCCGCGGGGCGCGCCCGAGAAGGACTTCGTGATCGCCTTCGAGGGCGTCACGAAGACCTTCGGCGAGACGACGGCCGTGAAGGAGGTGACGTTCCGCATCTTCGACATCCCCGGCCAGGGAGAGCTCGTCGTCCTCCTCGGTCCGTCGGGCTGCGGGAAGTCCACGATCCTCAACATGATCGCGGGCTTCACCGAGCCGACGCGCGGCCGGATCCACATGCACGGCGAGCCGATCCCCGGGCCGGGGAGCGACCGCGGCTTCGTCTTCCAGAGCTACGGCTCCTTCCCGCATCTCACCGTCTGGGAGAACGTCGCGTTCAGCCGCTTCCTCCAGGACGCGAACGGCCCGAAGGGCGTACTCTCGAAGGCGGTGGATTTCATCGGCGGCTTCCAGCTCGGGAAGCGCCGCTTCCGCGCCGAGGCCATGGCCTGGCTCCGCGCCGTCGGTCTCGAGAAGCACGCGACGAAGTACCCGCACCAGCTCTCGGGTGGCCAGCGCCAGCGCGTGGCGCTCGCGCGGACGCTCGCCGTCCGGCCTTCGATCATCCTCATGGACGAGCCGTTCGGCGCGCTCGACCGCGTCACGCGCTGGGAGATGCAGGACCTCCTCGTCTCGCTCTGGCGCGCGCGCGAGACGACGGTGTTCCTCGTCACCCACGACATCGCCGAGGCCGTCTACCTGGGCGACCGTGTCTTCATCTTCTCGGAGGGCCCGGGGACGATCCTCGAGGAGATCGCGGTCCCCGTCCCCGATCGTCCGGCCTCCGAGATGCAGAGAACGACCGAGTTCAGCGAGCTCGTCAACGACATCAGCAAGAAGTTCGAGAGCACCTGCAGCCGAGGAGGAGCGTCGTGAAGGAGATGCACGGATCCCGTCGCCGGACCCGCTCGGGCCTCTTCTTCCTCCTGCTCCTGGTCGTCGGCCCCGCGGTGGCGTGGGGCGCCAAGACGGTCGGCGAGGACCGCGAGTACGCGAGCGCCGCGCGCGAGTGCCGCGCGCCCGACCTCTCCGGGGCCCGGCTCGTCCCGCCCTGGGAGTGGACGAGCGCCGAGCGGAGCGCGCTTCGCCAGCGCGTCCTCCCCGACGCTCCGCCGCCGCCCGCGAGCACATCCGTCGCGGCGACGACGCCCGCGGTCTCGACCTCCGGCGCGACGTCGGGCGCGCCCGTGACGAGCGCGGCGACCGACGCGCCCGAGGGCTTCGACCGCGCGGAGTACCTCCTCCGCGAGGGGAACGCTCTCTGGTGCCAGAACCGGTTCGCGCGCGCGCGCATGAACCTCGTCCAGGCGCGCGACCTGCTCGAGCCCATGGCGGCGCAGAAGCCGGTGCACCCGTCGGTCGAGAAGGCGCTCCGCCTCTGCCACGACCTCATTGAAGACATCGACTCGCGCTGAGAGGAAGGAACGCACCATGGTCGCGACTCTCCTGACCGGCTGGACGCAGCGCGAGCTCGCCTTCAAGGGAGCGTTCGATGCGCTCGAGCGCCACATCGAGGACCGCTACGCGGTGCCCGTGATCATCACGGACGTCCTCGACCCCAACACGGGCGACTTCGACGGCGCCGAGATCAAGCTCGACTACGAGAACGACCTCGAGGTCGCGGTCTTCGTGCTCGGGCACCTCTTCGGCCACACCGTCCAGTGGACGACCGACGAGCGGCTCCGCGAGCTCGGCACGGTCTACGCGACGAGCGCGCCGCCGCCCGAGCTGTTCGACGAGGTGCGCCGCTACGAGGGCGACGCGACGCGGCTCGCTCTCCAGCTCTTCCACGACGCGGGCGTGCGCGAGCTCGACCAGTGGCTCTCGGACTGGGCCGCCGCCGACTGGAAGTACCTCGAGCACTTCTACCGGACGGGCGAGCGCGTGGACTTCAGGCAGTTCTTCGTGGCGGGCACGCCCGTGATCTCGCCGCTCTCGATCCCCCGCTTCACGCCGCGACGCTGGGAGTCGCGGTTCAGCTTCTAGGAGGACCCCGTGCGACACGCACTCATCGTCCTGCTCGCGGTCTCGGCCTTCGCGGCCGTGGCTCGCGCCGGAGACGCGCCCCCTCTCACCGCGGACAAGGTGGAGTGGGTCGAGAGCCCGAAGCTGCCCGCGGTGCCTGCGCGCGCCGAACGCTCCCGGTTCGTCTACAAGGACTCGACGATCCCCTTCCCGATCAACGTCTGGGGCGGGTGGGCGCCGATCGTCGCCGCGAACGGCGGCTTCGAGCCGAACGAGTTCGGCGTCTTCGCGCAGAAGCACGGCTTCAAGCTCGACATCCAGGTCATCGAGGACCCGTCCGAGGCGCTCACGGCCTTCGCGAGCGGGAAGAC
>CAZYLP010000201.1:0-11493 GCA_964648345.1 uncultured Planctomycetota bacterium
GCCCGAAGGCCCCGCGACGTCCGGCGGGAGCGGCCCCGCGAAGCCCGCCGAGTCGAGGTCGCCGTACGTGTACGGGATCGGAGTGCCGACGGTCACGTAGGAGCCGATCTCGCCCGGAACGTACTGCTTCGTGCCGCCGCGGCGGATCTCGAAGTGGAGGTGAGGCCCCGTCGAGTTGCCCGTGCTGCCGACGAGCCCGATCGGGTCGAGCGTGCCCACGTTCTGCCCGACGCTCACGTGGATCGCGGAGCAGTGGCCGTAGTACGTCTGGTACCCGGCGCCGTGGTCCAGGATGATGAGGTTGCCGTAGCCCCCGTTCCAACCGGCGTGGCTCACGCGGCCCGCGCGTGCGGCGCGGATCGTCGTGCCCATGGACGCCGCTATGTCGAGCGCGCCGTGGAGGCCGTAGGAGCGGCCCGAGTAGTAGTTCTGGGAGAGCGAGGCGCTCAGGGGGTAGAGGAACTCCCCCGAGGCTTCGGCCCTGCTCGTCCCGAGAGCCGCGAACGCGATGAGCGCGGCGGCGAGGCGGGTCTTCACGGTTCACATCCCTTCTCTGCGGAAGTCGTTCTCGTTCTCGGTCTCGTTCTCGTTCTCGTTCTCGTTCTCGTTCTCGTTCTCGTTCTCGGTGTGATCAGTCGTCGTGGTCCTCGCCGCGCGCGAGCTCGCTCGCCTGCTTCGCGCGCCAGATCCGCTCCCAGCTCAGCGCGCCGGCGCGGATCGCCTCGCGGTAAGCCCTAGCGTCGAGAGCGAGCTCCGGGATCCGCTCGACGACGAGGTCGAGCACCGGGAGGGCGGCGAGCGGGTTGAGCCGGACGATCGACGCGAGCTCCGTCGCGCGGACCTCGTGGACCTTCTCGCGGGCGAACGCGTCCACGAGAGCCTGCTGGACCGGGCGGCGCGAGGCGGCGCCCGCGGCGCCGAGGGCGCGTGCGATCGCCTGGCGGGCCGTCGCATCGGTCTCGGGCTCGAGGTGCGCGAGGAGCTGCTGGACGAGCGTGTCCTCGGCGCCGGCCGCGTGGAAGCCCTCGGCCGCGGTGCAGCGGACGAGCGTCGAGCCGTCGCGGAGCAGAGCGACGAGCGTCTTGCGAACCGGCGCGTGGGCCACCGGGGCCGCGCGGAGGACCTGGGCGAGCGCGCTCGTGGCGGCGACGCGCACATCCACCGAGGTGTCCTTCGTCGCGAGGCGCGTGAGGAGGTCCACCGGAGTCACGTCGTGCCGCGCGCGGCCGAGCGCGTGGACGGCCGCCGCGCGCCGCGCGACGGGTGCGCCGCCATCGAGGGCGAGGCGCCCGAGGCGCTCGCGCGCCTCCGGGCGGCGGAGCCCGTGCGGGGCGAGCGCGTCGAGGAGTGCGTTCTCGAGCACCGCGTCCGTCGCGGTCTCGAACGCGCGGAGGACGGCGGCGACATCGGAGAGGGATGCTCCCTCGAGCGACGCGCGCAGCGTCCTCGTCGCGGCGAGCAGGCGTCCGAGCTCCTGCTTCGCGACGACGCTCTTCAGGTCATCGAGAGCGGCGCCGGTCCGCGAGGGGAGCTCGAGCGACGGCGCGGGCTCCTCCACGCGCGCCGGGCGCGGCGGCGGAGCGGTCCGCTCGAGGAGGGCCGGAGGCCGCGGGCGCTCGGGCGGCGCGGCGGGGAGGGCGGGAGCCTTCGGCATGCTGAAGGCGAATCCGAACCCGACGAGGCAGCACGAGAAGAGCATCACCTGATGGCTGGGCGTCATGTCTCCCTCTTCCTGCTTGCGACCCTGCGAGGGACCCTCAGGGCGAATCGCTTGCCGCGCGCGCGGATCTCGCAAGAGGCTCCGATCCCGTCACTTCGGCCGGCGCCACCGCTCCGACGAGGAGTCCGCGCGTGGACCGGGCGTCTCGTCGTGAAAGCGTCTCGGTGCGACGGCAGTCGTGTCACCCCGACGACCCACGGTCGCGGTCATCTCGACGAACCTCGACGCCGCTCGCTTTGCGCGCGGCAAGAGCTTTGCGCTCGACGTGCCGCGACATCGACTCGCAGAGATCGGGGAACAATCCAATGATCCGACCGCTCTTCCGCGCGGCGCTCGTGTGCGCCGCCGTGGCCGCTTGCTTCACGCCAAAGACCGCTCGCGCCGACTGGGGATGGCCTTTCCCCGGCGACTGGCTCGAGAACTTCACGAAGACGCTCGACACCTGGCGCTACGGCGAGCGCTACGGCTTCGGCGGCAAGCGGCCGAGCATCGCGAAGTTCTCGCCCGAGGACCAGAAGCTCCTCGCCGATCTCATCCGCGAGTACGCGACCCAGAACAACGGCGAGGCCGTGACGGTCCACGTGAACGCGCCCGCGCCCGTCCACATGCGTCCCTACGGGCAGTTCTTCCCGTGGCACCAGGACTACCTCGCGGGCCTCGAGAAGTTCCTCCTCGACAAGGGCTACTCGAAGTTCGTCCCGCTCCCGAAGTACATCCCCGCCGAGGGCAACCCGATCCCGCGCGTCTTCGCCGAGGACAAGAACGGGAAGCTCATCGTGAACAACCTGAACCCGGCGAACCTCGACACCTGGATCGCCGCGGGGCTCCAGTCGAAGGACCTCGGGAAGTTCGTCTTCGACATCCGCCCCCAGAAGGACGGGAAGTTCGACGACACGATCCCCGACTCGGCCGTGCTCTCCGACACCGCGGTCTGGCCGCACAACGACACGCACAACACGATCGGCGGCACCATGGCGTCGTTCCGCTCGCCGGACGCGCCGATCTTCTGGCTCTACCACGCGTTCATCGACGACATCCAGTACGACTGGAAGCAGCTCAAGAAGAGCGGCCGCACGCGCACCGAGGCCGAGCTCCCGAACATAAAGACGGCGCGCTCGTTCCGGGCCAAGGTCGAGCTCGTGAACGGCGCCGTCGTCCTCGCGGGCGTCGATCGCGACGTGAAGTACCTCGTGACGCCGGACGGGACGTCGTTCGATGCTCTCATCCCGCTCCTCCAGGGCGCCGAGGGGAAGAACGTCTGGGTGACGGGCTACTTCAACGACGAGGACAAGACCGCTCGCATCCGCTGGATCAACGTCGAGAAGCCCATGACGGGCCCCGGCAGCTCGGTCGAGGTCTTCGACAAGGCCGGGAAGAAGCTCGGCGAGTTCGGCGCCATGTCCGAGGTGAAGGTCGTCGGCGTCTCGCCCGACGGGAAGAGCCTCAAGGTCATCTGGCAGCGCTACGTGAAGGGCCACGGGATGGTCTTCGGGTGGGTGCCTAAGGACCAGATCAAGATCGGCGCGGAGCACGTCCACGGCGTCGATCGCCACCTCGGCAGCGACTGCAAGGACTGCCCGGAGTGCTGCGGCACGGCCGGCGGCACCAAGCCGTCGAACACACCGGGCATCATGGGCTCGATGCCCGGGCACGACCACGGCGCGCACGACCACGGCGCGCACGGCCACGACTGACCGCGAGCCCGCGCAGTTTCTTGCTTGGCGGGCGAGACCCATCGCGAGAGAATGGCGCGCATGACCCGCTCCGCTCTCGTGATCGCCCACCCCGGGCACGAGCTCCGGGTGCACGGCTGGCTCGGGCAGGCGCGCCCGATCGTCTTCGTGCTGACGGACGGCTCGGGGTCCGCAGGGGTGCCGCGGATCGAGTCGACCCGGCGCATCCTCGCCGAGCAGGGCGCGCGCCCCGGTCCGATCTTCGGACGCCACCGCGACGGCCGGCTCTACGACGCGCTCATCGCGCGCGACTTCGACTTCTTCGCGGGCATGCTGCGCACGCTCGCCGACACGCTCGAGCGCGAGCGGATCGACACCATCGTCGGCGACGAGGCCGAGGGATACAACCCCGTCCACGACATCGCCCGCTACCTCGTCGACGCGGCGGCGTCGCTGCAGCCGCGGCCGATCCGGAACCTCGAGTTCCCCGTCGTCGGCGAGAGCGGCTCCCGCGAGACGGCGCTGCGGCTCGTCCTCGACGAGGCGGCCGCGCAGAGGAAGCTCGCCGCCGCCCGGAGCTACCCCGAGATGAGCGCCGAGATCGAGGCGGCGATCTCCTGGTCGGGCGACGTGAACGTCTTCCGCGAGGAGCGCCTGCACGCGGCGCCGCGGCGCGTCCCCTCGACGCCCGAGTGGGCAGCCAAGCCCTTCTACGAGACGTACGGGGAGCAGCAGGTCGAGCTCGGCGTCTACTCGCGCGTGATCCGGTACGCGGAGCACGTCCTCCCGCTCAGGCGCGCGCTCGCCGAGGTCGTCGCGACCCCGGCGGTCTGATGGGGGCTCTCCGCGTCCTCCTCCCCGTGCACACCGCAGGCGTGCGAGGGGGCGTGCAGGCGTACGTCTTCGACCTCGCCCGCGAGCTCCTCCGCGCCGGGCACGCCCCGGTCGTCTACAGCACGATCCTGGGCGAGGTCGCGGCGGCGATGCGCGAGGCGACGATCCCGGTGATCGACGACCTCTCCCAGCTCGCGGCGGCCCCGGACGTGATCAACGGGCATTCAGGTGAGCCCGAGACGATGACGGCGATCCTCCACTTCCCCGGCGTGCCCGCGATCTTCGCGTGCCACGCCTGGATGTCGGAGATCCCGCGGTCGCCTCGGATCGTGAAGTACGTCGCCGTCGACGACACGTGCCGCGATCACCTCGTGAGCGAGAAGGGGATCCCCGAGGACCGCGTCGTCGTCATCCCGAACACCGTGGACCTCGCGCGCTTCGAGCCGCGTGCTCCGCTGCCCTCGCGGCCCTCGCGCGCCCTCGTCTTCGGGACGATGGGCACCCCCGGGTCCCGGCTCGACCTGCTGAGAGAGGCCGTGCGGTCGTGCGGCCTCGAGCTCGACGTCGTCGGGTGGCTCGGGGAGACGCACGCTCGTCCCGAGCAGCTCCTGCGCGACTACGACCTCGTCTTCGCGAAGGCGCGCTGCGCCCTCGAGGCGATGGCCGTCGGGAACGCGGTCGTCCTCTGCGACTACGGCCGGCTCGGGCCGCTCGTGAGGAGCGGCGACATCGAGCGGCTTCGCCGGCTCAACTTCGGAGTCCGCGCGATCGACCAGCCGCTCACCCACGAGGGGATCGTCGAGCGCGTGCGCGCCTACGACCCCCTCGATGCGGCGCTCTGCTCGCGCGCGATCCGCGAGAGCGCCGGGACCGAGACGGCCCGGCACGCCTGGATCGACCTCTACGAGGCAGTGATCGAGGAGTACCGCCGCGCGCCTCCCGACCCCGCGGCCGAGGGCCGCGCCGCGGCCGCCTACGTGCGCGCGCTCTCGGTGAGGGCGCTCGCGTGGGACCGGCTCGGCGGCGCGATCCAGCGACTCGCGACGCGCCTCCGCGCGTTCGGCGATCGGCTCAAGGTCTATCGCCTCGGAGCGTGGTTCGTCGGGAAGTTCCGGACGCGCACTCGTCACTGGTGAGTGAGACGGCCTCCCATTTCAGGGTCACGGATGGCGCGAGGAGGTTGCGCCGCACCTCATGACTCCCAGGGACTTGCGCCCGGGCACGATCCTCGCAAGGCCCGTCGCCAGTCTAGGGAGTGAGTCATGAGAGAGATCGTCTTCCGCGTCTTCCCCGCCCTCGTCGCCGTCCTCGCCGTGACCGCTCCGGTCCACGCGCAACCCGCTCCGGCGCCCGTGCCGACCACCGCGGAGGTCGCGCGGCAGTTCTACGACGCGTTCGTGCGGGGCGACCACGCCACCATGGAGCGCCTCTACGCGCCCGACGTGAAGTTCCAGGACACGATCTTCGGCTTCCAGGATCGCGACGGGACGATGGGCATGTGGCGGACGATCATCAATCCGGGCCCGGAGGCGCGGTTCCGCTACGAGCTCCAGACCGTCGCCGGGAACACGGCGGTCGTGCGATGGATCGCGGACTACTCGCTCCTCGGCAACCCGATCCACAACGAGATCACGGCGCGCCTCACGATCGTGAACGGCCGGATCGTGAATCACGTCGATGCCTTCCCGTGGGAGGTCTGGGCGAGGCAGGCCTTCCCTCAGCTCGGCGGGCTCGTCGACTTCGCGCCGATCCGCGGCCTGCTCAAGGGCAGCTTGAACCTGTTCCTCCGCGCCAGGATCACCTGGGACCGCATCACCCGCGCGTGGCGCGATGTCCGCGAGATGGTCCGGACGATCTTCACGGGCGAAGAGCGGGCCACGGATCGCCCCGCGGAGCAGACCGACTCCACCGGCCGCACGCCGCGGCAGCAGACGCAGACGCGCGGCGCCCTCGGCGCCCTCGGCGACATCGAGCGGCCGCGCGGCCGGTAGAGCGGACGGCCGTCAGTCCTTGCCCGGGTGAGCCTTCGTCTCGAACGGGAGCTCGTCCGGGTGCTGGCCCTTCTTGCCGACGAAGACGCGGGCCTTGTCGTGCTTGGCGATCCCCTTCTCGCCGCCGATCTCGAGGTCCCAGACGATCGAGTCGGCTTCCTTCGTCACGTCGAAGTCGATGCCGTCCTCGCCCTCGTCGGTCTGGAACTCGAACGCGATCCGGTGCTTCTCGGGGCCGAGGACGAAGCGGTCCTTCTTGTCGCCCCTCTTCTCGGTCTTGACGCCGTGGAGCTCGGTCACCTTGCCGCCCTTGACCGTGATCGTCCCCTTGAAGTGATGCTCCTTCTTGGCGGTCGTGGTGCGGAGGTGCCACTTGCCGTCCTCGTGCCAGACGGCGAAGGAGGCCGCCTTGCCTCCCTCGTAGTTCTCGGGCTTGCCATGGATATGGAGCTTCTCGCCTGCGACCGCGAGGCCCGAGACGACGAACGCGGCGGCGGCCGCCGCGTGGATCAGCTTGCGCATGTGTCTGCCTTTCTTCGAGGTGGGTGCGGCTGAGTGCGTGCGGCTGGGTCCCGGGGCAGGAGACGAGCGGAGCGAGGGGACTATTCGAACCCCGCGAAGTGCGGCGATAATCGAGCCATGCGCCTCGCCTCGACCGTCGCTCTCCTCGCCCTCCTCGGCGCCGCGGCGCCCGCCGCGCGTGCCCAGGACGTCGCCACGCCCTCGAGCCCGTCCGTGGCCGAGCTCGCCTCCGCGCGCGCGGCCTTCCCCGCGGACTGGTTCGCGCCGCTCGGCGAGCACGACAAGCCGCCGGCGAGCTGGGAGATCACGCCCGACAAGGCCGGCCCCGGCGAGGTGATCCTCTCGAAGCGCACCGAGCTCGGCTGCTTCTCGAACTTCGCGACGACGCCGTTCGAGCTCGACGGGAAGCGCTACGCGAGCATCGAGGGCCTGTGGCAGTCGCTCTACTACCCCGAGGGCGGCGACGACCCGCGCGCGAAGCTCGGCGAGTGGAAGCACACGCGCGCCGACGTGGAGCAGATGACGGCCTTCACGGCCAAGAAGGCCGGCGACGAGGCGAAGAAGCTCCTCGAGAAGAAGGGCAAGCCGTGGATGAGCTACAAGGGGAAGAAGTTCGAGCCCCACGGGAGCGAGGAGGACCAGAAGTACCACCTCGCGCTCATCGAGCGCGCGACCCGCGCGAAGATCGACCAGAACCCCGCGGCGCGAGACCTCCTCCTCAGGACGGGCGACCTCAAGCTCCGCCCCGACCACAACCCCTCGAAGGACGCGACGCCCGCCCACTACTACTTCGAGATCCTGATGAGGATCCGGACGGACCTGCGCTCGAAGTTGCGCTGAGGGGCGTCATGCGGCTCACGGGCTGAGGCGCATCCGGGACTCGCGAGCCCAAGTCCTTTCGCCGCGAGGCCACCCGTCCGTGGCCGGAGTCTTGCTCGGCCGTGACGCTCCGGAGGTCCCCTCCATGCGCCTCGGTGCGCTCACCCTCGCCACCCTCGTCCTCGCTCTCGCCGGTTCCTCGCGCGCCGACGACCTGGTCCTCGAGAAGCTCGCCCCGAACGTCGAGGGCGCGGCCTTCTTCTCGCCGTTCGACAACCTCGACGCGAAGATCCTCGCGGCGCTCGACCAGGCGAAGCCGGGCTCGACCGTCTACATGTCCTACTACTCGCTCAGCTACGCGGAGTACCCGAAGATGTTCGCGAAGCTGAAGGCGAAGAACGTCACGGTCCGCCTCAACCTCTTCGAGGGCGTGAACGTCCAGGCCTCCTACACGATCGACGACGACCTGATCGCCGCCGGCTTCGACGTCGAGCTGATCCCGAACCTGCGGTCGCCCGACGGCTTCTCCTCGCTCCACACGAAGTTCACCGTCGTGAACGACGAGCTCGTCCTCACGGGCTCCGCGAACCTCTCCGCCTCCGCGTCGCTCGCGAACCACGAGCACGTCGTCGTCGTGAAGAACGCGGCGCTCGCGAAGGAGTACATCACGGAGTGGAACGAGGAGCGGACCGCCGCCGCCGTCATGCGGGAGGCGATGCCCACCGCCGACCGGGAGTCGACCTACACCAACGACAAGTACCCCGACTCGTGGACGGCCGACAAGGCGAGCGCGCTCGCGAGCAAGCTCGCGACGATCGACCGCACGACGGTGCAGCCGCTCTCGGTCGTGAGGACGTACTTCTCGCCGGAAGACCAGTGCGAGAGCGTCGTGCGCGCCGAGCTCCTCAAGGCGAAGAAGACGGTGCGCGTCTCGATGTACCAGCTCGCGAGCGGAAGGCTCGCGGGCACGCTCGTCTCGCTCGCCAAGAAGGGCATCGACGTCACGCTCATCTGCGACGACCACCAGCAGGCGAGCGAGGCGTCCAAGTTCGCGGACGGGATCCTCGCGGCCGAGCCGCGCCTCCGCTACGTGCGCGCGAAGAACGACCTCGGCAACACGTCGCTCCAGCACCAGAAGTACGCCATCATCGACGACCGGACCGTCCTCGGCGGCTCGTTCAACTGGACGGCCATGGCGAACAAGTACAACGACGAGAACCTCATCGTCATGCAGTCGCGTCCGCTCGCCGAGAAGTTCCGCGCGGACTTCGCGGCGCAGCTCAAGGCCTACGACCCCGAGGGCGAGCCGCTCGACCCGAAGACGGACGGCGAGACCGCCAGGGTCCTCTTCTGCGTGTCGGTGCCGTTCGAGGTCGAGGCGGGCTTCGCGGTCGTCGTCGTGGGCGACGCCGCCGCGCTCGGCTCGGGCGACGCGAGGAAGGGCTTCGTCCTCAGGACCAGCCGCTCGACGACGCCGCGCTGGCTGGGCGCCGTGGACCTCCCGCGCGGGGCGACCGTGAAGTGGCGCGCCGCCCTCGTGAAGAAGGGCTCGATCGTGGGCTCGCTCGGCGACGACCCGAACGCGGTCGTCCACCTCGAGGCCGAGGAGCGCTCGCTCGAGGTCCCGGACGACGGCACCTCCTCGATTGTCAAGTCCGAGTGGAAGGGCCCGAGTCCCTTCGCGCCCTGACCGAAGACGACAGGTCAGTGAGCGACGGGGGAGCTCCAGATGGACGCGAAGTTCGAGACGTACTTCTGCGCGATCGACGGGTCGCGGAGGACGACGAGGTTGTCCCAGCCGAAGCGGTCCTGGTTCGGCGCCCAGTTGTAGCTGCCCGTGATGAGCGTCTTCCCGTCGATCACGGCGTACTTCTGGTGGAACTTCTCGGCGAGGATCCCCGAGCCGCTCAGGCGGACGATCTGGACCTTGGCGCCGCGGGCGCGGAGCTGTTCGATGACGTCGCGGCTGAACTCGTACTGGCGCCAGTCGCAGAGGATCGAGACCTTCACGCCGCGGTTGAGGGCGCTCTCGAGGCCCTTCTCGATGTCCCACGACGTGAACAGGTAGATCGCGACGATGATCTCGCTCGTCGCCTTGTTCGCCTCGGCGACGATCTTCCTCTCGAGGTTCTCGCCCCAGCCCGTGGGCGAGAAGAGGATGTCGGTCGTCGAGCCGACGTTCCCCATCCCCGTCGTGAAGAGCGAGTTGAACTCCTTGGCGAACGCCTTCGCGATCGTCGTGTCGCGGATGATGATCGTGTTCTCGTAGTTCCAGGTCTCGGTGTCGTTCGCCCAGTTCATGCTCCCCGTGATGACCGTGCGCCCGTCGATCACGGCGAACTTGTGGTGCATCTTCGCGCCCATGGCCGTGCCGGCCCCGAAGCGCTTCACGGGGATCCCGTAGTAGGCGAGCCACTCGTCGCGCGACGAGCCGAGCTTCGCCATGCCCGTGTCGGTGATGACCCGTACCGTGACGCCTCGGTTCTTCGCCCTGAGGAGCGCGTCCGCGATGTCCTGCTCGGAGAAGAGGAACATCGCGACGTCGATCGTGTCGTCGGCGGCGTTGATCTCCGAGATGACGGCCTTCGCGATCTTCTGCGAAGACGTGGGCGCGAAGATGACGGTCGCGGAGACCTCGGCTCCCCTCGCCTGGAGGAGACCGAACGTCATGACCGCGAGACCCACCAGGTGGACCCGGCGCATCCCTACCCTCCCTGCCGGAAGCCAGCCCCGCTGACTTCCCTTCTCTATCCCGCCCTAAGTCTTGCAACGGCCGGACCGGATCCAGAAGGAGACACCGCAAACGACCGGGCGGTCAGGAGTTCTATTCTGAGATGCGCGACAGGAGCGCCCGTTCACAAGTGGCCTCAATTCAACTTCCGGTGTCCGCGCCTGGCGACACCATCGCTGGGCCGAGGGTACGCCGGGAGTCGATTGTGTCGTGAAGGGAGTCTGTCGGGTAGCGATGGATTCGCTTCTGTTGACTATCGCGTCGCTCTACGATCGGGCTCGCAGGAAGGAAGCAAGAAGCATGAGCGACCCGATCGAATCCGACCTCGAGCTCGTCCAGAGGCGCGAGCTCCTCAAGGCCTCGTTCCTCGGAGCCGGCGCGCTGCTCCTCGGATCGGGCGCGAAGCTCCTCGCCGCGGTGCCGACGCCGCGCCAGGTCGTGGGGCCGTTCCACCCGATGCAGGGCGCGGTCGACGTCCGCGTCCTCAAGTACCTCGACAAGAACACCGACCTCACGCTCGTCGACGGCCAGACGGGGAAGGCGACGGGCCAGGTGCTCTACGTCTTCGGCAAGGTGATCGACAAGGCGGACAAGCCGGTCGCGAACGCGACGGTCGAGATCTGGCAGGCCTGCTACTCGGGCCGGTACAACCACAAGAACGACTCGAACCCGAACCCCATGGACTCGAAGTTCCAGTACTGGGGCTTCGCGACGACCGACGCCGCCGGGAAGTACGTCTTCAAGACGATCCTCCCGGGCGCCTACCGGAACGACCCCTCGTGGATCCGCCCGCCGCACATCCACTACAAGGTGCGGAAGCCCGGCTGGACCGAGCTCGTGACGCAGCTCTACTTCGCGGGCACGACGTTCTACTTCGAGGGGAACACCTACAACTCGACGACGCTCCGCCGCCTGAACCTGAACGACCGCGTCCTCATGACGACGCCCGCGGCCGACCGGCCGCGCCTCGTCGCGACGGTGCGGACGCCGACGGCGGCCATGGCGCTCGACGCCGGCTCGAAGTATGTGAACTTCGACATCGTGATGAACGGCTGACCGATGCGCCGCGCCCTCCCGGCTCTCCTCGTCCTCGCCTTGCTCGCGGGGCTCGTCGCCGAGCTCCGCGACGAGGACCGTGTGCGCGCCGCCTCCCCCCGGAGCGGCGCGCGCCGGGCGACCTCTTCGCGCGGCTCCACGACGCCG
>CAZYLP010000202.1:0-11474 GCA_964648345.1 uncultured Planctomycetota bacterium
GCTCCAGGTGCTCGGCTGACCGGGAGATACGGCCGAGGCGGTGCTCGACGACGCCGAGGTGCGAGAGCGGTCTCGGGTCGTCGGGCGCGAGCGTGGCGGCGCGCTCGAGGAGGCGCGCGCCCTGGATGCGATCGCCCTCGTCGTCGCGCTGGGCGAGGATCTGACCGAGGACGTACGGAACCTGGAAGCTCCCCTTCACGCGGTTCTCGGCGCGCTCGAACAGCTTGATCATGTCGCCCCAGACGCGCGCATCGTTCACCGCGACCGCCGCGAGCGCGCCGAGCACGAGCGCGGAGGCGCTCCGCGGCGGGCGCGCGACGCCGAGCGCGAGCGCGAAGCCGAAGCTCGCCGCGTACGCGAGCCGGTCCGCGAGGATCGTCCCGATCGGCACGAGCTGGAGGACGGGGAGGAGAGCGAGGAGGAAGAACCCGCTCGCGAAGAGACCGCGGCGCCCGGCGAGGAGCGGCGGCGCGGCGAGGACCGCGAGCGCCCCCGCCGCGTGGAGCAGCGCGCGCGGGTCCGAAGGCCCCGTCGCGAGCGCGAGCGTCTGACCGCCGTAGTCGGGCGCGAGCGCGATCGGGAGCGCGAGGTTCTTCGAGTAAGAGAGGAGGAGGAGCGGCGCGTTCGCGAGCCTCGAAGCGAGCGGCTCGCCGGCGAGCGGGTTCATGCTCGCGGCGATGCCCACGGTCTCGGGCGTGAGCGCCCCTCCGAGCGCGGCCCTCCGGGCGAGGAGGGCGAGGATCGCCCCGAGGACGGCGGGCACCGCCGCGAGGAGCAGCCCGCGCCGCCCGAAGACGAGCACCTCGAGCGGTGCCGCGAGAGCGACCGCGAGCGCGTTCTCCTTCGAGAGCATGCCGAGCGTCGCGAGGAGCGTCGCGACCGCGAGCCGCGAGAGGGAGCGCTCGGCCGCCGCGGGTACGGCGATGAGCCACGCGCCGCCGGCGAGGAGGAAGCCCAGGCTCTCCGCGCGGCCGACGATGTTCGCGGCCACCTCGACGTGGATCGGATGCACGGCGAAGAGGGCGCCGGCGAGGAGCGCGGCCCGGCGCTCCCCGGTGAGACGTCGCGCGAGGGCGAGAGCGAGCACCGAGGCCCCCGCGTGGAGGAGGACGTTCACCACCCTGAAGCCGAGCGCCTCCTTCGAGAGGAAGCCCTGCGCGACGAGGGTGAGGGTGGTCACGGGGCGGTAGAGGCCGCCGTGCTTCTCGGCCCAGTAGGGCTGCGTGAAGGCGCCCGCGAGGTCGCCTCGCTGCACCCGTGCGTCCTGGGCGACGAGGAAGTTGTCGTCGTAGACGAAGCCGCCCCCGAGCGAGGGGGCGTAGACGAGGAGCGCGAGGATGACGACGACGAGAGCGTCACGCCTCATCATGGAGAGCAGGGTACATGAAAGCAGCGGCGGGTCTCCCCGCCGCTGCTCTCGAGATCCTGATTCGGCAGACTACTTGCCGGTCGGGATCACGCCGTTGTTCGGCAGCGAGCACGTGCTCGTGTCGAGCAACAGGTTGGCGGACGTCGAGTAGAAGATGACGCCGGCCTGGTTGGTGTCGAAGTAACGGTCGCCCGTGGTGCCGGCGATGGCCGGGTTACCGAGAGCGAACCAGAGGAACTCGGACGTCGCGTAGCTGTAGGCGCACTGGAACAGGTAGCCCTGCTTCGTGCCCGAGCCGAGGACCGAGTCGATCAGCTTGGTGTTGTTGAGCTCGGAGAGCATACCGTAGTCGAGGTTGCCGTCCTGCTCCTTGTCGCCTTCACGGAAGATCGCCTGCGACGTGGCGATCGTCTTGAGGGCGCCGATCGCCGAAGCCTCATTACCATGCTTACGAGCCTGGATGAGGTTCGGAATCGCGATCGCCGCGATGATGGCGATGATCGCGATGACGATCATGAGCTCAATAAGGGTGAAGCCCTTGTTTCGCCTCATGAAACCTGAAGCTCCTTCTCTCGAGAGTGGAACGTCCCAACCAAGTCCTACCCACACAAGATCCGTGCCGCTTGATGTGCGATGCGGAAGTCCTGCTGGGATTGGTTCCTGTGTCATTTCGACCGTAGGTGTTCTTGCCCTTGAGTGACGATGAGTGTCACTGGATTGTCCCCCGTCGTCAGTGCCGGATCTCCGGCGCTTCGATCTGGTGAGGCCTATTTGATGGGGATGAATGTCGGATTGATCGTGCAGGTGTTCGTGTCGAGGTTGAGTCGCGTGTCGGTCGAGTAGAACACCGCGCCGAAGTTGGTGATCACGAAGCCGCGATCGCCGGTGCCTTGCTGGACGACGGGGTTCCCGACGCCGAACCAGAGGAACTCGGACGACAGGTAACTGTATGCAGCCTGGAACATGTACCCGGACTTCGTCCCGTTCCCGAGGACCGGGTCGAGGAGATCGACGCCGACGAGCTCGGAGAGCATGCCGTAGTCGAGGTTGCCGTCCTTCTCCTTGTCGGCCTCGCGGAACAGAGTCTGTGCCGTGAGGATCTGCTTCATGCTGCCGATCGCGCTCGTCTCGTTCGCCATCTTGCGCGATGCCATCATGTTGGGGATCGCGAGCGCCGCGACGAGCGCGATGATCGTGACGACCATGAGGAGCTCGATGAGTGTGAAGCCGCGGCGACCGTTCACGGCGCGTCCCCCTGCTTGAGAGCGCGCGATCCTAAAACAAATCCTGCGCCATCCGCAACTCCCTGTCGGCGCATGAGCGGCCTGGGCTTGCGCGGAAAGAACACCCGGCCAGGTGCCCCGGGGCGTCACTCACCGGGGAGCGGGCCCCCACCCCGCCGCGAGTCATCGCGGGCGAGCGAGGGCTCGCTCTCGCGCCGCGATGAGCGCCTCCGACGCGCCCGACTCTCGGAGCGCTCGTCCGGCGTCCGGCGCCGCACAGGCAGCCTCGAACGAGGAGAGCCGATAACCCGTCGCCTCCGCGTTCTTGAAGCGGTAGACGAGGACGAGCTGGCTCCGCACCCGCACCTCGAGGAGGAGGACGAGCGGCTCGCCGAGCCGCGCGAAGCCGCTCGAGAGGCCACCTCGTGCATCCTGGTCCTCGTCGAGCGCGACGTGCGTGAAGCCGCCCTTCTTCGCGACCGCGATCCCCTCCGCCGCGAGCGGTCCGCCCGTGAGGTCCGTCGCGCGCCGCCTCTCGAGGCCTCGCGCGCCCGCGGCGAGCCCGGACGCGTAGGGGCCGGCGAGGACGGCCCCCGGACCGAGCGCCTCCCGGACGATGCGGTTCGCGTCCACGAGCGTCGTCCCGGGGACCTGGCGCGGGTCGTCCCGGAGGTCGAGGTCGCGCGTTAGGTCCAGCACGAGCGTCAGCGCGAGCACGGCGACGCCGAGGAGCGCGGACGGGCAACGCACCGCGGGCGAGAACCCCGTCCCGACGAGGAGCGCGGCGCCGACGCCGAGCGGCGCTCCGAGCGGCGCGAGCGCCGGCGTGCGGTGGATCGCACAGATGAGCACCCACGCGTTCGCGACGACGAGCCCGGCGACGAGCGGCGCGCGCTTCGCGCGGCGGCCGCCTGCGAGGAGCGCGTCCGCCCCGACGCCCGCGAGGACCGCGAGCGGCGGCCCGGCGAGCGAGTAGAAGCGGAGGGGCCGATAACGCAGGAGCGCGAGCGCGAGGAAGAGCGTCGCGACCCAGCCGACCGCGGCGAGGACGACCGGCTTTCGCCAGCGTGTCGCTCCCACGGCCGCGAGGCCGCAGAGCCCGGGCGCCAGGAAGAGGAGCCCGCTCTCGAACGGCGCGAGGACGAGCGGCCGCCAGCTCCCCGCTCCGAGGCCGGGCATGAGGTAGCGACGGATCCGTTCCTCGTTGCGCGCGAGCTCCCCCGGGTCGATGAGCGCGATCGCGTAGAGACCGGCAGCCGCCGCGACGAGCACGGCCGCGCTCGAGAGGATCGCGGTCGTGCGATGCCGCCGCTCGAGCCTCGCGAAGATGCGCGCGCCGTCCGAGAGCGCGAAGCCGGGGACGGCGACGACGGCCACTCCCTTGAAGGCGCCGACGAGCGCGAGGAGGAGCGCCCACGCGAGCGCGCGCGCCCACCACTCCTCGCGGACGTGGAGCGCGAGCGCGACGGCCATGAGCGACGCGAGCGGCGTGTAGATGAGGGGCGTCCTCGCGAGGCCGCAGAACGGGTAGCTCGTCGCGAGGAGGAGCGCCGCGAGGACCGCCGCGCGCGGGCTCGTGCCGCGGAGAGCGAGGAAGACCGCGAGCACCCCGAGCGAGCCCATGACGGCCGCGAGGCGCTGCGTGCTCTCGACGCCCGTCCCGGCGACCGCGAACCAAGCGCGGCCGATCGCGACCCAGAGCGGCCGGTCGTACGAAGGGACCGCCTCGACGCGGCTCCCGTCGGCCGGGGCCTGCGCCGCCTCGAGGTACCAGAAGGCGTCGAGGGCGGGCGAGTTCGTCGGCTCGAGGTCGGAAGGGAGATCGCGCCCGACTCCGTGGAGCCTCAGGAAGAGAGCGAGGGCGACGATCGCGACCGCGGCGAACGTCGAGCGCACGTCAAGTCGCTCCACGCCCCGAGAGCACGGTGAACCCGGTGCGCGCGAGGATCCAGAGGTCGAAGACGAAGGTGCGACGGCGGATGTAGATCACGTCGAGCCGGATCCGCTCCTCGAGCGACGCCGTGCCGCGCGCCTCGACCTGCTGGAGGCCGGTGATCCCGGGCTTCGCCTTGAGCCGCCGCCTCTGGTGCGCGTCGTAGCGCGCGACGATCTTCTCCTCCTCGGGGCGCGGGCCGACGAGGCTCATGTCGCCCTTGAGGACGTTCCAGAGCTGGGGGAGCTCGTCCAGGCTCGTGCGGCGGAGGAAGCGCCCGACGCGCGTGACGCGCGGGTCGTTCTCGACCTTGAAGACCGGCTCGGCAAGGGCCGCCACGTCCACGACCTCTCCGAGCCGCGCCTCCGCGTCCACGACCATGGAGCGGAGCTTCCACATCGTGAAGACGCGCCCGTTCTCGCCGACGCGCCGCTGGCCGAAGAAGGCCGGCCCCTTCGAGCCGAGCTTCACGGCGATGGCGCACCCGATGAGGAACGGCGAGCCGGCGGCGAGGAGCGCGAAGGACGCGACGATGTCGAACAGGCGCTTCAGCGCCAGCGAGACGCGCTCGAAGCGGCGCTCGCGGATCGCGATGAACGGGACCCCGTCGAGGTCGAGGAAGTCGCCGGCGGTCACGCAGAGGTCGTAGACCGACGGCACGATCCTCGGCTCCACGTCGAGCTGCTCGCACGTCGCGATCGCCTTCACGAGCTCGTCCTTTCCGAGCTCGTCGGCGATCAGCACCTCCTGGACTCCGTGGGCCCTCACGACCTGCTCGAGATCGTCCAGATCGCCCAACGCCTCGTTCTCGTTCTCGTTCTCGTTCTCGGGCCTGAAGCTCACGGGCACCGACACCTTCACCGGCGTCAGCTCCCCCACCACTCGCAGCCCGAACCGCACCTCGTCCTTCAGCCTCTTCGCGAGCTCCCGCGCCTTCTCCGGCCGCGCGACGATGAGCGCCGGCTCGATGTCGAGCCCCGCGCGCCTCCTCCTCCGCCGCCTCAAGATGAGGAACAGCCGCGGCGCCGGGAGGAGCACCGCCGCGATCGCGCCGGCGAACGGGAGCGCGCTCCGCGAGTAGCTCCGCTCGCGGTAGAAGAACGTCGCGGCGAGCACGATCACGAGCGAGAGGACGGTCGCGCCGAGCGTCTTCTCCACGACCTGGACGCCGAGCGAGGAGGCGAGGCCCGTCTCGTAGAGGCCGCGCGCGCGGAAGACGACGTGGAAGATCACGAGCGCGAAGCCGAGGAGCTCGAGGTAGGGCTCCATCGGCGACGACTCGCGCGTGACCTCGCCGAGGCCGACGCGGAAGCGGAGGAACCAGCCGAGGACGAACGCGAGCGCGACGATCGCGAGGTCCGCCACGATGAGGACGAAGGCCGCTCCGCGCTCGCGCCTCATGCGGGGGCGCGCCCCTCGCCGGCGACGAGCGGCGACTGGACGAGCCCGCGCGCGACGCCGAAACCGAGCGCGAGCGCGCGCAGGATCGCGAACGCGGGCACCAGCGGCGCGAGGAGCGGGTCACGCGCGAGCGCGCGCGCGGCGAGAGGCGCCGTCGTCCCGAGGAAGAGCGCCGGCGCCGCGGCCGCCGCCGGGAGCCACCACGCCGCTCCGGTGCCCGCGACGGCGAACGGCGCGAGGATGAGCTGCGCCTTCAACGAGAGGGGCGTGTGCGCGTCATCCACGGCCTTCCCGGGATGCGCGCGGAGCGTCGCGACCTTGAAGGTCCCGATCTTCGCCTTCTTCGAGAGGTACGCGCCGAGCGTCGCCGCGTGCGTGTGCCTCGTTCGCGCCTGAGGCACGAAGAGGAAGCGCGCCCCGCGCTCGTGGAGGCGGAACGAGAGCTCCTGGTCCTCGGTCGAGGGCCGGTCGTAGCGCTCGTCGAAGCCGCCGGCGTCGAGGAGCGCCGCGCGGCGATAGGCGCACGCGTAGGTGTCCACGAAGTCGATCTCGCGCCGCCGCGCCATGCGCGCGTAGCGCTCCTCGTACTCGAGCTGCACGAAGCGCGCGGCGAGCGAGCGCTGCTCCGTGACGTACGTCCCCTTCGTGCCCGTGAGTCCGGGGTCCGCCTCGAGCGGACCGACGAGCGCCTCGACGAAGCCCGGGAGCGGCTCGCAGTCCGCATCCGTGAAGACGATCACGTCCGCGCTCGACGCCCGCACGCCGGCGTTCCGCGCCTTGGCGGGGCCGCCGCGCGCGGAGAGGCGGACGACCTTCGCGCCCGCCTCCTCGGCCCGGGCGGCCGTCGCGTCGCGCGAGCCGTCGTCGACGACGATGACCTCGTGTCCGCGAAGCGCGCTCACCGCGCGCGCGATCGTCGACTCCGAGTCGTGCGCGGGGATCACGACCGAGACCCCCACCGCCATTCAGTGACCCTGCTGCTCGGTGACGGTCGTCGCGCCGCCGTCCTTGTCGAAGAGGTACTTCGCGAACGTGACGAAGCTCTTCACCGTGCGCCGCGCCTCGTGGCGGTCGCGCGCGATCTGCTTGAGCTTCTGCGCGACGTAGCCCGGCCGCAGGTAGAACTCGCGGCGCGCGCGGTCGCAGAAGCGGCGGAGCTCCTCCGAGGGGAGGTTCGGCCGCTCGACGACCGAGCGGTGGAGGCCCTCGGGCGTGAGCCAGCGGTCGTAGTCGTTCGTCTCGAGGAGGCCTTCCTTCGACGCCCACTCGTAGGCCGCGGTCCCGGGGTAGACCATGAGCGGGAAGAACTGCGCCGTGTCGGGCGAGAGCTTCTTCGCGAAGTCGAGGGTGCGCTGGAGGCTCTCGCGGGTCTCGCCCGGGTTCCCGACCATGAAGCAGCCGTGGACGAGCACGTCCGCCTTCTTCGTGTCCTCGAAGAACCGCGAGATCGACTCGACCTTGATCTGCTTCTTCACGTTGTCGAGGATCTGCTGGTCGGCGCTCTCGACGCCCACGCAGAGGAGCCTGAGCCCCGAGCGGCGCATCACCTTGAGCGTCTCGTAGTCCACGTCGCAGCGCGCGTTCGCGGTGTAGCGGATCTTCGTCTTCGCCTTGATGAGGCCCTCGGCGAGCGCGCGGCACCGCTTCTTGTCGACGGTGAGCGTGTCGTCCTCGATGAAGATCTCCTGGACGCCCGGGAACTCGCGCTCGATGTACTTGAACTCCTCGACGACCGCGTCGATGTCGCGCTTCCTGTAACCGTGCCCGGTGAGCGTCTGCGGGAAGAGGCAGTAGGTGCACTTGTACGGGCAGCCGCGGCCCGTGATGATCGTCACGACCGGGTGCCGCGTGATCGCGTAGAAGTACCGCTTCCAGTGCCCGAAGAAGTGCTTCCGGTAGACCTCGGCCGCGTGCGGCAGCTCGGAGATGTCCGCCTGGTCCGGCCGGTCGATGTTCGCGACGAGCTTGTTCGTCGAGCGGTCGCGCCAGGTGATGCCGGCGATCGTCGAGAGGTCCACCTGCGTCGAGCCGGCGAGCTTCTCCGCGAGCTCGAGGACGGTCCAGTCGTACTCGCGCCGCGTGCACGCGTCGATCTCGGGGGCGCGGTCGAGCGTCTCGTCGGGCTTCGCCGAGACGTGCGTGCCGACGAGGCACGTGAAGGCGCCCGTGGCTTCCTTGATCGCGGCGGCCACCTTCACGTCGTTCGAGATGGACGGCGTCGTCGTCGCGACGAGGAGGAGCTGCGGCTTCCAGCTCTTCGCGCGCTCGAGGACCTGCTCGTAGGAGAGGTCCGCGCCAGGGCCGTCGACGAGGTCCACCTCGAAGCCGCGCTTCTCGAGGAGGCCCGCCGCGTAGGCGAGCCAGATCGGGTAGTAGAGGGTGCGGCTCTTCGTCACCGCGGGGCTCCGCTGGTGCGAGGAGTAGTTCTTGTGGAACGGCGCGTTGAGCGCGAGGATCCGCACGGTCACTCCCCCGAGGAGCCGGGAGAGTTTAGCACTCGCTGCACCGAACGTCGATGACGGAGCCCCAAGGATTTGCGGCGAGCGAGCCGGAGGCGCGGTGACCTAGCGCGTCACTCGACGGCGCGAGAAGAGCCGCTCGGCGATGCGCTCGACGAGGGAGCGAGGCCGGGCGGCGATCGGTTCGCGCGCGAGGAAGCAGTCGAGGTCGGCCGCGAGGGCCCGCGCGGAGGGATACGCGACTCGCTCGTCGCGTTCGAGAGCACGAAGGCAGATCGCCTCGAGGTCCGTCGCGAAGGCGCCGTCGCCGACGAGGTCGCGAAGGAGGGCGCCGAGGCCGCGTACGTCCGCGCGCCGGCCCGCCGTGAAGGAGAGCTCGCGGCCGAGTCCGAAGCCTCCGAGCCGCGGCTCGCCCTCGCCGTCGAGGACCACGTGCGAGGGTTCGATCGCTCCGTGGACGATCCGCCGGTCGTGCGCCGCCTGCACTCCCTCGGCGAGCGCGCGCACGATCGTCGCCGCCGTCGAGAGCGTGAAGGGTCCCGAGCGCGCGACCTCCTCCGCGAGCGTGTCGCCCGTCACGAGCTCTAGGGACGCGAAGGCGATGCCTTCGTGGAAGCCCGCCTCGTGGACCGCGACGAGCGCGGGGTGCTGGAGCCGTGAGAGGCTCCGGGCCTCCGTGACGAAGCGAGCGGTCGCCGCGCGCGAGACGCCGGCGATCGTCCGGAGAGCGACCGTGCACCGGTGCCGGAGGTCGAAGGCGCTGTACAGGCCACCCGAGGCGTCGAGCTCGCCCGTGATGCGGTAGCGGCCGATCCGCGTCCCGGGGACGATCCTCACGGGGCCGAACGAGTCGGGTGCGGCTCGCAGCTTCGCGTCGAGGGTCTCTGCGTGCACGGTTCTCTCTCCCGCGGAGGACATGCGCGTATCGCATGCCGCGGGACGAGGGCCCTGGAAGCCTAAGTCGCGAGGGGCTTTGACGTTCCTCTTACGTAGCCGGGCCGGGCAAAGTCTGCCCAGGGCTGCAGGAGCGCTCAGCGTCCTCTGGTTCGATCGCGGTTCTTCGCGTCCAGCGTGCGAGCCGTCAGCACCTCGGTCACGCCGGCCGTCTTGCCACGCTCGACGCCGCGACGCAGGTTCTCCTTGATCGACCTGGCGTCCCTCGGGACGGTGAGCGTCGCGGTCTTGTCCACGCGGACCGTGCGGACGAACTCGTTGAACCGCTCGATGCTCCCGGTGCGGAGGCCGAGGTTCAGGACCTCGAGCTCCGCCTTGAAGTGGACCGCGTCGGGCCGGTCCTTCTCCATGAGCGGCATGTTCGGGTAGAGCTTCGCGAGGAAGCTCCCGGGGGCGCGAAGGCCGAGCTTCTCGAGGGCCTCCATGACGCCCGCCTTCACCTCGAGGATGAGGAGGTTCGCGTAGTCCTTCGGGTGCCGCGCGCCGAGCTGGTCGACGTATTCGCGCGACGTGCTCACGAACGTCTCGCCGCTTCCGGGCGTCACGAACAGGCCGTTGTTCTTGAGGACCTTCCGCATCTCCCACGACGAGACGCGGCGGTAGAAGATGTAGTCGCCGTTCGCGTTCCTCTCCGGCTCGGTGCGCGGCGTCGGCTGCGCGAGCGCGGGTGATGCGAGGGCGATGGTGGCCACGAAGGCCAAGAGCAACCGGCGGAACATGACTCCCTGGACTCCCGCAGACCCTCGGGAGCATTCGCGGGACCGAGGAAGGACGGCAAGGACTTACGGCCTCCCCGAGCCGTCCTTGAACCGCATTTGCATTCCAAGTTCTGAAGAAACGTAGAATCCGGCGCGAGGTGAAAGGAAACCCTTGGCCTTCGACCCGAACGCTGCCGCGCCGCCCGACTCGGGGATCTTCGGTCTGCCTCATTCGCCCGAGGAAGCGCGCGTCGTCCTGATCCCGGCTCCCTGGGAGGCGACCGTCTCCTACGGCGGCGGCACCTCGCGGGGACCGGAGGCGATCCTCGAGGCGTCGAAGCAGGTCGACCTCTACGACATCGAGACCGGCAAGCCCTACGAAGCGGGCATCGCCATGCTGCCGATCCCGCGCGACGTGCTCGCGTGGAACGACAGCGCGAAGAAGCTCGCCGCGCCGATCATCGAGGCGGGCGGCGCGGGCTCGGACGCGCGCCTGCAGAAGAATCTCCGCGAGGTCGAGGCCCTGGGCGAGAAGCTCAACGCCTGGGTCGAGGCCGAGACCACGCGCTGGATCGAGAAGAAGAAGCTCGTCGGCCTCGTGGGCGGCGATCACTCGGCGCCGTTCGGCGCGATCAAGGCGCACGCCGCGAAGTACGCCGGCATGGGCGTCCTCCACTTCGACGCGCACGCCGATCTGCGCGACGCCTACGAGGGCTTCCGCTGGTCGCACGCCTCGATCATGGCGAACGTGCTCGACCACATCCCCGGCGTCGCGCGCCTCGTGCAGGTCGGCATCCGCGACTTCTGCGAGGAGGAGCTCGAACGGATCCAGGCCAGCAACGGTCGCGTGAAGACCTTCTTCGACGTCGAGCTCAAGACGCGTCTCCACGACGGCGAGCCCTGGGCGAAGATCGCGCGCTCGATCGTCGCCGAGCTCCCGCAGCAGGTCTTCGTGAGCTTCGACATCGACGGCCTCGACCCGGCTCTCTGCCCTCACACCGGCACGCCCGTCCTCGGTGGCCTCCAGTTCGCCGAGGCCACTCGGGTCCTCCGCGAGGTCGTGGCCAGCGGCCGCCGCATCGTCGGCTTCGACCTCAACGAGGTCGCTCCCGGCGAGGACGAGTGGGACGCGAACGTCGGCGCCCGCGTCCTCTACAAGGAGATCGGCTTCGCGCTCCAGACCTGGCGCTGATTTCCGCAACCGAGCGCGCGGCTGCCGCACGGTCGTCGCGCGAACTCACGGTCAAACCGTCCGGTAGCGGATGGATTGGTGTTTCCTCCGAGGTTTCCGGAAACGAGGACGCTGAGCGTTCTCGATTCCGGAGACTTCGATGTGCCGCCTCGACGACCCGATCGTTCTCGACCGACTCCGGCGCCAGCACGGCGTCGCCTCACGTCGCCAGCTCTTGGAACTAGGCCCTCACCCGCGCGCGATCT
>CAZYLP010000203.1:0-11470 GCA_964648345.1 uncultured Planctomycetota bacterium
AGCCTCCGGAAGCCCGGCATGACGCCGTTCCGCGGCGACGTGCGGCGCCTCGCCCTCCTCGCCGTCCCGAACGGCGGGATCGACGTCGCGTTCGCTTATCCGAACCTCAACTACTGGGTCATCATGAACAAGGCGAACGCGGCCCTCTGCTGGACGGACGCGCTCGTCTACGGCGTGTGGACGAACCTCCGCGCGCGCTCGCTCTACGACGCGAGCGAGGGCGGCGGGGCCTACGCCGGCCAGGCCCAGATGCTCCGCCGCTGGGACGGCGTCTACGGCCTCTACGAGAGCGAGGAGCAGTTCGACGCGAGGACGACCTACAACGGCGGCAAGGGCAAGGTCAGCAACTCGCTCGGGATCGACAAGGCGATCAAGCAGGGCGGCGACCTCATCGCCAGGCTCGACAAGGCCGGGATCGACAAGCGCGTCCAGGTCGTGCTCCTCGCGGGCTCGAAGACCGCGATCATGGGCTTCACCGGCGAGCGGCGCGGGCCGTCCGACGGGCTCCTCCTCGTCCGCTCGGCGCTCGAGACCGACGGACTCACTCGCGCGGGCGCGAAGGTGCTCCGCCGCGACGTGCTCCATCTCTCTCACATCGAGCTCGTCTTCGCCGAGCCCGCACTCAAGTGGGTCGAGGAGGCCCTTGCCCGATGAAGAACTTCACGACCAGGTTCACGATGCTCGGAGCCCTCGTCGCGCTCGCCGTCGCGGGCTGCAACGGCGGCGGTGCCTCGAAGAGCTCGGGGAGCGCTTCGCGCGTCGCGCCGCGCTCGAGCACTCCCACCGCTCCGACCCGCGCGACGACCTCGGGGACCACGACGCCCTCGACGCCCGCGACGACTCCGAGCACGACCCCCGCGGCGACTCCGGGCACCACGCCCGCGACGACTCCGAGCCCGACCCCTGCTCCGACTCCTAGCCCGGCGCCCGCCCCGGCCCCCGCGCCGGCGACGGGCGTCCTCCTCCGCGGAGCGCTCCCCGTGGATCCGCAGGTCGGCTTCTCGGGCCTCCTCTTCCTGTCGGGAGAGCGGATCGTCCCGGGCTCGATGGTCCTCGTCGGCTATCAGGGCGTGACGGCCGTCCTGCCCGGCGTCTTCTTCAGCTCGCAGGTCCTCGGCGTGAACGTCGCGTTCACGGTCGCGGGAGACTTCACGTTCACGGCGGTCGCTCCCGACGGTTCGGTGTCCACGGACATCACGGTCAAGGTGACCGCGGCGTCGGCCGCGCCCTTCACGGTCGCGCCGCCGAACGTGAACATGGTGTGGCCACCCTCCATGGACACGACGTTCGTGGGCAACGTGTGGCTCATGGGCGACCACTTCCTGCCCGGAGCGACGCTCGTCGGCAACGGGCCCACGGGCCCCTTCGTGGCGCCGCTCGTCTTCGTGAACGAGCGCACCCTCGGCTGGGTGACGGCGACGCCGATCGCGGGCAGCTACTCGCTCGCGATCATGAACCCGACCTTCGCGACCTCGACGACGTTCACGGTCACGGTCGGCGCCCCCGTCGCTCCCGCGGGCACGCTGCCGCCGCCGGCGCTCGCGTCGGTCCAGCAGTCCGTCCTCGCGCCCTTCGTGGGCTCGGTGCGGATCTACGGCCGGGACTTCCTCCCGGGCGCCGTCGTCGAGCTCAAGGAGACGACGACGGGTCTCACGACCGCGACGCCCGTCGTGTTCATCGGCTCCGCGGAGGCGTGGTGGATGCTCTTCTACCCCGCGCCCGGGAGCTACGAGGCGACGCTCAGGAACCCGGACGGGCAGGCGACGGCGACCTGGCCGTTCTCGGTGAACTGAACGCTTGAGGCTCCCACCTACTTCGCCGGCGGCGTGCCCGCCTCCTCGAGCGCGTTCACGACACCCTTCGAGGGCGGCAGGGCCGGCGAGACCTGCGGCGGGCCCATGAGGACTCCGCCTTCGCGGATGACCCGATCGGCCTCGCGAAGAGCGCGCCGGGTCGCCGAGGTCACCGTGGCGACCGTCTCCGGGGCGAGCTCCGTCGCGGCCTCGCGCGCCTCCTCCGCGGTGGCGATCGCCGCGGGGATCGTGGCCCCGGCGACGGCGGGCGTCGCCGTCGGCGTGATGACCGAGAGCGCCGGCAGCGCGGCGAGCGCGAGCCCGACCGCGGCGATCTTGAGCGGCAGGAAGGGGTGACGCTTCATCACTTCCACGACCCGCCGGGCGAGCGGGACGAGACGGACGAGGAGGTCCGTCACGAGAGAGAAGGGGAACATAGGGGCGGTCTCCGTTCGGCGAGCACGAGTGCGACCGACGTGCCGGAGTGAAGACCCTGAACGCGTGAAGTCCTCGTGGCGTCGAGACCTGTCGCAGACCGTCCGGAAAACCTCGCTCCCGGGGCAGTTCGCCCCTGAGCTCCGGTGTTGCTCACCGAGAGGCCACGACTGCGATCGCGATCGCCGCGACCAGCGCCACGGTCCTCCAGAGGTCGACGGACGTGTTCCAGAGCTCGGAGAGAACCTTCGGCTGCGGTTCCACGGGCATGGCTCGACTCCCTTTCCGTCGAGAGTCCGTGCGACCGACGTGCCGCTGGCTCACGGCGGAGGCCCATCTATACGTGAGCACCGAGATGCAGCCGGGCGTCAGGGCGACGAGGAGGAGCACGAACGCGAAGCGCGCGATCACGCGCGGAGAGTAGTCGCTCAGCGCATGAAACGCGAAAGGTCGCCACCCGCGACGTCGGCCGCCGCCGCTCGGCCGTCGGTGTAGCCCGCGGGGTCCGCCCGCCCGAGGAGGTGCGTCTCGAGCCACGCCGTGAAGTAGCGGCTCGCGATGACGTGCGTCTCCCAGTACGGCCGGTTCGACGGCGCGCCGAACCAGAAGTTCACGAAGCCCAGGTGGTCGGCCTTCGCGATCTCGACGTAGAGCCGCGAGGAGCTGCTCGTCGCGGCCTGGTAGACCGGGACGCCCGTCGTCGACGGCCGGCAGATCAGGTCGTACTCCCCGCCCACCACGAGGAGCGGCACCGTCAGGGCCGCGGAGCGCGCGAGCAGGATCGTCCGGTAGTTCTGCACAGCGCCCGGCTCGAGAGCCGCGACGACCTTCACGCGCGAGTCGCGCGCCGCGGTGGCGATCGCGGTCGTGCCTCCGTACGAGTGACCGACGAGCGCGACGCGCGAGAGGTCGAGCTCGCCGAAGAGGCCGCTCCACGGGTTCGCGTTCGCGCGCGCGAGCGCGTCGAGCGCCGCCACGGTCTGGACCGCCCAGAGCTCGAAGTTCGCCTCGTAGGTGTTCCGCATCTCGACGAGCGCGGCCGCGAAGCCGCGCGAAGCGAGATGCTCGGCGATCCACGCGTAGTCGGTACCGTGCGCGGAGTAGCCGTGGATCACGACCACGAGCGGCCGCGGCGTCGAGGGCGCGGCCGGGAGCCGGATCTGGAAGGGGACGCGCGTCCCGTCGGTGAGGACCGACCACGCCCACGCCGAGCGCACGAAGTGAGTCCCGCGGCTCGCCGGGTCGCCCGGGCCGCTCACGGCGGGCGCCGCGCGCGACGAGGCGCCCGCGAGGACCGCGACCGTCACCGCCACGCCCGCGCAGAAGGCGCGAACGAACGTTCGTTCACTTCTCATGCGCGAAGTGTCCCATCCGGCCCGGGCTCGATGCAAGGATCCCCTTCGACGCCGGTTCTCGTTATCGTGCCGGGCCGGGCGAAGCCCCAAAGGGAGAGTCCACATGAGCGTCTTCGACAAGCCTGCCGACCGCCGCGAAGGCCTCATGACCGACCTGTACCAGCTCTCCATGGCCGCGGCCTACTTCGAGACGGGCCTCGACCACACGGCGACCTTCGAGCTCTTCACGCGCCGGCTGGAAGCGAACCGCGGCTTCTACCTCGCGTGCGGTCTCGAGCTCGCGCTCGACCACCTCGAGGGCCTGCGCTTCTCCGGGGCGCAGATCGACTACCTCCGCCGCCTCCCTTCGTTCGCGAAGGTCTCCGCGCGCTTCTTCGAGCGTCTCCGCGACCTCACGTTCACGGGCGAGGTCTGGGCGATGCCCGAGGGCACGCCCTTCTTCCCCGACGAGCCGATCGTGCGCGTCACGGGCCCGGCGATCGAGGCCCAGCTCGTCGAGACGTTCCTCCTCTCGGTCGTGAACCCGCAGACGCTCATCGCGACCAAGGCGGCGCGCGTCGCCTACGCCTCGCGCGGGAAGCACATCTCCGACTTCGGGACGCGCCGCGCCGCGGGCCCCGAGGCGGGGCAGCTCGTCGCGCGCGCGGCCTACATCGCGGGCGCCGGCTCGACCTCGAACGTCGAGGCCGGCTTCCGCCTCGGGATCCCCGTGAAGGGGACGTTCGCTCACTCGTGGGTCATGACCTTCGACGAGGAGGTGGACGCGTTCACCTCCTACGCGAAGGTGTTCCCCGAGGACTCGACGATCCTCATCGACACCTACGACACGATCGCCGCCGCGAAGAAGGTCGTCGCGCTCGGCCGCCCCGTCGCCGGCGTGCGCATCGACTCGGGCGACCTCCTCGCCCAGGCGCGCGAGGTGAGGAAGGTCCTCGACGCGGGCGGCCTCCAGAAGACGAAGATCGTCCTCTCGGGCGACCTCAACGAGGACAAGATCGACGCCCTCGAGAAGGAGAACGCGCCGGTCGACGTCTACGGCGTCGGCACCGAGCTCGCCGTCTCGAAGGACATGCCGGCGCTCGGCGGCGTCTACAAGCTCGTCGAGCAGACGGACGCTTCGGGCGTCGTCCACTACCGCATGAAGCTCTCGAAGGACAAGAAGAGCTGGCCCGGCGCGAAGCAGGTCTACCGCCGCGTCGAGGGCGGCCGCTTCGCGGGCGACACGCTCGCGCTCGCGCGCGAGACCCCGCTCGCGGGCACGCCGCTCCTCGAGCGCGTCTACGCGGGCGGCAAGCGGCTGCGCGCGGCGCCGTCGCTCGACGCGGTGAGGACGTACTGCACCGCGCAGCTCGCGAAGCTCCCGGAGCCCGTCCGCGCGCTCAAGACGCCGGCGGCTTACCCCGTGAGCCGCTCCGAGGCCCTCGAGGGCCTCGCGTCCGAGCTCGCGGCGCGAAAGAGAGGCGACAAGTGAGGCCTGCCTTCCTCGACGTCGACACCCAGGTCGATTTCATCGAGCCCACGGGCAAGCTCTACGCGATGGGCGCGGAGCGGATCAAGCCGAACCTCGCCCGCCTCGTCGCCCTCGCGCGCTCGACGCCCGTCCCCCTCATCGCGAGCGTGGACGCTCACGACGAGAAGGACCCCGAGTTCGCCCAGTTCCCGCCGCACTGCCTCCGCGGCACGGCGGGGCAGAAGAAGCTCGGCGAGACGACGAGCGGCCGCGAGGTCTTCGTGTCGAGCCGCCGCGCGGAGAGGCTCCCCGACCCGCGCACCGAGCACGTCGTCCTCGAAAAGCAGGTCTTCCCCGTCTTCGGGAACGAGAACGCCGACGCGATCTTCGAGAAGGTGGGCGCGGACACGTTCTACGTCTTCGGCGTCGTCACCGAGGTGTGCGTGAAGGCCGCCGTCATGGGCCTCCTCGAGCGCGGCTACGCCGTGAAGCTCGTCCACGACGCGATCTGGCCGATCGACGAGAAGGGCGGCGAGCTCGCGAAGAAGGCCATGGTCGCGAGGGGCGCGCAGCTCGTCTCGACGGACGACGTGGTCGCGACCTTTGAGTAAGAAGCTCGCGCGCATCGAGGTCGTCCAGGACCGCACGGCCTCCTCGAAATGCGACGAGGGCTTCCTCCGCCTCCGCCGTCTCCGGCTCAGGAACCACTACGAGGACGGCTCCGCTTCGCGCGACTACCCGTGCGACATCGTCTCTCGCCCCGGCGCCGATGCGATCGCCGTCGTCCTCTGGCACCGAGACGGCACCGACCTCAGAGTCCACCTCCGCCTCGGCGCGCGCGCGGCCGTCTACCTGAGGAAGGACAAGACGGCCGAGCTCGTGCAGCCCGACGAGCGCGTCTACGCGACGCTCGAGGAGCTCGTCGCGGGGATCCTCGAGAAGGAGGACACGGGCCAGGACGGCCTCGCGCGCCGCGGCGCCGCCGAGGCCCACGAGGAGGCCGGCTTCGCGGTCCGCCCCGACGAGGTCCGCATCCTCGGCGCGGGCTTCTTCCCGACGCCCGGCGTGACGGACGAGAAGGTCTTCCTCGCCGAGGCCGAGGTGGACCCCGCGAAGGCGGGCGCGATCGAGGGCGACGGCTCCGTCATGGAGGAGGGCGCCTCGGTGGTGATCCGCGAGCTCCGCGCCGCGATCGCGGCTTGCCGCCGCGGCGAGATCGTGGACGCGAAGACCGAGATCGGGCTCTTCCGCCTCGCCGACTCGCTCGGCTACATCCCGCAGCTCGGCGTCTTCGTGGACGAGCTGCCGCCCGACCTCCGCGCGCGGTGGGACGGCCTCGGCATCAAGCGCCGGAAGTGACGAGCGCGACCGTGGTGATCGGCGAGAGCTCCGGCCCCGGCTCGTCGGTCAGGGCGTAACCCGGCGCTCCGAACAGGAGGACGAACGGTCCTCCGATCAGGATCCCCGGCCCGAGCGCGAACCAGACCGCCGGCTCGTCGTGGAAGACGAGGAGCGGGATGATCGAGATCGGGAGCCACGCGATCGCGGGCGGGATGACGAAGAGCCCGATCGACGCCTTCACGGGGATGGTGACCGCGGCGCTCGCCCTCGGGTGGAGGAGCGCCTTCGAGTAGCTCCTCACGGCCTGGCACCCGCCGAGGAGGAGCGGCACGGCCAGGAGCAGAGCCCGGAGACGGTTCACGCCGAGATCGTAACCGGCGCCCGGGGCCGGCGACTCAGAACCGCAGGAACACGCCCGCGTACGGCCCGTGCGCGTTCCAGTCGCTCTTCTCGGACTCGCCCATGTCCGTCCGCTCGATGTGCGACATGTCGATCCGATAGCCCGCGGTGAGGCCGAGGGTCTGGAACAGGATCAGCGAGACGCCGCCGTCGAGCTCGGCCGAGTAGGCGTAGAACCGGCGGTCCACCCACCGGTTCCGGCGGTAGGAGTAGCCGCGCTCCTCCCAGTCGAACCCGCCCGCGCGCGCGCGGCCGAAGATCTCGAGCGAGACGTGCTTCGCGTGCACCGGGCGGAACGTGCCGCCGATGCCGATCATGGGGATGACGGCCTCGTTGACCGACTTCGCCAGGAAGCCGGGGGCAGGGCCGCCTCCGCCCGGGTTCACGGGGACGAAGCCCGGCGGTCCGGGCTGGCCGGTGACGATCACGTCGACGGAGTTCCCGCCGGCGTTCCCGCCGTTGGGGCCGCCGAAGCCGCCGAAGCCGGGCTGGACGTTCGGCCCGAAGCCCGAGTTCCTGAACTGGACCTCCGAGTAGAGGTACCGGAAGCCGAGGAACAGGTCGAGGTGACCGCAGCGCCCGTGCACGGGGTGCACGACGAAGTTGAAGTCGGCGACGAGCGCGTTGAACTTCGTCTCGACGTTCTGGAAGGCGTTGAACTGCTGGCCGCGGAAGATGAAGTCGCGGGTCGGCTGACCGAGGTCCCGGAAGAAGACGCGGTTCGCGCCGCCGTCGAACGAGAACCACGGGCCGAGGTCGATCCAGGCCTTGTAGATCTGCGTCTGCGACCAGTCGGTGAGCTCGGCGCCCGAGAACTGCCCGCCGCCGAGCGGGATGTTGTTACCGTGGAAGCCGCCCCGGGCCCCGGCGACCGACGCGTTCGAGAGCCGGGCCGCCCAGTGACCGCCGAAGACGCCCATGTGGACGTAGAAGTCGCGGTCGTCGTCGTCGTCGCTCGGCGCGCGCTTGTTCGGGTTGATCGGCGGCGGAGGCGGGACCGGCTCCGGGGGCGGCGTCTCGATGATCCGGCGGCGCGGCGGGCCGTTCGGGTCGCCGTACTCGCGGCGGAGGACGCGGTCGAGCTCGCGGTCCTCGTCGGAGAGCGCCCGCCCCTGCCCGCACGTCGGGCAACGCTTGGCCGGGACGCCCTGCCCGCAGGTCGGACAGTGGTGCTTGTGCGGGGCCGGACCGTCCTGGGCGTTCGCCAGGAGGGGAGCGCCACAGGTGAGGGCGAGGACGACCAGGCCAGTTGCAGCGCGCATGGAACGGCCCTCCCGGAGCCCCTCCAACGTAGCAGCGGCATGGCGCCGGTTCTAGGCACACGACCGGCGGGACGCCACGTCCACGGAGAGATCCAACGGTTCTCTACGCGCCCCAACGGGCCCGGGCGGGGCTTCCTAACTCCATGAATCTTCTCGTTGACGGTCGATGAAGTCCGCGCGTAAAATAGCGGGCACGCGTGCTCCGGGTTCGCACGCGGGAAGCAGGGGTAGTCTAGACATGGCGGAGAACGCTTCGGTCTTCTCGGAGTTCTGGCTCTTCCTCAAGGAAGAGAAGAAATGGTGGCTCGCGCCGCTCATCGTCGTCCTCCTCGGGCTGGGCACGGTGATCGTGTTCGCCGAGGGCTCGGCGATCGCACCGTTCATCTACTCCATCTTCTAGGCAACCGAACGAACCGCATCGCGGGGTGCCCCCCGCGTGCCCCGGCGACGCCGGCTCCTCCTCGTCCGTCGAGGGAGCCGGCGCCGTCGTTTCCGCGCATCTCACCGGGAGCCCCTCCATGAAGCCGCAGGGCCGCCGTCCTCCGAGCCGCCGTAATCCGCGCGCCGCGCGCGAAGCGCCGGCGCCGCTCCCGGCGCCCCTCGCGAACCTCACGGGGCCGAGCAACCCCGACGCGGTCGTGCGCCTCCGCGCGCGGCGGGGCTCGCCGCACCCCTGGATCTTCAGGACCATGGTCGCGGACCGGGAGCTCCCCCGGGACCTCGTCCCGGGCCAGGTGGTCAAGGTCGTCGACAAGGACGGGGAGACGCTCGGCCGCGCCTTCTGGAACCCGCGCAGCACGATCGCGCTCCGCATGGTCACGCACGACCCGGAGGAGACGGTCGACGCGGCGTTCTTCGAGAGGAAGATCGGCGAGGCGCTCCGCTTCCGCCGCGAGGTCCTCGGCCTCGAGTCCGTCACCGACGGCTACCGGATCGTCCACGCCGAGGCCGACGGCCTCTCGGGCCTCATGGTGGACCGCCTCGGCGCGGTCGTCTCCGTCGAGGTCTTCGGGGTCGGGTTCGCGCGCCACATCGGGCTCGTCAAGGAGGCCGTGAAGCGGCTCCTCCCGGGCGTCGGCGTCATCGCGCGCGCGGACGCCCGCTCGGGACAGATCGAGGGCTTCGACCTCGCGCCGGAGGCGAACGACCCGAAGACGAGCGAGGTCCAGGAGCACGGCGTGCGCTTCAAGGTGGACCTCGAGACCGGCCACAAGACGGGCTTCTTCTGCGACCAGCGCGACAACCGCGCGCTCTGGGGCCGGCTCGTGAAGGGCCTGCGCGTCCTCGACTGCCACTCCTACACGGGCGGCTTCGCGCTCCACGCCGCGAAGGGCGGCGCCGCCGAGGTGGTCGGCGTCGACCTCGACGAGGACGCGATCGCCGTCGCCAAGAAGAACGCGAACCTGAACCAGCTCCAGGGCAAGGTCAAGTTCGTCCACTCGGACGTCTTCCCGTACCTCCGCGACGCCCAGCGCCAGGAGAAGAAGTTCGAGGCGATCTCGCTCGACCCGCCGAAGCTCGCGCGCGACCCGGGCGAGGCGGGCGAGGCGCTCCACGTCTACAGCGACCTCAACAAGGTCGCGCTCGAGACGCTCGCTCCGGGCGGCCTCTTCCTCACGTGCTCGTGCTCGGGCTCCATCTCCGAGCCCGACTTCCTGAACGCGATCCGCAACGCCGCCGCGCGGTCGCGGCGCGAGCTCCAGGTCTTCCAGGTCGCGGGCGCCGCGCCGGACCACCCGTGGGCGCTCCACGCGCCCGAGGGCCGCTACTTGAAGGCGGTCTTCGCGCGCGTCCGCTGAGCGCGCGGCTCGGGGAGCGAGTCGCGCCACACGTCCGGCTCGCGCCCGAGGAACCCCGCGAGGAGCGGCAGGAGCGCCCGGACGACCTCGGGTCGCGCGGCCGCGACGTCTCCGCCGCGGTCGCCGAGCGCCACGTCGAACAGCTGGACCCGGAAGCCGCTCCGCGTCGGGATGAAGACGAGCTTCCAGCGGTCCGTCCGGATCATGCGGTGCTGGGCGCGCACCATGAGCCGCGTCCACCGCTCGGCGATGACGATCTCGCCCGACTCCCAGTCGGTGACCTCGCACATCGCGTCCACGTCGGGGAAGCCGAAGTCGAGCTCGTCGTCCTGCCACGCCTGCTTGCCGATCCAGAGGCCCGTCTCGCCGTACGCGAAGAGCTCGAGCGCCGCGGCCGGGTCCTCGACGTACGGCACGAGCGAGCGCCCCTCGCACGTGGCGGGCGCCGCGACCCCGGCGAGGTCGAGGAGCGTCGGCATGACGTCGACGGCGCGCACGACGCGGTCCACCGCGTGGACCGCGTGCTGGCGGCGCGGGTCGCGGACGACGAACGGGATCCTGTTCGAGACGTCGGAGACGATCTCGTTGCCCTGGCCGAACGAGCCGCGCTCGTAGAACGCCGTGCCGTGGTCCGAGAGGACGACGACGATCGTGCTCGAGGCGAGCCCCACGGCCTCGAGCTTCTCGAGGTAAGCGGCGACCTCGTCGTCGAACGTCCGCGCCGACGCGTCGTAGACGGCCTCGAGCTGCGCGAGGTCCTTCTGCCGCATGCTCTCCGTCTGGAGGTCGAGCGCGTCCCGGATCGTGCGGGCCCAGAGCCCGTAACGGTTCGGGCCGCGGTACGTGGGGTCGCTCCACCGCCGGTGCCACGAGCCCTTCGGCGTGAACGGGGCGTGCGTGTTCCCCGTGAAGACCTGGAAGTAGAACGGGCGCGCTCCGTTCGCGAGCCGATCGAGCTCGGAGAGGACCGAGCGTCTCACCGCGGGCGATGCGTCGACCCCGGGGAAGTAGACGATCTCGGGGCACGCGCGCTCCGCGATCCACTGCGGCACGAGGGCGAGGAGGAGGAGGCCGGTGAGCCGCCCGCCACGCTCGACGAAGGTCTTCAAGCTCCACGTCTCGTCCGGGACGTGGGCGCGCTCGAAGCCCATCTCGAACTTCGTGAAGTCCGTCGCGGACCAGTCGCCGGCGACGACCGTCTCGTAACCGGCGCTCGCGAAGCACCCGGGCAGCGTCGCGACGGGGAGGACTCGGCCGCCCGCCCAGGACGTGCGGACTCCGTGCGTCTGGGGCCAGGCGCCGCTCATGAGCGTCACGACCGACTCGGTCGTCCGCGCGACCGGAGTGAAGCAGGAGCGGAACGAAGTGCCCTCGCTCGCGAGGCGCCGGAGCGTCGGCATGACGGCCTCGCCTTCGCGATCGCGCTCGATGCGATCCTGGCGGAGGGTGTCGGACATGAGGACGAGCACGTTCGGCCGCGCTTCGCTCCGCGGCGGGCGCGGCGCGCCGTCCGCGAAGACGAAGGGGAGAGGGACGAGCGCGGCGGCGGAGAGAGGCGCGAGCATCGCGATGCGCCGGTGCGCGCGGACCTGCGCGTGCGCCCCCGACGCCGCGCGGAGGGACGCTCGACCGAGCA
>CAZYLP010000204.1:0-11461 GCA_964648345.1 uncultured Planctomycetota bacterium
GGGCTTGAGATCGCGGTGCACCACGCCCTCGGCGTGCGCGCGGGCGAGCGCGGCCGCGAGGGTCTTCGCGAGGGCGGTGCCCTCCTCGATGGGGAGCGCGCCGTTCGCGAGGCGCGCGCGGAGCGTGCCGCCGCCGAGGAAGGGCATCACGATGTAGGGCCCGCGCGGCGAGTCCCCGAAGTCGAGGAGCGGCACGAAGCCCTCCTCGTCCCCGAGCGCGCTCAGGAGCCGCCGCTCGCGGTCGAAGCGGACCGCCGCGTCGCCGCGGGTCGCCGCGAGGAGGCACTTCAAGGCGACGACGCGGCCGTCGGGCGCGCGGCCGCGGTAGACGACGCCCATCCCGCCCCGGCCGATCTCGCCGAGGATCTCGTAGGGGCCGAGCTTCACGGAGCGATTGTGGCGGTGGGACGGGCCGCAAGGCAAGATCCGCGGGGGATGAGACGAGCCGCGGCGAGGCGCGGGGCCAGGGTGGCGCCCGCGCGATGGGTCCTCTACGTGAGCACCATGTTCCGGCGCGCGGAGGAGCACGCGGGCCTCGCCCTCGCGGGCGAGCTCGCCCGGGCGGCGCGGCTCCCCGTCGTCGTGTGCGAGCCGCTCTCGGACGGCTACGCGCACGCCACGCGCCGGTCGCACGGCTTCATCCTCGACGCGGTCCGGGAGAACGCGCAGCGCTTCGCGAAGCAAGGCGTGCGGCACGTCTTCCTCTGGACGAAGCGACGGTCGATCCTCGCCGACCCGCGCTTCACGAAGCTCACGGAGGGCGCGCTCCGCATCGTCGCGGACGACTCGCCCGTGAGCTTCCAGCCCGGCCTCGTCGCGCGCCTCCCGCGCGTGACGGCGGCCGACGCCTTCGGGCTCTGCCCCGCGAGCGAGTTCCCGAAGGAGGAGATCGGCGCGCGGACGCTCCGGCCGAAGATCGCGAAGCGCCTCCCGTTCGTGCTCGACGCCGAGCCGCTCGGCCTGGGAGAGGTCGAGCCGTCGCTCGACCTCGACATCGACCTCGAGGAGAGCGACCCCGCGGAGGCCCGCGAGACCTCCGGGATCGACCAGACCGTGCGCGAGGTTCCGGGCAAGGAGGGAGGCCGGGCGGCCGCGCTCGCGCGGCTCCGCGCGTTCCTGAAGGAGGACCTCGAGGGCTACGCGGAGGAGCGGAACGACATGGGCCAGGACCGCGGGTCCGGCCTCTCGCCCTGGCTCCACTTCGGGCACCTCGCGGCCGTCGAGGTCGCCCGCGTGGTCCGCGATGCCGGAGCCCCCGCGGCGGACCGGGACGCGTTCCTCGAGCAGCTCATCGTGCGGCGCGAGCTGGGGCTCAACCTCTGCGCGAACAACCGTGACTTCCGCTCCGTGAAGGCGGTGCCGCCGTGGGCCCTCGAGACGCTCCGCGCGCGGCCGCGCGCGAAGGGCTACTCGCTCGAGGAGCTCGACGCGGCGGCGACGGACGACGAGGTGTGGAACGCGGCCCAGACCGAGCTCGTCGTCTCGGGCACGATCCACGGCTACGCGCGCATGCTCTGGGGGAAGAAGATCGTCGAGTGGGCGCCCACGCCCGAGAAGGCGCTCGCGTGGATGATCCACCTGAACGACCGCTACGCCCTCGACGGCCGCGACCCCGTCTCCTACGGCAACTTCCTCTGGTGCCTCGGGAAGCACGACCGGCCGTTCCCGTCGCGGCCCGGCTTCGGGCGCGTGCGCTCCATGACGACGGGCTCCGCGCGGAAGAAGTTCGACGTGGACACGTACCTCGACCGCGTCGCGCGTCTGGTAAGTTCCTCCTCGTGAGCGACCTCGTCGGCACGGTCGTCGGCGGCTCCTTCCGCGTCACCGGCAAGATCGCGGAGGGCGGGATGGGCACCGTCTACCGCGCCGTCGACGAGAAGCTCGACCGGCCCGTCGCCCTCAAGGTGATCAAGCCCACGCTCGCCCGCAGCCCCGAGTTCGCGGAGCGCTTCGCGCGCGAGGCGAAGGCCCTCGCGAGCGTCCTCCACCCGGCGCTCGCGACGATCTTCGCGTTCGGCGAGGACGAGGGGCTCGTCTACATGGCGCTCGAGCTCGTCGAGGGGGAGCCGCTCCACGAGGTCATCTTCGCCGCGGGCTGCGTGCTCCCGGTGAGACGCGCCGTGAGCATCGCCGCCCAGACGCTCGACGGCCTCGCGGCGATCCACGACCGCGGGATCTTCCACCGGGACCTCAAGCCCCCGAACATCATGGTCGTCACCCGGAGCGGGCGCGACCACGTCAAGCTCGTGGACTTCGGGCTCGTGAAGCTGCAGCGCTTCGAGGGACTGACGGACCCCAACATCCTCATCGGGACGCCGACCTACATGTCGCCCGAGCAGGCGCGCGGGGACAAGATCGACGCGCGCTCGGACCTCTACGCGGTCGGGATCGTGATCTACGAGATGCTCACGGGCGTCCCGCCCTTCGAGGCCCCGAGGGTGCACGAGCTCCTCGAGAAGCAGGCGCGCGCGACACCCCAGCCGCCGAGCTTCCGGCGCCAGGGGATCCCCGTCGAGCTCGAGGCGCTCGTCCTCAGGGCCCTCGCGAAGGACCCGGCCGACCGGCCGCAGAGCGCCGACGAGTTCGCGACCGCGCTCCGGAGCCTGTCCCTCGTGGAGGCGCCTGCGCCCGAGGCCCCGAAGAGAGGGCGGACCGGCCCCTCGGGGACGCCGATCGCCGGGGGCGCGACGACGCCCACCGTCCCGACCTTCGAGTGACGCCGCGAGTGACGCCGCGCACCGAGTGACGCCGCTCGCGGCGCACCGCGGTGTGTCTCGCGCATGGAGCTCTCCTTCTTCCGGGCGACGCGTCTCGCGATGCTCCGCGGGGTCTGCGCCGCAGGGCTCGTCGTCATGCCGGCGACGTTCCTCTTCTACTCGACGCAGGCGACGCTCCGCCTCGACACGGCGACGTGCTCGCTCCCGAACAACGGCGTCATCCCGGGAGGCGGCAAGTGAAGACCCGCGGCTTCACGATCATCGAGCTCCTCATGGCGATCGCGATCGGCACGGTCGTCCTCGCGGTGAGCATCCCGAACCTCTTCGCGTCCCGGAAGCGCGGCAACGAGGCCGCCGCGATCGGAGCGCTCAAGACGGTCGCGAACGCGCAGGCCGTCTTCCGCGAGGGAGACAAGGAACAGGATGGCAACCTCGACTACGGCATGCTCTCCGAGCTCGTCGCCGTGGGCCTCGTGGACCCGGTGCTCCAGCGAAGCTCGTACAAGGGCTACGTCTTCGAGGGCTGCTACTCGTACGTCACGTCCGAGTTCCTCTGGTTCGCGATGGCGAACCCGCGCGTCCCCACGCACTCGGGTGATCGCTACTTCGAGACGAACCAGGCCGGAGTCATCTTCTACTCGACGACGAGTCTCCGCCTCCTCGACACGAGCACGTGCTCGCTGCCGAACAACGGTGTCCGCCCGGGCTGCCGCCACGGACGCTAGAAGATCTCGTCCTTGTTCTTCTTCGTCCCGTCCGAGAGCCCGGTGAGGCGGTCGATGAGCTTCGACGCCTCGCGCTTGTTGAGCTGCTGCGGGATCGAGGCGTGCGGGTTCACGTCCTGGATGTAGCCCGTGAGCATGGCGGGCGAGATCCGGCGCTGACCGACGAGCGACTCGATGAACGCGAGCTGCTTCTCCGAGAGGCCGCCCGCGGCCTTCGGGCTCCCCTCGAGGGCCACTCCGAGGCGCTGGGCCTTGGCCTTCATGGCGTTCACGATCTTCTTGCACTCGTCGAGCGTGAGGTCCTTCGACTCGACCGGCTTCCCGAGGACGATCTTGGTGTAGGAGGAGAGCTCCTCGATCTCGAGCTTCTGGGCGTACCTCTCCACGATCGCGCGCTGCTCGGCCAACTCGTCGGCCATCCCAACCGTCCTCCGGCCCGGGATTGTAAACTCTGCGCCTCATGCCGACTGCAACGAGAGAGGGACTCGACGAGACGACGCTCGACAAGCTCCGCGAGGCCGTCGGGGCGGCGAACGTCGAGACGGCCCAGATCTCGCGGGCGGCCTACGCGCGCGACCTCTGGCCCCTCGGGCACATCGCGTACGCGGCGGGCGGGCTCGACCTCGGCCCGCCCTTCAAGCGGCCGGACGCCGTCGTGCGCCCGCGCACGACGGAGGAGGTCGCGAAGGTCCTCCGGCTCGCGAACGAGCGCGAGTTCGCCGTCGTCCCGTGGGGCGCGGGCTCGGGCGTCTGCGGCGGGACCGTCCACGTCCGCGGCGGCGTCGCGCTCGATTTGAAGGCGCTCGACAAGATCGTCAAGATCGACTCGCGCTCGCTCCTCGTCGAGACGCAGCCCGGCGTGAACGGACAGCACCTCGAGGACGCGCTCGCGGCGCAGGGCCTCACGCTCGGACACTTCCCCTCGTCGATCTACTGCTCGACGGTCGGCGGCTGGCTCGCGGCGCGCGGCGCCGGTCAGCTCTCGACGAAGTACGGGAAGATCGAGGACCGCGTCCTCTCGCTCGAGGTCGTGCTGCCGACCGGCGAGATCATCGAGACCTGCCGCACGCCGCGCGCGGCCATGGGCCCGGACTGGAACCAGCTCTTCGTCGGCAGCGAGGGCACGCTCGGCGTCATCACGCGGGCGCTCCTCGGCGCGCGCGAGGCGCCGGCGGTGAGGCGCTTCCGCGCCTACGACTTCAAGGGCGTGAAGGCGGCCCTCGAAGGGATCCGTCTGACGTTGAGGAAGGGCGCACGCCCCGCGGCCGTGAGGCTCTACGACGAGCTCGACACGCTCCTCGTCGGCAAGGAGGGCGACTCTCACTCGAAGGAAGAGGCCGACCCGGAGGAGGGCGGGATCGCGTCATGGTGGCCGCTCTCGAAGACGGGCCTCTCGCAGCTCGGGAGCTTCCTCTCCTCGCTCCCGCACGAGGCGGCGAAGCTCGGCAAGAAGGCGCTCCTCGCGCGGCCCGAGCTCGCGAACAAGATGGTGCGCGCGATCCCGAACGCGCGCTGCCTCCTCATCCTCACCTTCGAGGGCGACCCGCTCCTCGTCGAGGCGGAGGAGAAGATCGCGCACGAGGCCTGCATGAAGCAGGACGCGCGCGACCGCGGCTCCGAGCCCGCGGAGCGCTGGTGGCGGAACCGCTACGCGGTCTCCTTCAAGCAGAGCGAGGCGTACAAGATGGGCGGCTTCGTCGACACCATGGAGGTGGCGACGACCTGGGATCGGCTCTGGGACCTCTACCAGGCGATGCGCGAGGCGCTCTCGCCGCACGTCGTCGTCCTCGCCCACTTCTCGCACGCGTACCCCGAGGGCGCGTCGATCTACTTCACCTGCGCCGCGCGCCTCGACGACCCGAAGGAGGCACGCGCCCTCTACCAGAGGATCTGGGACGCGGGCATGAAGACCTGCGTCGCCCACGGGGCCGCGGTCTCGCACCACCACGGGATCGGGCTCCTCAAGGCCGAGGCGCTCAAGGCGAGCATGAGACCGGACTTCTTCGCGGCGTTCGAGCGCGTGAAGCACGCGCTCGACCCGAAGAACGTCCTCAATCCGGGGAAGCTGGGGTTGCCATGAAGAAGGGTAAGGCTCGGAGCAAGACCGTGAGGCCGCGCCGCGCGCTGCGGCGAGCGCTCTCGCTCCACGGCGGGATCTTCAGCCGCGACTTCTTCGAGCGCGTGCTGCCGTCGCTCGCGGCGGGATGCCCGCGCGTCGAGGGCTCGAAGCCCGTCGTCACCGTGTTCCTCGGCGACGGGACCGAGCTCGACGTCTGCGGCGTCATGGCGTTCGAGGAGCGGTACGTCGTCCTCGCCGCCTACGAGGGCGTGGGCGACGACGGGGTCCCGCGCACCGCCGACGACGTCGGGCTCGAGGCGGTGCCCTACGAGCTCGTCCTCAGGGTCTCGGTGCGGCCCGAGCCGCGCGCGAAGGGTCTCGGCTTCGGCGAGGGCCCCAAACCGCCGAAGAGCTAGAGGTCGACGGGACGGACCGTGCGCCGGCCGTTGCCGTTGCAGCGCTCGACGGCGTCGTCGAGGAGCGCCTGCACCTTCCTCGAGAGGGCGTCCGAGAGCTCGCTCGACGCCATGAGCGACTTGCCGCGCACGTAGGACTTCACCTTCGACGCGACGACGAACGTGTCGCGGCCGCCGGATGCCTTCCTGCCGCCCGCGCTCTTCTTGCGCGCCATCGGTCTTCCCCCTCGAGCGCGACAGTAACACGCGCTCCGGAAAACGAGAAAGGCCCGCCGAGGGCCTTTCCCGTTCGTTTACGTTTGGGAGTTTCTGTTCGTGAATCCTGGTGAGTGACTCTTACCGGACGCGGACCCGGTCGCGCGTCGTCGTGCGCGAGTTGATGAGGTCGCGCAGCGAGGACGAGAGGCCGGCCGTCTCGGACGGGCGGAAGCCCGCCGTCCGGGCCTTGAGCTCGGGGCGAACCGTCTCGGCCGGCTTGCCCGTGATCGACGCGATCAGCGCCGCACGGTCGGCGGCGGGCGGGACCGGGATCCCGTTCGCCTTCGCGATCGCCTCGAGCTGCGCGACCGGGAGGCCGAGGAGCCGGGTGTACTCGAACACGTCCACCGCGTGACCGGACTTCTTCATGCGCTCGATGAGCTCCTCCTTGGAGGCGCTGTAGTCGAGCGTCTTGTCCGGGTTCGCCGGGTCCTTCGTGCCGCCCGCGAGCGTGCGGAGGTCGGAGACCGACATGCCGTCGAGGACCTTGGGGTCGAAGCGGATCTTCTCGACCTTGCCCTTCTCGACGCCCTCCTTGAAGGCCGCGTCGAAGACCGCCTTGGCCTGGTCGGCGACGACCTTCTCCGCGTCCGAGAGGATCTGGTTCACGCGGTTGATCGTCTTCTCGATGTTGTCCCACTCGCCCTTGGCCTGGTCGGTGTCGTTGCCGTGGTCGTGGAGCTTCACCCAGCCCCAGTCCACCGTCTCGGCGAGCGCGTGGTTGTCGCGCGTGTAGTCCGAGCCGTGCTCGACGCCGAGGCCCGAGAGGAGGCCCCAGTTGCGGCCCGACGTGCGCGGCAGGTAGTCCCTGAGCCACTCCGAGATCGAGAGGCTCGGCAGGCCCTCGCGGATCGCGACCTCGTTCGTGACGCGCTCGAGGGTCTTCTTGAGGTCGGCGTCGTTCAGCTTGTCCATGTCCATGTGGCGGAGCATGGAGCGCGGCGCGCGGATCGTGATCGACTTGCCGTCGAGCCCGTCCGGCTGGATCACGACGAGGGCGTCGTAGTTCTTCACGCCGGCGCGGCCGAGGTTGCGCGAGAGCTCGCTGTCCATGAGGGCCTCGGATGCATCGAGGCGCCCGTCACGGGACGAGTTCGCGACGTTCGGACCGCCGCCCTTCGCGACGAGGTCCGAGATCACTTCGCCCTTGTCGTTGATGATCGTGAGGACGTGCGAGTTCGGGTTGAGCGCGCGGCCGACGTACTCGGGCGTCGCCGCCGTGCCCTCGGCCTTCGGATCGCCCGGGGCCGTCTGGAACGAGAAGATCTTCGCGACGGCTTCCTTCTGCGTCTCCGTGAGCGGCACGCCGGCGCGGATCCCGAGCTCGGGGACCGAGATGTTCGGGTTGAACCAGATCACCTTGCCGGGGATGAACTTCACCTCGACGGTCTTGAACTTGTCCGGGCTCCAGATCTCCTTGAGCCAGCTCTTGTCGGCATCGAAGAGGTTCTTCCGGAGCTCGGGCACCACGTCGCCCTTCTTCACCTCCGCCGCGGAGAGACCGAGGCGGGGCTTCGAGCGCTGCTGGTTCAGTGTCTCGAGCACGTTCGAGAACGTGGCGAGCTCGGCCTTGATGACCTTCGACTCGGCGGCGGGGAGACCGGCCTTCATGAGCGCGGCCTTGAACGCCGCGTCGAACGTCTTGGCGTCCACCGACCCGTCGAGCACCCCGGCGAGGTTCACCGCGTCGGCGATCGCGAAGAACTTCGGGTGGTTGCTCTTGAGGTAGCCGTAGAGAGCGCCCGGCTTGTTGAACCGAGCGAGCTCGGTCCCGACCCTGCCGAGGGTCTGCGTGTCCTGCGCGTGCGAGACGGACGCACACGCCAGGGATGCCATGAGCGCGAAGGCAAAGAAGAGGCTCGTACGCTTGACCGACACAGTACTCACTCCCAGAAGATCCCAGTTGGCCCGTAAACGGGGGGCCATGTTGAGCGGGAGGAGAACAACCATCGTGCCGTCCGAAAGCCTTCTGGCGCAACGTGGCGCAGACCCGACGAAACTTAGAAAATGGGAAAAGGCCCCTTTTGCGTCCCAGCGCCCCTCACTCGGTGCCTGAGAGACAAGGCGTTCCACCGACGTGCGGCGGCCGCACGTTCCTCCACGGACGCACTGGCCGGCTTGCCGAAAAATGGAACGTGCGATGACGCCATGTGTCTTGGAGAATCCCTCTGCATGAGCCAGGCTCTCGGCGTCCAGCTCACCGAGCTCTGCGGACCCGGCTGTCTCCTCTGCGCCGGGGCGGGTCGATCCGTCCACGCGCGCTCGATGCCCCCCGACACCTTCGAGCGGGTCTTGCTCGAGGCTCGGGCAGTCGGGCTCCGCCGCATCGTCCTCACCGGCGGCGAGCCGCTCGTCCACGAGGACCTGAACCTCATCATCGAGCACATCGAGAAGATGGACGTCGAGGTCGAGATCGTCTCGACCGGCCACCGCCTCGACTCGCGCGAACCCGCGCTCAAGCGCCTGGGGAAGCGCCTCGTGCGCCTCACGAGCGAGTTCCTCGGCGGCACCGCATCGACGCACGAGCGCACGAACGGACGTCCGGGCTCGTTCCAGGAGGCGCGGGCCGTCCTCGAGGTCGCCACGGAGCTCGGCGTCGCGCGCCGCGCGCGTCTCATCCCGACCGCCGAGGCGCTCCGCGAGCTCGACGGCTTCCGCGCCGCGGTCTCTCGCTTCGCGCCCGAGCTCGTCGTCGATCGCTGCTCCTCGCACCTCCCGCGTTCGGCGACCGAGCTGCGGTCATCGCCCGAGAAGTGCGGTGACGCCACGGACGAGCTCCTCGCCGCGGTCTCGCCGTCGGGTCGCCTCTATCCCTGTCTCCCCTCGATCGGCGCCCAGGCTCTCGCCGAGCAGGATGCGCCTCTTCTCGATGTCCGTCTCCGCGAGGCTCTCTCCTCTCTCGCCGCCACGGACGGCCGCCGCTGCGGGGCGTGCAAGGAGAGCTTCTCTCGCCGCATCGCTTCGCTTCGTTGAACGAGCGTGGAGGAGCGTTCCTCCGTGCCTCCGTGCTTTTCAAACGAGAGGAACGCGCTTCCACGTCAGGATGCATGTCGTAGACTCTTCGGCGCATGACGGCGATCGATGAGGAGAAGCTCCGCGCGGCGGCGCTGAAGGCGAGAGAGCAGGCGTATGCGCCGTACTCGAGCTTCCGCGTCGGCGCCGCCGTCCTCTCGAGCTCCGGGCGGATCTTCACCGGCCAGAACGTCGAGAACGCGAGCTACGGCCTCGCCGTGTGCGCGGAGCGGTGCGCGATCTTCGCCATGGTCGGCGCCGGCGAACGATCCGTGGCGGCGGTCGCGATCGCGACCGACGCCCCCGGGCCGACCGCGCCCTGCGGCGCGTGCCGGCAAGTCATCCGGGAGTTCGGACCCGACGCGACGATCCTCCTCGTGACGACGAGCGGCGCCACGGCGACGCATCGCCTCCGCGATCTCTTGCCCTTCGACTTCGGACCCCAGGACCTAGGGAAACCCCAGCCATGACCGGGACCAGGCCGCTCGAAGGCGTGAAGGTCCTCGACCTCACGCGGATCCTCGCCGGACCCTACGCGACCATGAAGCTCGGCGACATGGGCGCCGACATCATCAAGGTCGAGAAGCCGGGCGAGGGCGACGACACGCGCTCGTGGGGGCCGCCCTTCTTCCAGGGGCTCTCGACCTACTTCCTGTCGGTCAACCGCTCGAAGCGGTCGATCACGATCGACTTGAAGCACCCGAAGGGCCAGGAAGTCATCGAGAAGCTCGTCCGGAGCTGCGACGTCGTCATCGAGAACTTCCGGCCCGGGACGCTCGAGAAGCAGGGCCTCGGCTGGGAGAAGATCCGCGCGCTCAACCCGCGCGCGATCTACTGCTCGATCTCGGGCTACGGGCACGTGGGCGAGCGGCGGGAGCGCGCGAGCTACGACGTGATCGTCCAGGGAGAGACGGGCGTCCAGGACCTCACGGGCTTCCCGGACGGCCCGCCGACCAAGCTCGGGATCTCGATCGCCGACATCACGGCAGGCCAGCACGCGGTCGAGGGGATCCTCCTCGCCCTCATCGGGCGGCAGAAGACGGGCAAGGGCGACCGCGTGGACATCGCGCTCGCGGACGGGATCCTCGCGCTCCTCACCTACCAGGCGCAGATGTTCCTCTCGGGCGGCAAGAAGCCCGGGCGCCTCGGCAACGCGCACCCGTCGATCGTCCCCTACCAGGCGTTCCAGGCCCAGGACGGCTTCGTGAACGTGGGCGTCGGCTCCGAGTCCCTCTGGATGAAGTTCGTCGAGGCGATCGAGCGCCCCGAGCTCGCGAAGGACGCGCGCTACAAGGCGAACAAGGACCGCGTCGCGAACCGCTCGACGCTCGTCCCGGACATCGAGGGGACGCTGAGGAAGAAGCCCGTCGCTCACTGGCTCGAGAAGCTGGAGGCGGCGGGGATCCCGGTCGGCGCGATCAACACCGTGCCGACCGCGCTCGACATCGCGCGCACGGAGGGGCGAGGCATGATCGCCTCCGTGAAGCACCCCGACGCCGGGCCGCTCGACATGGTCGGGAACGCGGTCAAGCTCGAGTCCATGGGGTTCGCCCCCGACTACACGCCGCCGCCGCGCGTGGGCGAGCACACCGACGCGGTCCTCGCCGAGCTCGGCTACTCGAAGGATGCGATCGGCACGCTCCGGAGCGCGGGGGCGCTCTAGTGCGGATCGTCCTCGTCCCGTCGAGCGCGCCCCTCACGTGCGTCTACTGCCACGACGCGCTCGGAGCGGCCTCGCTCGATGCGTGCACGAGGTGCGGCACCCGCTACCACAGGGAGTGCGCCGCGCTCTCGGGGAGCTGCGCGCTCATCGGATGCGACGGCGCGTTCGAGAACGCGAGCTCGGGACGCGCCGCGGACGCCCGGCTCGCGCTCGTCCTCCGGCCGGGCGGCGAGGCGACGCGCGAGCGGCTCGCGGCGGTCGCGCGCGTCCTCCGCGCGACCGAGTGGGACGCGCGCCAGCGGCTCGGCTCGCCCGTGCCGACCGTGCTCGGCTACTTCACGCGGAGCGGGCTCGCCCACGCGGCGGCGGACCTCGAGGCCGCGAACGTGGCGGCCTTCGCGATCGATGCGGCCGCGCTCGCGGGCCCGGAGCGGTTCGTCGTGCGCTCCGCGGACGAGACGCCCGCGGGCCTCCTCGTGCGCGACCCGAGCGGCCGCGAGGAGCCGCTCGCTCCCGGCGCGACGGCCGTCCTCGTCGTCGCGCGCTACGCGGTGGACACGGGCGGGCCGCGCGAGGTCGCCCACGACGTCGAGGACGGACCTCCGGGGACG
>CAZYLP010000205.1:0-11453 GCA_964648345.1 uncultured Planctomycetota bacterium
AAGAACAAGCTCGAGTACCTCGAGGCGAACCTCCGCGCGGAGGCGCCGCAGCTCTCGGTCATCGCACCGGGGATCTCGTCCGACACGAGCCAGCTCGTGGGCGCGCTCCTCGAGAAGGAGCCCGACGACCGCCCGACGATGGCGGGCCACCCCCGCTCCTGCGCGCGGCTCATGGCGCGCGGCGCCGCCCGCGGCTCCGAGCCCTTCTCCGTGTCCGACGACTCGGGCTCGGTCTTCTACTCCAAGAAGAAGAAGAAGAACCGCTCCGCGCTCCGCTCGCAGTCCCGCATCCCGACCCAGAACCGCGCCGCGCTCCCCGCGCTCCTCATCCTCGGCGTCGTCGTCATCGCGCTCGTCCTCACCGCCATCATCGTCTCGGGCAGCGCGAAGACGGACGGCGGGGCGGATGCGCCGCCCGCGCCGCCGCGGCCGCCCCAGAAGCCGCAGGAGAAGATCACGCCGCGCGACCCGGGCAAGCCGCCCGCTCCGCCGCGCCCCGAGAGCGACGACCTCGTCCTCGGGAAGCGGCCGCGCTCGCTCCAGGCGCTCGTCGGGTCGGTGACCGACCCGATCTCGAAGCTCGAGCTCCAGAAGAAGCTCGAGCAGGGCGACCAGGCCTGGCTCGACAAGGACCCCGAGTACGCGCGCGACCGCTGGCAGGAGGCGCTCGCGCTCGCGGGCACGTCGGCCGAGCTCAAGCGGCGCGTCCAGTCGGCGGAGAAGGAGCTCGCGCTCAAGCGCGCCGCCGTCGCCGAGAGCGAGGGCAAGACGCGCGAGGCGCTCGACGCCCTCGACGACGCGGAGGCGAAGGGCGCGCCCGCGAGCACGCTCGAGCTCGTGCGCACGCGCCTGCGGACCCGCGACAAGGACGAGCAGCTCGTGAAGGACGCGATCGACGAGGCGAACGTCTGCGTCGCGAAGGGCGAGTTCGACGCCGCGCTCGAGAAGCTCGCGGCAGCGGAGCTCGCGTTCGTGCGGCTCGGCCGCGAGACCGAGCGCCAGACGCGCATCAAGGAGGTGAACGACGCGCGCCAGAAGAAGGGCACGACGGCTCGCCTCGACAAGCTCCTCGACGACGCGAAGCGGTTCATCGACCAGGTCGAGCTCGAGCCCGCACGCGCCGCGCTCGACACGGCGCGCTCGATCGACGCGGCGGACCCGCGGATCGCGGCGCTCTCCCGGCGGCTCGCGCGCGTGAAGGGGACGCCGCGCGGCTCGGTCTGCATCGAGGTGGACGCGAAACGCGGCCTCTACGTCCGGCGCGAGGCCGTCTCGAACCGCGAGTACAAGGAGTTCCTCGACTCCGCCGCCGGCAAGAAGCGGACGGTGCCCTGGATCACGGGCACCTACCCGGCGGACGACGCGGAGAAGCCCGTGAAGGGCGTGAAGCTCGAGGACGCGAAGGCGTTCGCCGAGGCGCGCGGCGAGCGGCTCCCGACCGTCGTCGAGCGCGAGCCGATCGCGCGCGCGATCGCGGGCCACGTCGCGGGAGAGAGCGTCCCCGACGCGAAGGGGATCCTCGGCGCCGGGTTCAGGACGGTCCAGGATCCTCCGGAGGAGCGGCCTTGATCCGATGAGCTACGCCTTCCTCGTCTTCCCCTGCTCGAAGTGCGGGCAGAAGATCTTCGCCGAGCACGCGCAGGCCGGTAAGCGCGGCACGTGTCCCCTCTGCGGCGCCGCCACGATCGTCGGCGCCGGCGCGGCGACGCCCGCCAAGAAGGCGCCCTCGGACCGCCGCCGCGCGCGTCGCGTCCCGATCGCGAACGCGCGCGTCGTCTGCGAGTCGAAGACGGGCGAGGGGCGGACGTTCAACGTGGACGACATGCCGGTCGTGGAGGACATCTCGGAGACCGGAATCTCCTTCCAGATCAAGGGCGAGTCCGACCGCAAGCGCCTCGCGGGCTACGCGCCGCCGCCCTGGCTCAAGGTGGGAGAGACGCTCAGCGTGACGCTCCACATCCCGCAGCTCTTCCGCCCGCGCCTCGTGAAGGCCGTCGTCCGCCGGGTCGTGCCGGTGCCGAACCGGAAGGAGCTCTTCAAGGTCGGGGCCCAGTTCGCGACGGCGGACGAGCAGATCCTGAAGGACCTGAGGAAGCTGCTCGAGTCGAAGTAGGGCTCGGGGATGTCGGTCCGTCGCGCTATCATTCCTCGATCGTCGTTCGCGGATCGCACTCGAGTCTGACTCCGACCTCGCGCCTCACATTCGATCTCGCGGTTAGCACCAACCTCGTAACCGCTCGGAGTCCTTTCATGTCCCACGCCCCGACCCACGACGCGGCGCTCGAGCGCCTCGCCATGGCCCGCCGTCTCGACGCTCGCCTCCGCCTCCTCGCCCGACGTTCCGGCCGCGCCGAAGCGCACATCGCGCTCCTCCTCTCCGTCATGGACCGCGACCGCCACTACCGTTCTCTCGGCTACAAGAACGCGAACGCCTACGCCCGCGCCGTCGCCGATTGGAGCTCCACGAAGACGAGCCGCATGATCACTCTCGTCCGCGACCTCCAGACGCTCCCGGAGATGTCGCGCCTCTTCTACAAGGGCGAGATCCCCTGGACGAAGGCCTGCATCGCGGCGGCCGAGGCGGCGAAGGACCCCGGGACCGACGCCGAGTGGTGCGAGCGCGTCCGTCGAGAGTCCCGCGACTCCCTCGAGCGCCGCGCGCGCGCCGCGGCGGGTCTGCCCATGCTCCACGACCTGTATGCGCAGCTCGACGACGAGCAGCAGGCCTGGCTCGACGACGCCTTCGTGACGATCCAGCGCGAGCGCGGCGAGACGGTCAACGTAGCGGTCGTGATCGGCGAGGCCTGCCGCCGTCTCGCGCAAGGCGGCGTCGTCGGGGCAGGGCCGCGTCCCCTCGTCGCGATCGGAATCTGTGCCAAGTGCGACGAGGCTACCCACGGGACGGTCACGCGGCCCGCGGACCAGGAACCCGCGATCTGCAACGGCGAGCTCATCGACCTGACGAAGAACCCGCCCACGAAGCGTCCGGCCATCCGGCCCCGGACTGCGGCGCAGGTCCTCGGACGCGACCAGGGGAGATGCCGCGTGCCCTCATGCGGCAACGCGACGTGGCTGGACCTTCATCATGAGGGTGGGTGGAGGAACGTCGGCGACGACCCCGAGAAGATCGTCACACTCTGCGGCTCGCACCACGATGCGCTGCACAAAGGCGCACTCAAGATCATCTTCGACTCCGGACGAGTGACGTTCACTCTCGCGGACGGGGAGATCGTCGGCGAGACAGACCTCCGAGTGTTGCCGGGGGCCTCCCACGGAAGGAGCGGGGGTTACGCGAGACCCGTTGCGCCGGCGCAAAGGAAAACGCAGGAAAATGGCGGGGCGCCCAAGGTCGGAGCGGCAGCGCCGGTGTCCGCGACGTCGGTGTCCATCTCGGATGCGCAGGAAGCGCTCGTCGCTCTCGGGGTCGGCGCTCGCGAGGCCGCAACACTGGTCGCGAGCGCTGGGCCTTGCGAGACGACCGAACTCCTGGTCATGGAGGCTCTCCGGAGACGCCCCGTCCCAGCGTGAGCCGCTCGCGGATTGGCGGACCCGGGTGGTATGGTCTCGCCTCGTTGGCTCGCCGTCCGGAGCCAGAGGAGAGCGGACCTTGAGCCCCACGACCGCGACCATGATCGACGACACAGACAGCGCGGAGCAGCTCACGCCCGTGAGTCCGATGTCGGCCGATGAGATCCGTAGCGTCGTCGAGGCGCGCCTCGCCGCCGTCGACGTGGACCTGGCGGTCCGCACGGCCCTCGAGCACGTCATGGACAGCCTCGTCGCGCGCGTGTCCGAGGCGCTCCAGCCCTGGATCGAGGCGAAGGTGGCCGAGGCCACCCGCTCGATCGGCGAGCGCTCCGACCTCAGGGCGCAGCAGGTCGCGTCGGAGCTCATCCAGGGCTTCGGTGTGGCCGAGAAGAGGCTCATCGAGAGGGTCGAGCGCCGCGTGAGCGAGCTCGCCTCGTCCGCGCCGGCGCCCGTCGGCTCGGTCCCCGAGCTCGTCGGCTCGCCGGCGTTCAAGGAAGTCCTCGACAAGCGCTTCCGGGTCATGCTCCAGCACCTCGAGACCGAGGTGATCCCGCGCGCGCTGAGAGCTCCTACTGGATCGTGACGGGCACGTTCGCCGAGATGAGTACCCCCGTCGTCGTCCCGGCGGCGGTCACGACCATGGCTGCGAAACCAGGCCCGGGCGTGAGTCCGGTCGTCGCGCTCACGGTCACGGTGACGGAGCCCGAGTCGATGGACCCGCCGTCGATGACTCCGACGTTGACGGTCGTACCGACCGTGACGCCGCTCCCGAAGTTCGAGGACGTGATCGGCTGGTTCGACACGACGACCTGGTAGACGACGGCCCCGGTCGGACCGTTCCCCGAGTTGTTGAGGGTGTACGTGTAGCCGAAGCTCGCGCCGGACTGCACGGTCGGAGTCCCGACCGAGAACTGGGTGACCGCCAGGTTCGCGAACCCGACCACTGGCACTCCGACGCCGAAACCCCGGTGCCCACCACCGCCGCAGCCCTGACTGATGAGCGCACCGGCGACGACGATCGCCACGAGAGGCAGTGAGGCCCGTAGGCCTCCCCCGATCCGGACCACGATCTTCCTCCCTCTCCCAACCCGGTTGAGCTTACGAGGGGGGTCCGACCGGGGCGCGTGAGCAGTGCGTCAAGGGGCAACGTCCGGCTGGAGAGTCGGTTCCGCTCAGAGCACTCCTCGGCGCTCGAGCCACTCGACTTGCTCCTCGAGCGCCTTCCGGATCGGCCCCGCCTTCCACCCGAGCTCCCTCTCCGCCTTCCCCGAGTCGACGAACCAGTAGAGCGTCGCGGCGCGCGCGAGCTCGGCGTTGAGCTCGTAGCGGTCGAGCTTGTCCCTCCCGGTCGCGAGCGCGAACGCGTGCGACACGGCCCCGAGCGCGCGGAACGGTCCGCGCGGGACGGTGAGCACGGGCTTCGACGAGTGGAGGAGCTCCTGCATGAGGTCGAGCAGCGCGCGGTTCGTCAGGTTCTCGCCGCCCACGAGGTAGACCGCGCCGTTCTTCGCCTTCTCGAGAGCGAGGAGGTGCGCGCGCGCGACGTCGTGCACCGAGACGACGTTCACGCGGCGGCGCGAGCCCGAACCGCGAGCGCGCGAGGCCGACAAGGAGCCACGACGAGTGGAAGCTCCGGTCGCCCGCGCCGACGACGAGCGTGGGGTGGAGGACCACGGCGTCGAGACCCTGCGCCACGCAGCGGAGGATCTCCGCCTCGGCGAGGGCCATGGCCGTGACGTGGAACGACTCGAAGCGCTCGGCGCACGGGAGGCCGTTCTCGTCGGCCGAGTCGAGCCGCGGCGAGCCGGCGTAGATCCCCGCGGAGCCGTCGGCGACGAGGCGGACGCCGGCCTCGAGGCACGCGCGCGCCACGTTCCGCGCGCCGAGCACGTTCGTCGCGTAGAGCCTCTCGCGCGCGTGGCCCCAGAGCGAGAGCGAGCCCGCGCAGAAGAAGACGGCCTCGTGCCCGGCGACGGCGCAGCGTACGGAGTCGGCGTCCTGGACGTCGCCCTCGTGCCACGGGAGCTCGATCCCGCGGAGGAGCTCGAGCGAGCTCGTCGAGCGCTTGAAGCCCGTCACCTCGTGGCCCGCGTCGATGAGCGCGCGCGTGACGTGGGACCCCACGAAGCCCGAAGCCCCGATGACCAGAACGCGCACGCTGTGCCTGCCGCCCTTCCGCCGGATAGGATGCCTTTTGTGGGCCTGTTCCAGGAAGTGCGGTCGGTCGCGCGATCGCTCGCGAAGAGCGCGGGCGAGCGCGCCTACGCGAACGCGCCGCCCAGCGTGCAGGAAGCGGTCGAGCGGATCCGCCGCAGCTACGAGAACGGCCGCATCGACGCGCAGAAGACGCTCGAGGAGCTCTCGCAGCTCGAGGAGCGCGCCCTCCGCGTCGTCCTCCAGCTGATCCTGTTCCCGTGGGCCACGGCCGGTGCGATCCGCGAGCTCTACACGCGCATGCGCGAGCTCGAGGGCGCGGTCGAGAAGCGCGACCAGACGATCCGCCTCCTCGAGGACCGGATCCGGCAGCTCGAACGGGGCCATCCGCCGGCTTCCTGAGAGCGAGTTGTAAGAAAGCCGTGAGAGCCAACTTCTCCCCTGGACGCGCGTAGAGGTCCCGGGAAAGCTCCAGGGACATGAGCCTCGGCGCGCGACTCGGACGCTACCGGATCGAGCGGCTCCTCGGTAAAGGGGGCATGGGGTCGGTCTACCTCGCCCGCCGCGACGACCTCGACGAGCCCGTCGTCGTCAAGGTCGTGAATCCGGAGTGCGCCCGGGACCCCGTCGCCGTCGCGCGCCTCGCGCGCGAGGCGAAGGCGGCGTCGCGCGTCGACTCCGAGCACGTGGTGCGGGTCATCGAGAGCGGCGTCGAGAACGGCACGCCGTTCATCGCCATGGAGTACGTCGAGGGCGTCACGCTCCAGGCCAAGCGCGAGGAGCGCGGCCGGATCCCCCACGCCGAGGCGACCCGCATGGTCCTCGAGGCGGCGCGCGGCCTCCGCGCGGTCCACGCGGCCGGGATCCTCCACCGCGACGTCAAGCCGGCGAACATCCTCGTCGGCCCGGACGGACGGGCGAAGCTCGCCGACTTCGGGATCTGCAAGCTCACCGCGACCGCGGCCGGCGTCACGCATACGGGCACGCTGTCGAGCCTGGGCGAGGTCGTCGGCTCGCCGGACTACATGTCGCCCGAGCACGCGCAGGAGGAGCCGCTCGACGCGCGCACCGACCTCTACTCGCTCGGCGTGACCTACTACGAGCTCCTGACGGGCGAGCTCCCGTTCCACGCGGACAGCGCGCTCGCGACGCTCGCGCGCGCGCTCAACCAGCCCGTCCGGCCGCCGCGCGAGCTCGTGCCGGACCTCCCGCCCGAGGTCGAGCGCGCCTGCCTCGCGCTCATGGCCCGCGAAAAGGAGGACCGCCCCGCCGACACCGAGGCGGCGATCGCGCTCCTCGAGGGGCTCGGCCGACGCCGGCGCTCGCCGCTCCTCGCGACGGCCGCGCTCCTCGCCGCGGGGATCGTCCTCGGAGTCTTCGTCGGTGTCGTCGCCGCGGGTCGCGCGCGGGCCGAGGTGAAGCGCGAGAGCCCCGTCGCGGTCGCGCGTCCCGCCTCCTCCACGCTTGCTCTCCCGGCCCAGCGACCGAACGCGCGGGCGGTCGACCACGCCGCGGACGCGCTCGCCCGGGCCCGTTCCGTCCCCTTCGCGAAGCGCGACAGAAGAGAGCTCGAGGCCGTCGCGCGGCTGGCACCCGACTCGCCCGTCGCTCGCGAGGCTCTCGCCGAGTCCGCCTACCTCGAGGTCTGCGACGCGATCCGGCGCGACCTCGTCTTCGCCCTCGCAGCGTGCGATGTCTCCAAGCTCGGGCGCGGTGACGCGTTCCTCGCGCCGCTCCGCAGCCTCCGCGGTCCGCCGCCCGCGATCCAGAAGGACCTGGAGCAGCTCGCGAGGTCCTTCAAGACGTCCGCTCGCCTCGCGATCCTCCTCGCGCGCGCCAAAGGCGACTCCTCGCGCGAGATGGACGAGCGCCTCGCGCGCCTGCGGACGCGGGAGGGTGACGAGAGGCTCGCGCTGACCCTCCACCTCGCCGCGCAGGGCAGCGAGATCCCGGATCAGCTCGTGCAGCTCCTGCCCGAGGCAGGGCCGCTCCTCGCCGCGCTCGGGCTCGACGCGAGGCCTCTCGCGGCGCCGGCACCGACGCCCACGCCGGTGCCCGAGGTCTTCGCACGCCCCCAGAAGAAGCCGCGCTAGCTCGCCGATCGGACGAGGTCTTCGACAGCCTTCACGAGCTCGCGCGCGAGATCGAGCTTCGAGAGGTCGTCGAGCGCGACCGCCGGCCCGTCGCGCCGGATGAGGAGCACCGACGCGCGGTCGCTCCCCAGGTTCGAGGGTCCGTTGAGCGCGATCGCGTCGAGGTTCTTCCGTGCGAGCTTGGCCCGCGCGCGCTCCTCGGCGCCGGCGCCCGCCTCGAGCGCGAAGCCGAGGATCGCCTGATCCGCGCGCTTCGTCTTGCCGAGACCCGCGACGACGTCCGGGTTCGCGACGAGGTCGAGCGTGAGCTCGGTCCGGCCCTCCTTCGAGATCTTCCCGTGGACGCGGTTCGCGACGCGGAAGTCGGCGGGCGCGGCCGCCATGATCAGGGCGTCGTGCGCCGGGAAGAGTTCGCGGCACGTGGCATCGAGCTCGGCCGTCGTCTCGATGCGGACGACCTTCACGCCCGGGGGCGCTTGGAGCTCGATCGGGCCGAGGACGAGCGTCACCTGGTGGCCGCGCTCGCGGCCGGCGAGCGCGAGCGCGAAGGCGAGCGTGCCCGAGCTCGCGTTCGAGATGTAGCGCACGTCGTCGATCGGTTCGCGCGTGGGGCCGGCCGTGACGAGTAGCTTCAAGCCGGGTTCCACTCGGAGAGCTCGGTCTTCGCGCCCTTCTTGGCGAGCGGCGACGCCTCGGCGCGCGAGCGCGCGACCTCGAGGCTCGGAGCGCGGTGGATCGAGACCCACTCGCGGACCTTGCCGTCGCTTCCGGTGACGGGCCCCCAGCCCGTGAGCGCGCCCTCCTTGGCGAGGAGGTCGCGATAGGCGCGCTCGGCGAGGAGGAGGTCGTCGCCGGGCGCGTCCTTCGCCATCATGCGCTCGAGGAAGTACGCCGCGGGCTGCTTCGCGCGCTTCGCGAGGAGGCGCTCGATCTCCGCCTCGATGACGGGCGGCTCGGCGAGCCGGCCCGGGCCGACGTGCCCGCACGCGAGCGAGCCCGCGTCGGGCTCGAGGATGTGGACGCCCTGCTCGCGGAGGCTCGCGAGGTTCTTCGCGACCGTCGGGTGGTTCCACATGCGCGTGTTCATGGCGGGACACACGAGGACGGGCGAACGCACCGCGAGGAGCGTCGTCCCGAGCATGTCGTCCGCGATGCCGAGGGCGAGCTTCGCGAGCGTGTTCGCCGTCGCCGGCGCGACGACGACGAGGTCGGCCTGGTCGGTGATCGCGATGTGCTCGGTCTGCCCGTTGTCGTCGTCGAACGGGTCGGACCGGAAGACGCGGTTGCCCGTCAGGTTCAGGAACGTGCTCGGCGCGACGAGCTTCTCGGCGCTCGCGGTCAGGACCACGTTCACGTGGTGGTTCCGCTTCTTCAAGCGCGAGCAGAGGTCGGCGGCCTTGTACGCCGCGATCGAGCCCGAGACGCCGAGGATGATCCGCGCCACGGCTAGGTCTCGACGCCGTCCGACGTCGGGGCCGTCTGCTCGAGGATCGCCTCGATCTCGCTCACGGTCGTGCCGATGTCGGTGTTCGTGATCCGGTAGTCGTATTCGTGGGCGCGGGCCATCTCCTTCTCCGCGACCCTGAGCCGGCGTTCGATCTCTTCCTTCGAGTCGCTGTTCCGTCCCATGATCCGCTGGCGCAGCACCTCGGGCGAAGGCGGCATGAGGAAGAACGAGATCACGGAGTGGCCGAGCTTGCGGATCGCCGCGGCGCCCTGGACCTCGATGTTCAGGATCACGTTCTTCCCCTGGCGGAGCTTCTCCTCGACGGGGCCGCGCGGCGTCCCGTAGAGGTTGTCGCCGTAGACTGCCCACTCGAGGAAGTAACCCTCGTCGCGAGCCTTCTCGAACGCGATCTTGTTCCAGAACTGATAGTCGACGTTGTCGCGTTCGCCCGGACGCGCGACGCGCGTCGTCGTGGAGATCGACCGCCAGAAGTTCGGCCGCTTGAGGAGCTGGTCGCAGATCGTCGTCTTCCCGACTCCGGCCGGGCCCGACACGATCACGATCCGTCCGCCTCGATGCGCCACAGTTCCTCTTGGGGGCTTCGCCCCCAAACCCCGAGACCGGTCCTCGCGGCACCGCAAACGGCGCGGTGCCGCTGCGGCGGGGGGGCGGTCCCCCCCGACCCCCCTATTCTACGTTCAGGACCTGCTCGCGCACCTTCTCGACCTCGAGCTTGATCTCGAGGACGGAGGAGACGAGCGAGGTGTCGTGACTCTTGGAGGCCATCGTGTTCGCCTCGCGGAGCAGCTCCTGCGCGAGGAACTCGAGCTTGCGCCCGACCTCGCCCTCTCCCTTCAAGGCGGCGCGGAGCTGATCCACGTGGCTGCGGAGGCGCTGGAGCTCCTCCGAGATGTCGGAGCGGTCCGCGAACATGGCGAGCTCGCGCGCCAGGTCCTGCTCGGGGAGCGGGATGTTCGTCCCCTTGAGGAGCTTCTCGATGCGCGCCCGGAGCTTCGTCCGGTAGTCCTCGACGGCCCCCTCGACGCGGGCCTCGACCGACTTCGCCAGCTCGAGGATCTTCGTCGCGATCCCCTCGAGCTCCTTGCCGATCCCGAGGCCTTCCTGCTTGCGCATCGCGATGAGCTGATCGACGGCCTGGTCGAGCGGCGCCTTGAGCCGCTCCCAGAAGGCGTCGAGGTCGTCCTCGAGCGACTCCTCCTGCGTCACGACGCCGGGTAGGGCGGCGACCTCGGCGATGTTGAACGCGCGCTCGGCGCCGCCGGTGAGCTCCTTCTCGAGCTCGGTGAGCGCCTCGAACCACTTGCAGAGGAGCTTCTCGTCGAGGCGGTGAGAGGCCGAGCCGCCGCGGCGACGGTGCTTGACCGTCACGTAGACGGTGCCGCGCGCGACGCGCTCGCGGACGTGGTGCTCGACGCGCGCCGCGAGGGCGGACGCGCTCTCGGAGAGGCGCGGCTGGACCTTGAGCGAGCGGTTGTTGACCGCGCGCACCTCGACCTCGAACGTCTCGTCCGGGGTCTCGCGCGTCGCGCGGCCGAAGCCGGTCATGCTCGCGATGCCCGCCACGGCTCGCGCTCCTCAGGAGCCGATGTGAGCGGGCGGGTTCGGGACGGCAGGGGCGGCCGGCGGGATCGCGGGCGCGCCCGGCGGCGTCACCGGGACGGCCGGCGGCGGAGGAGGCGGCGGCGTCGCCGCGCGGCGCGTGACCGACTGCGGGCGCTTCAGGACGCCGAGCGCGAGCGAGAGGACGACGAAGAGCATCGCGGCGATGAACGTCGCGCGCTTCCACGTCATGTCGGCCTTGGCGCCGAACGCGGTGTCGACGGCCGAGCCGCCCGCGAGGCCGCCCAGGCCGCCGCCTTCGCCCTTCTGGATCAGGACGACGAAGATCAGGAAGAGGCAGACGATGACGAACAAGGCCGATGCCAGGAAGGTGACGACGTTGATCATGACTTGCTCCGTGTGGCCTCGCCCTTCGCCGCGTTCTCGGCGATGGCGAGGAATGACCGTGCGTCGAGGCTCGCGCCGCCCACGAGGGCGCCATCCACGCCATCCGTGGCGGCGAGGTCCTCCATGTTGTCAGGCTTGACGCTCCCGCCGTAGAGGATCGTCGCGCGCGCGGCGACCTCGGCGGAGAAGATCTCGGCGATCGTCCGGCGGACGCGGCGGTTCATGGCACCCGGCGTCGCGACGCGCCCCGTACCGATCGCCCA
>CAZYLP010000206.1:0-11390 GCA_964648345.1 uncultured Planctomycetota bacterium
CGGTCCTCGCGCCCGCAAACGGCCGCGGGCGCTGCGGCGGGGGGGCGGTCCCCCCACGCCCCTCTTTCCTGCTTCCGGACGTCGATAGCTCCGGAGCGGCCGGGGACGTGCACGCATCTCTCGAAAAAGTCGGAACGTGACTCTTCTGGCACACGATGCGCGTCCGTGCGTCGACGAGCGCTCGCGTACGGTCGTTTTCGTCCCGGATGAAGGGCGATCGAGTCGCCGATGACGCGGCGATCAGCCGCGGTGGATGAGCTCGACGACGCCGATCACGAGCTCGATGACGATCACGATGAGGACGAGGACCTCGAGGGTCATGAGGCGCTTCTCGTTGATCATCGAGTGGACGGTCTCGTAGCTCTTCTCGAGGTCCTCGAGGCGCTCCTGCGCGGTGTGCGAGCGCTCGCGCACGCCGAAGACGTCGCGCGCGTGGCGGAAGAGCGCGTCGAGGTAGCCGTCCGAGCCGATCGCGGGGATCTCGATGAAGTCGTCGACGATGTTCGAGATCGCCATGTGCTCCTCGCGCGCGCGGTAGAGCGCGTGCGTGACGGCGCCCATGGTCACGTCGGGGCTCTTCTTCAGGAAGCCGGACGTGAAGGTGTAGGCCTGATCCTGCAGGTGCTGGATCACGTGGTCCACGGAGCGGAGCGACCAGTACTGAGCGTAGGCGAGCTCGACGAGGCCCTCGATCTTCTGCGCCTCGAGGAGCGCACCCTCGGTGCCGCGAGGAGGGCGCGCGCGGGGCGACGCGTGGACGAGGCCGCCCGCGTCGTTCACGACCACCACGTCGTCGCGGAGCGGCCCCACGTTCTTCACGGGGTACTCCTCGCGCGCGAAGGCCGACGGCTCTCCCGTGCGCGGATCGCCGCCCATGATCGCGGTGAGCTGCCGCTCGTGGGCGCGGCAGAACTCCTCGCCCGACGCGAACCCGTCGGGGAGCTCGGCGACGCGGACGAGCGGGTAGACCTCCGTCTCCTCGAGGAGCGTCTCGTAGGTCGCGAAGGCGTACGGGCGGAGGCGCTTCCTGATCGCGGCCGCGAGCTCGCGCACGTGCTCGACGATCGGCCGGCCCTCGAGGGTCAGCTCCTCGGCGTGCACGGCGAGGTGGGCGACCTCGTCGAGCGAGAGCGCGTCGCGGTCGAACTGGATCCGCGCGACGCCCGTGCCGAACCGGTAGACGTGCGCGTGGATGACCGCCTCGCGCGCGATCTCCTGGCCGGCGAGGGCCACGGGCGCCTTCTGCGTGCGCGGCGTCTCGATGCACTGGACGCCCGCGGGCCCCGGCTGGACGCGCGCGACGCTCAGGTCGTCACGCGCGACCCGCTCGACGTCGGGCTCGAAGTCGATGTCGAACGGACAGAGAAGCGTGACCTGGACCGATCTCAGGCTCGGGCTCGGGCTCAGAGGTCCCCCGCGTCCACGCGCCAGTTCCCGTCGTCGCCGCGGAGCAGACCGTAGTCCTTCTCGCTGTTCGCGCCGCCCTCCTTCTCGTTCAGGAAGCGGAGTCGGTAGACGACCTTCCCGGGGCCGGGCTCGCTCCGGTTGACGACCTCGATGCCGCGGAACTTCTCGAGCGCGGGGCCCGCCTTCTCGAGGCCGGCCGCGCCGTCGCGGTAGAGCTTGGCCGTCGCCATCGCGTCGCCCGCGCGCCACGCCGCGATGAGCGATGCGAGCGCCGCCGAGTCCGACGTGCTGTCGAGCGAGTTGGAGAACGCGTCGCGGGCGCGCACGCGCCCGAGGACGAGCCGTGCCGCGCCCGCGAGCTGCACGTCGGAGGCCTTGAGGAAGCGGTTCAGGTAGCCGACCTCGCCCGTGTCGAGCTTGGCGAGCGCCTTCGCGGCGGCGTCCTGCTTCGCGAGGTCCGGCGCGGCGAGGTCGCCGAGCTGCTTCTCGACCGCGTGCTGCCGCTCGACGGCGGCGTGGAGCTTGTCCCACGACTTGACGCGGATCGACTCGGCGGGCGCCTTCGCGTCGGTCGAGGCGACGAGGTACGCGGTGACGCCGTTCGCGAGGCACGCGACCGCATCCTCGACCTGGCCGCCGACCGCCGACGTGAGCCCGGAGAAGTCCGCGCGGAGCTTGCTCACGAGCTGCGTCTTGTACTTCTCGCCCGAGAGCGCGTTCTGCGAGATGTTCCAGAAGAAGACCGGCCCGCGCGGGAAGCCCTTGAGCTTGAGCCAGTCCTTCGTCTTCACGAGCGAGAGCTCTTCGATCCCCGTCATGTAGATGATCGAGTGCCGCTCGGCGAGCGAGACGAGCGCCGCGGCGGCGCCCTCGTTGGCCGGGATCTCCTTCGCGTCCTTCCGCATGAAGGTGGACCAGCCCATGCTCGTGAGCGTCTCCTCGATGGAGACGAGCGTGATGGGCCGATCGTGCGCGGCGATGAGCACGTCGAGCGTCGCCGGGACGGCGACGTACTTCGAGCCCTTGCGGACCCGGACCTCGAGCTCGAAGCCGCCCGTCGCGTTGCCCTCGGGCGTCCACTCGAGCTCGCCGAAGCCGTTCGAGTCCGTCTTGGCGGAGCCGACGAACTTCTCCTTCTCGAGCGTCTGGATCGACGGCTTTCCTTCCTTGTCCTTCGCGGGCTCGCCCGTGATCCAGAAGTCGAGGAACTCGCCCTCGACGCTCGTGTAGACGCCGACCATGCCCTTCCCCTCGAGCTTGGCGCGGAGCTTGACCGCCTTGCCCGCGCGAGCGATCGAGTCGAAGCCGGCGACGCGGGCCGGTTTGTCCTCCGCGCGCGCGCTCCCCGCGAGCGCGACGAGGGTCGAGGCGACGACGAGGGACGCGACGATCGGCTTCGTGTTCATCTTGGTCCTCACCACTCGAAGCCACAGCGGCCGCAGACGCGCGCGCACTCCGAGATCTTGTTGTCCTCTTGGTTCCAGCAGCTCGGACAGAGGTGGTCGGGCATGTAGACCTCGCGCGGCTCGCCGTCCTGCACGACGACGAACTGCGAGCGGGCCGTCATGTAGCTCTCGTAGTCGAAGCCGCCGCGAGGCCGGGCGAGCTCGTCCGCGACCGTCGCGGCGCGCTCCTCGTCCACGGAGCCGCAGCCTCCGACGCAGCCCGCGAGCTTCGGATTCACGGGCGACAGTCCCAGCTCGACGGGCGTCTCCGGGGCGGCATCCTCGCGGCGAGGCTCGAGGACGCCGAGGAGCTCCTCGAGGCCCTCGGTGTCGCGGAACGACGTCACGCGGAGCTTCGTCTCCGCGTCGCGGAGGAGCTCGAGGAGGCGGTCGAGCGCGCCGCTCCGCTCGAGGCGCGCGAGCTCGCGCGCGACCTCCTCGTTGAGTCGAAAGAAGCTGCTCGGATCGGCCCGGTTCACGAGGAGAAGAGGATAAGCGCGAATCCCTCGAGCAGGAAGGGGAGGCGGGAAGGTTCAGCCGCGTCGGGCGCGCGCGCCGTCGAGCCAGTTGACGGCGGCGAGGACCGGCCGCGTGCCCGCGAAGGCGAGCAGGGCGAGGCCGATGAGGACGAAGACCGCGGCGGACGCCCGGATGAGGAAGGGCGCCGGGCCATCCGCGGGCGTGATGACGAGGACCATGGTCCCCCAGAGGAGGAGGAGCGTCGTGCCCCACCGCACGTCCGTCGGGGAGACGGGCTCGCGCGGCTTCATGGCGCGCGCGATCCCCCAGAGGAGCGCCCAGAGCATGACGAGCGTGACCTGGAAGCCGACCCCGAGCCGCTTCCTGAAGGCGAGATGATCGGGGCCGATCGTGTGGTGGACGACGAGCACGGGGCCCGCGGGCGCGCCCGCGGGACCGAAGAAGCCGGCCTTCGTGAGGGCTTTCACCTCGTGCTTCTTCGCGCGATAGAGGAGACCCGCGAGCGGACCCGGCTTCGAAGGCGGCTCGCCGAAGGCGACGAGGGAGCCCGCGCCTCCGGCGCCGGTCACCGGCGTCCAGGGCGACTGGCGCCCGAGCCGGACCGCGCGGTCGTTCGCGAGGACGGCGTCCTCGACGGACACCCACGCGACCCGCTCGAAGGAGAAGGACGAGACCTGCGCGACCGTGAGCTTCACGGGCGCCGGGGGCATGCCGTCGATCTCCTCCGCGAGCTCCCACGACGTCGAGAGGTACGGCCCCAGGAAGACGAACGCGACGAGCGCCGCGAGCCAGGGCCGCATCGCCGCTCAGGCCTTCGGACAGTCGGAGAGGAGGCGGAGGAGCTCCTCCGCGCCCGCCTGGAAGGCCCCGCTCGCCTGCTCGCCCTTCGCGACGAGCATGAGGCCCTGCACCGTGCCGAGGACGAGCGTCGAGGCGTTCGCGGGGTCGATCCCGCGGCGGAGCTCGCCGCGCTCGATCCCCTCGCGGATGCACTCGCGGAGCGAGTCCCGGAGCCGCATGAAGGCGGAGTCGATGAGCTCGCGGAAGCACGCGTTCTCGGCCGAGAGCTCGGAGATGAGCTTGCCGAACGGGCAGCCGCCCGTGCAGTGGTTCGCCTCGAGCTTCTGGCGGTGGAGGTCCACGTAGCCGCGGAGCCGCTCGAAGGGCGAGCGCTTCCGATCCTGGAGGATCGGGCGGATGACGTGATCCTCGAGACCCTCGGTGAACTGGCGGACCACGGCGAGCCCCAGGTCCTCCTTGCTCTTGAAGTGATAGTAGAAGTTGGACGAGCTCACGCCCGCCTTCGCGAGGATGTCGTTCAGGCTCGCGCTTCGATAGCCCTGGTCCTCGATGAGGATGCGGGCCGCTTCGAGGACGCGCTCGCGCGCGCCGACCCGGAGCAGCCCGCTGTCCGTGCTCGTCTTGGGCTTCGCCACAAACACGAACCCTACACTCCTCGGCACCAGGGTTTCAAGCAATCAGCTAGGTAGATACCGACATAGCTAATCCGGGACCTCAGTTGAGGTGAGCGAAGCGCGCCTTCTTGCCGAGCCAGCCCGTGTCCCGGGCGTAGTCCTTGAGCTCGTCCTTGAGGCGGGTCCGGGCGCGGTGGATCCGGGACATCACGGTGCCCACCGGGACGTGGAGGACCTCGGCGATCTCCTGGTAGGGGAGGCCGCCCAGCGTCGCGAGGAGGAGCGGGACCCGGAACAGGTCGGGCAGGTCGTCCACGGCCCGCTTGACCTCGTCGGACACGTCCTCGGACGCGCTCGGCCACTCCTCGGCGCTCGTCTCGACGTGCGACTCCCGGGCCGCGACGGGCGTCTCGTCGGTCAGGACCGCCGGGGCGCGCTTCTTCTGCCGCTGCTCGGTGAGGAAGGCGTTCACGAGGATCCGGTAGATCCACGCCTGGAAGTTGGTCCCGCGCTCGAAGCTCGCGAGGTGGAGGTAGGCCTTCATCGTGGCCTCCTGCACCAGGTCCTCGGCGCGGCCCGGGGACCGGGCGAGCCGGAGGGCGACGCCGTACAGGCCATCGAGGTGCGGCTGGAGGAGAGCGAGGAACTCCTCGGGCAGCAGCGGGGCGACGTTCGCGTTCTTCGTGCGGCGGTTCTTCTCGACGGTCATACCGACCTCCCATCGGGCGTCCGTTTAGATAGTGCTAGTTATAGCTACTCGAGAAAGCGAAGTCAAGGGCGGCTTCAAAGCCTTCTATTGTGGACGCTTGGCGCACCAGGCGAGATGGTCGAAGGGGGCCTCGAGATTCTCGAGGAGGCCCCGTCGAGCCCCGCCCACGACCCCCACGGTCCACGGGACGTGGCCGAAGGTCCAGTCCGCGGTGCGGAGAGCGGACGCGTAGTCGCTCGCGTCGAGCTCCGCGCCCTCGCGGGAGAAGCACGCCGCGCGCGCGAAGAGGAGGATCGCGGGGTACTGGCGGAAGAGGAGCCCGTACGCCGCGAGCGCCTCGCGGATCTTGAACGACGAGTCGGTCACCCGCCGCGCCGAGAGGTGCGCGACGAAGTAGCGGGAGAGCGCCGCGTCCGCGATCGGGCTGGCCGGGTCGGCCTCGGGCGCGAGTCTCCGCACGTCGTTCAGGCGCACCCGCCTCGTCCGCCCCTGAGGCACGAACGAGCCGCCGCCCGCGGAGAACGCGATGCCGGAGAGGAAGCTCGAGATCCGCCGCGACGTCCGGCGGAGCGTCCCCGCGGTCACGAGCCCGGGCCCGTCCCGGCGCACGGCCATGCCGAGGATCTGCCGGAAGAGGAGGCGCTCGGGGAACGGCGGCCGCTTCGCGCTCGGCCGGAGGAGCCCCTTCTTCACCTGCTCGCGGACGCCCTGGGCGAGGATCTCGACGAACTCGCGCCGCTTCTCGTCCTTCACGTGCGCGAAGGCGGACTTCGCGAAGAGGTCGAGGAACTTCGTCGCGGCGAGGATCCGCTCGGGGAACGCGCGCCCCGCGTCCTGGAGCTCGCCCGTGAGGAGCTGGGCGGCGACGGCGAGCTCGGCGCGGGCGTAGGCGCGCTTCTTGTCGAACGGGACGGGGTCGCGGTTCGGCTCGAGCGAGATGACGCCCGAGAGCTCGGAGGCGAGCTCCTCGAGCGCGCGCTTCTCGCCGGCGACCGCCGCGCCGTCGCCCGCCGCCAGGCCCTTGCACGCGAAGTGGCAGCCGACGCGCGGGCGCGGGTCCTCGTCGTCGCCGGCGACGATCGTGAAGGGGAAGAGCCGGCACGCGAGCGGCTTCTCCTGCATGCCGAGCTTCGCGTGGATCTGGCAGAGGTTGTCGCGGAGGAAGACGCACGCCCCGTCCGGCTGGCGCTTGAGGAGCGAGGCGACCTTGCCGCCGCCGCGCGAGACCTCGTCGAAGACGGGGCCCGCGTGATCGGGGAGCACGTCCTTCCAGTCCCGCTTCGAGTAGGTCTCGCGCTCGGCGTCCGAGAGCGAGACCGGGAACGAGCGGCAGCAGTCTCCGCACTGATGGCACGTGAAGCGCGCCCCGGGCGGCAGGACGACGCCCTCCGTCTTGTGCTTCGTCTTCACGGAGCGCGGACCCCGCGGCTCGGAGTGCGCGAGCCCGGCTTGATCTGCGCGGCCGCCGCCGCGAGCTCGTGGAGGAGGGTCTGCCCGTCCTGGTACCGCTCCTCCGGCGAGCGCGCGAGGCAGCGCCGCACGATCGCCGCGAGGGACGCGGGAGCCACCGCCGCGAACGGCTCCATGGCGGGCTCGGTCCCGATCCGCGAGGCGATGAGCCCGATCGAGTCCGCCCAGTAGGGAGGCTCGCCGACGAGCGCGTGGTAGAGGAGCGAGCCGATCGAGTAGACGTCGCTCCGCGCGTCGACCTCGGCCTCCTCGACCTGCTCGGGCGCGAGGTAGGCGACCGCTTCGAGGGGCCCGTCGATGAAGCTCGTGTCCCCGCCGCCGCCCCGCATGACGTCGCGCGCGAGGCCGAAGTCGACGAGCTTCCAGACGCCCGCCGCGTCGCGGAGGACGTTCGCCGGCCGCACGGAGCGGTGGATGACGCCGCGCTGGTGCGCGAAGGCGAGCCCGCGCGTCGCGTCGAGGACGAGCGCGAGCCCCTCGTCGAGCGGGAGCTTCCCCTGGTCCTCGATGCGGTCGGCGGCGCTGCCGCCCGGGAGGAGCTCCATGACGATGAAGCGGCGCTCGCCCGCGCGTCCGGCGTCGTGGACCGTCACGATGTTGGGGTGCGGGAGCCGCGCGACGGCGGCCGCCTCGCGCAGGAAGCGGCCGAGGTCCTTCTCGCTCGCGGCGGCCGTCGGGAGGAGGACCTTGAGCGCGACCGGCCGGTCGAGCGAGAGCTGGGTCGCCTTGTAGACGACCGTCCCGCGCCGCCCGCCGCCGCCGAGCTTCGCCTCGATCCGGTAGCCCGGGATCACCTCGCGGAGCTGGGACCCCGTCTCGGTCGGGAGCGGCTTCCTCGGCGCACGCGGGGGTAGCGGCGTGATGATCGTCGGCGCGGCCGGCTTCGGGGCGGGCTTCGCCGCGCGCGGCACCGGGATCCCCTCCGTGCTCTCCGTCTCGGCCTCGTTCTCGCCCTCGCTCTCGTTCTCGTTCTCGTTCTCGTCGTCGCTCTTGCGGCCCTTCTCGTCCTCGCCATCGTCCTCGTCCTCCTCGTCGAGCTCGATCATCTCGATGCTCGTCGGGGGAGGCGGCGTGTTCGTCTTCTTCTGGGCGCGGGCCTTCTTGATCTCGTCGAGCTCGGCGAGCGTGATCTTGGGCTGTCCGAGCCGGCGGGCGTTGTTCGACCCCGACCGCACCATGTCGTCCGTCGTGCTCTCGGAGAGGTTCGGGGCCGAGTCCTCGTTCGGCTCCTCCCGCTCGCTCTCGAGCTCGGCGCGGACCTCCGCCTCCTCCTCCGACTCGATGAGGACCCGGATCTCCGTCGCGCCGAGCCGGATCGTGTCGCCGTCTCGGAGCGCGACCTCGACGCCCTTGATGCGGTCGTCGTTGACGAAGGTCCCGTTGCCGCTCATGTCCTTCAGGCGGACGGCCGCCTCGGTGCACTCGAAGCGGCAGTGGACGCGGGAGACGGCGGCGTCGCGGACCCGCACGTCGTTCGAGAGCGCGCGGCCGAACGAGACGGCGGACCCCGGGCTCAGCTCGAGCGCCTTCCCCGCTTCGCGACCCTTGATGACGTAGAGCTCGGCGAGCACCCAGCTTTCATGGCATGAAGCAGGCGTTCCGTCAACGTTCTGGCGCGAGCGCTAATCGGCCGTCAGGTCCACCTGCGTCTCGCGCCAACCGCGCTCCGAGTGATGGACCCAGCGCCTCTTGCAGCCCGGGCACGACCAGTGGACGACCTTCACCTCGGGGGCGCCTTTCGCGCGCTGGGAGTGACTGCCGAGCCACTCGAGCGTGGTCCGGCAGTGAGCGCACGTGGGCTTCACCTCGGTCATGGGAGCGATGTTACGATTGGTCCCATGTCCGAGGGAAAGATCAAGTTCGCCTGCGAGTGCGGCAAGGCGTACAAGGTGCCCGAGGAGTACGCGGGCAAGCGCGTCAAGTGCAAGAACTGCGGCGAGACGGTGGCCGTGCCCTCGGCGTCCGAGAAGATCAGCTCGGCCCGCGCGGCGGCCGTGTCGCAGCGCTCGGTGCTCAGCTCGGGGAAGAGCCCGAAGGTCGCCTCGTCGCGACTCGCGCCCGCGCCCGTCAAGCGCCCGGGCGGCGACACGCAGGCCGCCGAGGCGATCGACCTCACGCCCGAGCGCAAGAAGTACGAGCGCAAGCGCGACGAGGAGATGGCGCGCGGCACGGGCAAGCTCGTCCTGTTCGAGGACGGAAAGGCGACCAAGTCGTTCCGCCTCGACAAGGAGCCGAAGACCCTCGGCCGTGGCTCGTCCAACGACATCGTCATCGAGAAGAAGAGCATCTCGAAGCAGCACATCCGCGTCGAGTTCATGATGGGCATGTACATCGCGACGGACACCCAGAGCACGAACGGGCTCGTGGTGAACGGCAAGAGGGTGCGCCGCGCGAGCTTGAAGGACGGCGACGTCATCCAGCTGGGCGACGTCGTCCTGCGTATAGACTGCGGACACTAGCCGCGGCCCGCCCTTCGCGAGGCTCCACGGTCAAGGAGTGGACCCGTGGAGATCTGGGATACGGGCATGCCGCCCCGCGAGGAAGCCGCCGCCGCCGCGCGCGAGCTCGCGGGCGCGAAGGCGCGGGGCTCTAGCCCTGCCGAGGAGCGGCGCCGGCTCCTCGAGCGGATCCCCGTCGTCGCCTGGATCGTCCTCGCGACGGTGGTCGCGACCGTGCTCGTCGCCTGGTTCATCGCGCGGACGTAGTGGCCCGCCGTGACCCTGGCCCCTCGAGCGAGCCTGGCGGCCGCGTTCGCCGTCGCCCTCGCTTCCGCCATCCTTGCACTCTCCGTCGCATCGGCCCTCGTCCTCGGCGGCGCCGTGGCGCTCGCGGCCGCGACGCTCGTCGCCGCGGGGGGCGGCGCCGTCGCGTGGCATCTCGCGCTCAGGGCGCGGGCCCGGCACCAGGCCGCGCGGTCGCGGTCGCGGCTCGCGCGCCTCGGGCTCCTCGCGGGCACCCTCGTCCACGAGGTCACCTCCTCCGTGGACGAGGTGCGCGAGCTCCTCGTCCAGCTCCGCGATCAGCTCGACGAGCAGCCCGCGTGGGCCGGCACGGGGGCGGACGACACCTGCGACCTCGTCGCGGCGCAACTGGATCGTATCGACCTCATCCTCCGCGACTTCCTCGCCTCGGCGCGGCCGGAGCCTTCGCCGCCGCGGATCGTGGACGTGTCGCTCCTCCTCCGCGCCTGGATCGCGGCCCTCGAGCCGGAGCTCGCGGCGCGCGACGTCGCCCTCGTCGCGGAGGGGCTCGCGCCGCCCGCGACGGCCGTCGCGGACCCCGACGGTCTCAAGCAGATCGTCTGGAGCCTCGCGCGGAACGCTCGCGACGCCGCGCCGCGCGGCTCGATCGTGCGCCTGAGCTTGGACCGCGACGCCGAGCGCGTGCGGATCCGCATCGCCGACCGCGGCCCGGGGATCCCCCGCGAGGACCGCGACTCCGTCTTCGAGCCCCTCGTCTCGACGAAGCCCGACGGGACCGGGCTCGGCCTCGCCGTCGCGCTCCGCCTCGCGGAGGCGATGGGCGCCACGCTCTCCGTGGTGGAAGGACCGCCCGGCGCGACGCTCGAGCTCGCTCTCCGGCGCGCGCCCCCCTCGGCGCGGCTCTTCGGCGCGCCGGCCGATGTGCTCGAGCCGGCGAAGGACGGCCCCTTCTAGGGGAGCGGTCCCGTCGCCAGCGGAAGAGGCGAGAGGCGCGTCACCGCGACGCGACCGAGGTACGGGCCGTCGTAGCCGATCGCGGGCCAGGTCGCGGGCCGCGTGTAGTAGGCCATGGCGAAGAGCGACTTCACGCAGAAGAAGAGGTACCGGAGCGCGCGGAGCCGCGAGAGCCGGAGCCGCTCGAGGAACGCGCGCGCGTCGGCGCGCGAGAGACGGTCGAGGCGCCCGCGGCGCGGGCCGACGAGGAGCGGCATCCACCGCAGCGAGGCGAAGAGGAGCGCGCACCCGATCCGTTCGTCGCGGGGGAGACCGCGGACGAGCGCGGCGGCCGCGTCGAGGACCTCGTCCGAGCCCGGGTCGAGCGCCGGGCCGCCCTCATCGGGGCCGGCGACGAGCGCGCGCGCGAGCGCCCGCAGCGCCGGAGCACCGCGGTGCTCCCTCCGGTCGCCCTGACTCACTTCTCGCTCTTGAGCTTGTCCCGGAGCTCGGCGGCCTTCTTGCCGAAGCGCGTGTCGGCGCCGAGCTCGACGGTCCGATCGTACGCCGTGATCGCCTCGTCCTTCTGGCCCTGGTTCTCGCGCGCGAAGCCGATCAGGAACTGCGCCATCTGGACGAGCGCCGTGTTCCGCTGCGAGGTCCCGAACTTGGAGAGCGCCTCCGCCTGCTTGACGCTCTCGTCGAACTCGGTCAGGACCGCGAGACCGCGGACGAGGTCGATCCAGCGCTGGGTCCGGGTCTGCGTCGAGAACTCGTTCTCGCCCGCCTTCTTCACGAGGTCGGCGAGGAGCGGGCACGCCTCGGCCCA
>CAZYLP010000207.1:0-11333 GCA_964648345.1 uncultured Planctomycetota bacterium
CTTCCTCAGCGGTCTCGCGGCGCTCGTGTTCTACTGCGACCCCGCAGGTGGATAGTTCGACAAGGGCACGATCCTGGCGGTCTTTAAGCATATAGACGCGACCGTCCAGGCCCAGGTGAACGAGGTCATCCACCACGAGAAGTTCCAGCACCTCGAGTCCACCTGGCGCGGTCTCGACGATCTCATCCAGCACACGAACTTCCGCGCGAACATCCAGATCGACATGCTCGACGTGTCGAAGGCCGAGCTCGCCGAGGACTTCGAGAACAACTCGGTGGACCTCACCGGCGGCGCGCTCTTCAAGAAGGCGTACGTCGCCGAGTACGACCAGTACGGCGGCAAGCCCTTCGGCGCGATGATCGGTCTCTTCGACTTCGAGCACAATCCGAAGGAGCTCTTCTGGCTCCGGCAGATGTCCAAGGTCGCGGCGGTCGCGCACGCTCCGTTCGTGTCGTCGATCTCCCCGAAGTTCTTCGGCTGCAACACCGCGGAAGAGCTCGCGGCGATCAAGGACCTCCCGGCGCTCCTCGGGCAGCCGAAGTACGGCGCGTGGAACGCGTTCCGCGAGTCGCCCGAGGCGGCCTACCTCTGCCTCACGGTGCCGCGCTACGTGCTCCGCCTCCCCTGGCACCCGGTCAACAACCCGAGCGGCGACATGCCCTTCACCGAGGACATGAACGGCGCCGACGACAAGCGGTTCCTCTGGGGCAACGCCGCGATCCTCTTCGCGCGGAACATGATCCGCTCGTTCGAGCAGACCGGCTGGTGCCAGCACGTCCGCGGCCCGAAGGGCGGCGGTCTCATCTCGGGTCTCCCCGCGTTCACGTTCAACATCCGCGGGCAGGACGAGGTGAAGGTCCCCGTCGAGATCGTGGTGCCGGACTACCGCGAGCTCGAGTTCGCGAACTCCGGCTTCGCTCCGCTGATCTACCGCAAGGGCACCGCCGACGCGTGCTTCTTCTCGTGCCAGTCGGTCAAGGTCGCGAAGAAGTTCAAGGACGCGAAGGACAGCGAGAACAGCCAGCTCGTGACCAACCTCTCGTACACGCTGTCGATCACGCGGATCGCGCACTACCTCAAGTGCATGATGCGCGACAATATCGGTTCGACGGCCGACGGCGCGTACGTGAAGAACCAGATCACGCGCTGGATCGCCAACTACGTGACGAAGGTGCCGAACCCCGACGACCTCACCGTCGAGCGCTTCCCGTTCAAGGCGGCGACGGTGGACGTGAAGAAGGTCGACGGCATGGTCGGTCACTACTCGTGCACCGTGTCGATCCTCCCGCACGTTCAGTTCGAGGGCATGGACTGCGAGCTCCGTCTCGAGTCCAGGCTCGGCTAACCCAACCCATCTACTAAGGAGACGCCATGGCTGACATCAAGTTCGCCTGCGACGTTGAGCAGGGGTTCAACTTCCAGAAGGACGCCCAGAAGACCGTCGGGCATCTCATCTCCATGACGATCGGGGCCAACGACCCCGAGATCAAGTCGGACATGAAGTGCGAGATCCCGACGTCCGAGACCCAGGAGAAGCAAGACCTCGTGGGGGTCATGGAGTCCTTCGAGTGGAAGGGCGGCCACGGCGATCCCATCGTCATCAACTGCCAGGTCTCGACGTACAACAAGCAGAAGATCGAGCTCCTCCGTCACCTCAAGCTCAAGAACACGGAGCTCAAGCTCAAGTTCATCATCTGGCAGTACGACCCCATGACGAAGACTTGGTTCATCGCCTGCCAGAACGGCGCGGACGGGAACCCGGCCCTCGAGGGACTCATCCAGAAGGGTGAGCCTCTCAACCTCGTCGTGGACTCGTCCGCTCCGGGCAGCCAGGTGGCCTCGCCCGAGAACTGGAAGCTCACGGTCGGCATCATGCCGAAGACCGAAGAGGCCCAGAAGATCTACTACGCGACGGGCAGCGGCGACATGAAGGTCGTCAAGGCCTGGGGCGTCAAGGTCACCAAGTAGCCCGAGGGGAGACGGCTTCTCCTCACTCGTGGACGGGAGGTATCGCCCCAGGGCGGTGCCTCCCGTCTGCGTTCCTTGGGTCTGCACCCCTTTGCTAGAGTCTGGGGGCCGAGAGGTGTCCCGTGGGCGATCCGTCGGAAGAAGAAAGGTTGGCGGCGGCGCGCCGCGCCCTCGCCGGAATCAAGGGCCGCGCGCCCAAGCCTCCGACCGAGCTGCGCAAGGCCGCGAGCGAGGACGAGCCGAACATGCTCGAGGCCCTCGTCAACGCGATGAAGCAGGGAGCGGGGCCCTCGGCGGTCCTCGAGCCCGACGGCTACCACCTCCTCGCGACCGTCCGCGAGGAGGGGCCGATGACGAAGGACGTGCCCTACCAGCGCATCGAGGCGCTCCAGCGCGCGCTCAAGCGCTGCCGCGCGGACTGCGCGGAGACGGGCTACCTCGACGACCAGACGGTCGCCGCGATCAAGAAGTTCCAGGCCGGGAAGGGACTCGAGGCGACGGGCGTCTTCGACGCGAAGGCGCTCGACGCGATGGACCGCCACCTCGGCCTCGACAAGAAGGACGAGGGCGGAGCCGGCGGCGGCCAGGGTGACGCCGACGCGGACGCGAACTTCTTCCAGATGCCGCGGAGCACGGCGGGGCAGCACGTCCTCCCCGAGACGGGCAACAAGTTCCTCGACGAGGTCGCGCCCGGGGCCGTGAAGGGCATGCACCAGTTCGGCGTCCCGGCCTCCGTCTCCATGGCCATGGCCGTCCTCGAGAGCAGCTGGGGCGAGCGGCTCCCCGCGAAGGACGCGAAGAACGTCTTCTCGCTCAAGGGGAAGGGGCCCGCGGGCTCGGCCTACTTCCGCGAGGACGGCTCGCCCGGCGGGAGCACCGAGTACCGCCGCTACGCGACGCTCGCGGAGTCGGTCGTGGACCACGCGAAGCTCCTCGCGGCGTCGTACCCGGCGCCCATGTCGCATCGCGGGCACGCGGACAACTTCGCCGCCGCCCTCGCCGGGAGCTACTCCGCGGACACGCGCTACGGCGCCTTGCTCACCCGCATCATGAAGCAGTTCGACCTCTACCGCTTCGACCGGATCCGCCCCGAGCAGGAGTGAGTCCCATGACCCGACGAGTCTTCTTCGCCACGATCGTGGCGCTGCTGCTGGTTCTCTTCGCGGGCGAGCGGCCCGCGCGCGCCCAGGAGATGTGCCCGGGCTGCTTCGGCAAGGGCAAGATCGGCTGCGGCCGTTGCCTCAGCGTCGGCGTCGGCGCGTTCATCGGCGTGTGCCACACGTGTGGCGGGTTCTACGGCCAGTCGCCTCCGGCCGGTCAGGTCTGCCAGTCGTGCCGCGGCACGCGCGTCTGCTCGGGCTGCGACGGCAAGGGCATGGCGTGCCTCGTCTGCAAGGGGAAGGGCACGGTCCCGAAGGGGACGAACGCCGCGATCGCGGCGGACCGGGCGAAGAAGCAGGCCGCCGGCATCGATCAGCACGTGAAGAAGCGCCTCCACTTCCTCGTGGGGCGCTGGAAGGGCGAGGGCGAGGACTCGGAGCAGGGGAAGTACTCGACCGAGATGCGCTGGACCAGCGTCCAGGACGACACGTTCCTCCGCCACGAGGAGCGGATCAAGTACGCGAACGGCGCGGTCCAGGAGTACGTGAGCTACCTGACCTGGAGCGAGCCCGACCAGCAGTACGTCTGGATCGTGCTCTTCGCGCCCGGGAGAGGGCTCCAGATCCGCGGGACCCCCGGCGCGGACGGCAGCACGATCGCGTGGGAGATCGTCCTCGACAACGGCGCGGTCCTGAAGCTGAACTGGAAGCTCAGGCCCGAGAAGCATCTCGACATCGCGAACCTCATCACGAGCGGCGAGGAGTCGAAGGAGCTCGGCACCTGCAAGCTCGAGCGCACGGCGGCCGAGCCCGGCGCGCCGCTCGTCACGGGCGGCAGCAACAAGAAGGAGGGCGACGAGGCGACGGACGCCGTCCTCGAGGGCATGAAGCCGCTCAAGTTCCTCCTCGGCAAGTGGACCGGCACGGGCAAGAACGACCGCGGCGCCCTCAAGAGCACCGGCAAGTGGACCGCGCTCCTCGGCGGGACGGTCTACGAGACCGACTCGACGACGACGTACGCCGACGGCTCGAAGAACCGCACGCTCGCGACGCTCACCTGGGATCCCAAGGAGAAGAAGGCCGTCATCGTCACGTTCGCGAGCGGCGGCGGGATCAACATGCTCAAGGGGACCGTCGACGCCACCGACGAGGGCGTGAAGGTGAAGATCGACATCAACGGGGCGAACCTCGTCTGGGACGTCCCGACGAACGGCGACAAGATCGAGTGGTACGTGGATGTCCCGACCGACGGGGAAGAGCGCAAGGTCGTCGAGAAGGGTACCGACACCAAGGAATAGGGAGGGGATCACGTGAACGACATGCAACAGCAGCCCGCGAAGGGCGGCTCCAAGCTCATCTGGCTCGTGCTCGGATGCTTCGGGTGCGCCGGCATCGCCGCGGTGCTGTTCTTCGGCGTCATCGGCGCCGGGGTCTACGGCGCGGTCAAGCTCACCGAGCCTGCGCGCCTCGACGCGAAGCAGTTCCTCCAGGAGGCGGGCTCGGGCAACGTCGATGCCGCGTACGAGCACTTCTCGGACGAGCTGAAGAAGATCAAGGACAAGGCGTCCTTCAAGGCCGAGGTCGAGGGGAACAAGCAGCTCTTCGACGTGGCGGACTCGACGTTCAACAACTCCCGGATGGAGAACGACCAGTACTGGATCCGCGGCACCGTGAAGGGCAAGGACGGCAAGACCTACGGCGCCAAGTTTCACTACGTGAAGCGCGGGGACGCGCTCAAGCTCCTCGGCTACGGGCTCCGCGAGGCGCCCTACGAGAGCGACTAGGTCTCGGGGTTCGGGGGCGAAGCCGCCAAGAGGTCGCTCTACTCTCCGAGCTTCGCCACGAGCCCGTGGTCGCCGTACTTCTTCGTCGGGTCCACGGGCTCGGGGGCGGCGCCCTCGGGCGACGAGAGCTTGAGCTTGTCGAAGACCCCGGCGCGGAGGGTCGCGAGGATCTCCGCGCACGACTGGGGCCGCTCGTCGGGCGTCTTCGCGAGCATGCGCTCGATGAGCTTCTCGAGCTCGGCCGGCCACGGCCGCTCCTCGCGCGTCTCCGCGAGCGTGGGCGGCGGGAAGGCGAGGTGCTGCCGGAGGTAGCCCTGCGCCGTGTCCGACTCGAACGGGAGCTTCCCGGTGAGGAGCTCGAAGAACACGATCCCGAGCGAGTAGAGGTCGGCCCGGCGGTCCGTCTTGTGACCGCCCACCTGCTCGGGGGCGATGTAGGCGGGGGTCCCGACGATCTCGGCGGTCACCGTCTGGAACATGCCCGCGCTCTCGTCCTCCTTCTCGAGCTTGGCGAGCCCGAAGTCGAGGAGCCGGACCTCCTGCTGGAGGCCCGCGAGGACGTAGATGTTCTGCGGCTTGATGTCGCGGTGCATCAGCCCCGCGGCGTGCACCGCGCCGAGGCCCTCGAGGACCTCCTCCATGATGTGAGCGGCGACGGCGGGCGCGAGGCCCTGGCCCTTCCGCGCCTCGAGGAGCTTGGAGAGGTCCTTCCCGACGAGCGCGGGGACGACGAGGTAGCTCACGCCCTCGTCGGTCTTCCCCGAGTCGAGGAGCCGGATCACGTTTTTGTGGTTCAGCCGCTTCATGACCGCGATCTCGCGCTCGAAGCGGCCGCGCTGGGCGGCCGTCGCGGCCTGGTTGAGGAGCACCTTGATCGCCGAGTAGCGGCCCTCCTTCTCGCCGAGGAAGACGGCGCCGGCGCCGCCCGAGCCGAGGAGCTCGACGACGTTCTGGTCGGCGATGCGCTTCAGGTTGTGCACGTCGGCGACCGAGAAGTTCTTCTCCTTCTCGGCCTTCTCCTTGGCCTGGGCCCGCTTCTTCTCGCGGTCGGCCTCGAGCTCGGCCGTCGTCGGGTCGCGGCGTTCGCGCGCCTTGCGGATCCACTCGGCGATCTCGGCCGAGACCGGACCCTCGGCCTTGAGCTTGAGGCCGAGGAGGAGCGACGTCCGGATCTGCGCGGCGTCGAGGCTCGGGAGGAGCGGCTTGGCGATCCCCGAGAAGCCCTGGGCCTTGTACCGCTCGAGGATCGCGGCGTCGTCCTTGTCGGTCCGCCGGCGGCGCTTGCGGAGGACGTGCGCGTCCTGCTCGTCGGTCAGGAAGCCGGCGACGACGAGCACGGAGCCGATCCGCACCGGCTTGTCGCGGCGCTCGATCTCGATGAGGAGCTTCTGGAGGAGGGTCTTGTCCGCGAGGGACTCCTCCTGGACGACGTTTATGTAGCTCGCCTCGTCCCGCACCCAGCGGAACCGCTGGAGCTTGTCGCGGACGGCGGCCGCCTGCTCGGGGCCGAGCTTGCCCGTCGACACGAGTCGTTCCACCAGCTCGACATCGCCCGGCGAAGTGTCGAGCGTCTTGATCTCGGACAACACCTCGTGGGCAGGGAGTAGGCCCAGCTGGACGATGATCTTGCCGGCGGGGATGTCCTGGGCCCTGAGCATTGGCGCGTGCGCATACTACACAAAGACGAGCCGTCCGAGACCTAAGAGAGTCACGGACTTGACAGGCGCCCGCGAGAATGACTAAATCCTTCCCGCGCTTGGGGGCCCGGGGGCCCTGGGCGCGACGGAGCGGGGGGGCTTCCGTGATCCAGAAGACTGAGCCTATGCCGCTCCGCCTCGAGTCAACGGGCGCGGACATCACGATCGTCTCGCCCGATGGCCGCTCCGAGGTCAGGGTCTCGTTCGGCCCGGACGGCCCGGTCGTGACCGTGCGCGGCGGGCGCATCGACCTCGAGGCCGAGGACGTACGGCTGCGCCTCCGGAAGCTCGAGATCGAGACGCAGGACGAGCTCCGGCTGCGCTCGAAGGGCGACGTGCACGTGAACGGCGCGACGCTCCGTCTGAACTGCGCCGAGGAAGAACGGGGGCTGCGCTGATCGTGTCGGAGGCCGTGACCCTCGACCTCAAGCGATTCCTCACGAGCATGAGCCTCGTCGTCGCCGCCGACGACGACTCGGGGCCGAGCGACGCGCTCCCCCACGAGTGGAGCGCCGAGGACCGCTTCGTGGCCGCGCTCGCCGCGCTGGTGCACAACGTCGAGCCGTCGAACGGGCGCCTCCTCCGTGGCGCGGTCGCCGAAGCGGTCCAGAGGATCGACCAGTCGGTCACGGAGACCCTCGACCTCGTCCTCCACCACCCCAAGTTCGTGGCGATCGAGTCCGCGTGGCGCAGCCTCCAGGACCTGATGGACCACACGAACTTCCAGGCCAACATGACCGTCGAGATCCTCGATGTCTCGAAGGAAGAGGTCATGGAGGACCTCGAGGACCACTCGGTGGACCTGGCCGGCTCCGCGCTGTTCCGCAAGGTCTACCGCGATGAGTACGACCAGTTCGGCGGGAGGCCGTACGGCGCGATCCTCGGCCTCTACGAGCTCTCCTCGACGCCGCGCGATCTCCTCTGGCTCCGCACGATGGGGAAGATCTGCGCCACCGCCCACGCTCCGCTCGTCACGTCCGCCTCGCCCGCCTTCTTCGGCTGCGACACCGCGGACCAGCTCTCGGCGATCACCGACCTGCACGGGCTCCTCTCGCAGCCGCGCTACGGCGCGTGGCAGGCGCTCCGCGACACGCCGGAGGCGGCGTACATCGCGCTCACGCTCCCGCGGTACCTCCTGCGGCGGCCGTGGCACCCCGAGCGGAACCCCTCCGGGGACCTCGCCTACGCCGAGAACACCGCCCAGGGCTCCGAGGGCGCCTACGTCTGGGGCAACCCGGCCATCCTCTTCGCGAGGAACCTCGCGCGGTCGTTCGAGCGGACGGGCTGGTGCCAGTCGATCCGGGGGCACAAGGCCGGCGGTCTCATCGACGGTCTCGTCGGGGCCGAGTTCGACGTCCGCGGCGAGGGCGAGCTCAAGTCTCCGGTCGAGCTCGCGGTCCCGGACATGCGCGAGCTCGAGTTCGCGAACAACGGCTTCATCCCGCTCGTCTACCGGCCCGGGAGCACCGAGGCGTGCTTCTTCAGCTGCCAGTCGATCAAGCTGCCGAAGCGCTTCAAGGACCAGAAGGACACCGAGAACGCCCAGCTCGTGACGAACCTCTCCTACACGTTCTCGATCTCGCGCGTCGCGCACTACCTGAAGTGCCTCATGCGCGATGCGATCGGCACGACGGCGAACGCGCAGTGGATCGAGGAGAAGATCCAGGACTGGCTCGACGACTACGTCACGACGGTCCCGAACCCGGACGACCGGACGCTCGCCTACTACCCCTTCAAGGGAGCCCGCGTGAAGGTGACGCCAGCCGACGGGCTCGTCGGCCACTACAAGTGTCTGGTCGAGGTTCTCCCCCATATCCAGTTCGAGGGCATCGACGTCGAGCTGCGCCTCGAGTCGAGGCTCGGGTGAGGGTCCGATGAGCGACGTCAAGTACACCTGCGACGCCAATCACGCGATCAACTTCGCGCGCGACGTCCACAAGGTCTTCGGCCACCTCCAGGTCTTCAAGATCGGCACCGACGTGACGCTGGCGACCGACCTGAACGTCATGGAGCCGAAGGAGCAGTCGAGCCAGACGGTCGCCGGCCTCCTGACCGAGCTGAGCTGGGGCGGCGGGCCCGAGGACTCGCTGACGATCAACGCTCTCATCTCGAGCTCGAACCGGCAGAAGGTCCTCCAGGTCGTCCACAAGGCGGTCTCGAACGTCAAGATCAAGTTCCAGTTCGTCGTCTACGACTACGACCCCGACGTGAAGAAGTGGTTCCGGGCGTTCAACACCCAGGGCATCGACATCACGGGCTACCTCGAGCAGTCCGAGATGGGCACGACGAGGGTGGGCTCGTCCGGTTCCCAGGCGAGCCCGAAGATCAAGATCGAGCTCTCGGTCGCGACGGACCCGACGGTCGCCGCCCCGCCGCTCTTCACGATGACCGCCAAGATCCGCCCCAGCGAGACCGTCGAGGACATTCACTTCCTCACGAACTACCAGCAGAAGATCGTGAAGAAGTGGGGCGTGCCTACGACATGAAACGGCGCCACATGAACAGCGACAGCAAGGTGACGGTGAGATGAAGAATCCGCTCTGGTCCGCGGTCTTCGACCTCGTGCAGGAGGTCGACACGCTCTTCTCGCGCGCCGAGCGCTTCGGCGCGTCGGGCAGCGCCACGCCGTCGGGGGACGCTCCGCCGGCGGACGCTCCTCCGCCCGAGGAGGCGCCCGCCGAGCCCACGATCGCGGCCGCATCGCCCAAGCGCGGCAAGGCAGGCTTCTTCAAGGCGTACGTCGCGACGGACGACCTCGTCGAGGTCCGCTCGAAGCTGCGGAGCAAGCTCGACCTCCTCAAGGCCCAGCTCGCGGAGAACCTGACGGAGCGCGAGGTCTTCCTCGTCCTCTTCCCCCTCGTCGTGCTCTTCGACGAGCTCGTCCAGAACCGCTTCATCGCGGGCGGCGGGTCCGGGAGCTGGCCGCCGCTCCAGAGCGAGCTCTTCAAGATCGACGACGGCGGCGAGGTCTTCTACAACACGCTCGACGACCTCCTCCGCAAGCCGGACACGCTCCCCTTCGTCTACGAGGTCTTCTACCTCTGCCTCTCGCTCGGCTTCCGCGGCCGTTACGCCGACAACCTGACGAAGGTGAACGAATACAAGCACAAGATCGAGCAGAAGATCCCCCAGCCCGTCCTGCCCGCCAAGGAGACCGACGAGGCGAAGAGGATCCGCTTCACCTTCAAGGCGTTCCCGGTCATGCGCTACGTGGCCGTGCTCGGGATCCTCGCCCTCGGCTACACGATCCTCCGCCTCATCGCGGTCTACGCTCATGCCTGAGGGGAGCGGCGGCGACCTCTTCGACCCGCGCCGCCTCAGGAAGCTCTGGGAGCAGCCCGAGGAGGACGCGTTCGAGAAGCGGGAGCGCGAGGAGAAGGAGCTCCAGGAGTCGGAGCCCGTCCTCGTCGCGCTCGACCTCTACGAGCAGATCGTCCGGACCTGCCGCCGGACGCTCGGAGGCCGCGTCCGCCCCCTCGAGCCGCTCCTCAAGCACACGCGCGGGCTCCTCGCCATGAAGCTCGCAGCCGAGCGGGGCGAGGCCCAGGCGGCGGCGGCTCCCGCCGCGCCGGCCCCCGAGCCCGGGAAGAAGCCCCCGGCCGGCCCGCCCGGCGCGCTCGGGCTGGGTCCCAGGGGGAGGATGGGCAACCTCGTCGACAACACGCTCGCGAACACGGTCTCCGACCAGAGACTCGCCGCCGAGCGGGTCAAGCACCAGCTCGGGCGCGCGATGGCCCTCGCGGGGGTCGACAAGAAGACCGCCGCGGCGCCGGTCGCGCAGCCGGCCGAGCTCGGCGCGGCCCTCGACGCGATCGAGGACCTCTACGAGCTCCTGGGCTACGGGGCCAGCGCCGCCGCGGCCGGGGGCGCCGGGTACGGCGACGCGGTGACCGGGCGCGCGAAGGGGATGCTCCAGTCGAAGTTCGGCACCACCGCCGAGATGGTCACGGACCAGGCCCAGATGGCGGCGGAGGGCGAGTTCAGCGGCGAGATGGGCGGCGAGCTCGGGCTCGCAGGGATGGGGGAGGGCTAGTGGACCTCGATCGGTTCAACGTGAAGGCGCAGGACGCGATCAGCCGCGGGGTGTCCCTCGCGATCAAGCAGGGCCACCGGAACGTCTCGACCGCTCACATGATCCTGGGCCTCCTCGAGCTCGACCACCCGCCCACGAAGAAGCTGTTCACCCAGGGCGGGATCGACACCGACAAGCTCACGACGCAGGCGCGCGCCGCGGTCGACTCGCTGCCGCGCGCCGAGGCGGGCCAGACGGACACGCCGATCGAGCGCGCGCTCGAGGCGGTGCTCCTCCGCGCCGAGGAGGGCGCGCAGGCGAAGAAGGAGAAGTACGTCGGGATCGACCAGATCCTCCTCTCCATGCTCGAGGACGACAAGTGCGTCGCCCTCTTCAAGGCGGCGGGCGGCGACAAGGCCAAGATGAAGGCCGCCCTCACCGCCGAGCCGGGCCGCAAGACGATGCGCCTCAAGAAGGAGGAGTTCGAGTACCTCACCAAGTACGCGAACGACATCACCACCCAGGCGGAGCAAGGCAAGCTCGACCCCGTCCTCTCGCGCGACCCCGAGATCCGCCAGATGATCCAGGTGCTCTCGCGGCGCTTGAAGAACAACCCGATCGTCATCGGCGAGCCGGGCGTCGGCAAGACGGCGGTCGTCGAGGGGCTCGCCCAGCGGATCATCCGCCGCGAGGTGCCGGACGACCTCCTCGACAACCGCGTCTACGCGCTCGACATGGGGCGCCTCGTCGCGGGGACCAAGTTCCGCGGCGA
>CAZYLP010000208.1:0-7572 GCA_964648345.1 uncultured Planctomycetota bacterium
CTTCGGCGTCGGTGTACGGCGTGGCCATCCTCGTGCCGGTCGCGAGATTCAGCTCCGTCCAGTGATAGTCTCCGTCCGCGACGTGCCAGGTGACGAGCGCGCGCTCCGCGGAGAGGGGGAAGATCTCATTGAGGCTGGTCTCGAGGAGCGTCCGTCCGCCGGTGTCCTCGAGGCCCCGATACGTCGTCGGGACGCTCGACTTCGGGTCGGGCACCTCGCGGGTGACCAGCACGAACGGAGTCCCGTCCGTGGCCTTGATGGGCTTGCGGGCGATCGTCGCGCTCGAACCGCAGCCCGTGGCGAGGAAGAGCACGGCGACTGCGAACCCGGACCATGCCCTCACCTTGAATGCTCCACCTCCGACCGCCCCAACGAGAGCTTAGCAACCTCCGGCGTGGAGTGACGGAGCGAGCGCCAGGATCGCGCGACAGGGTGACGCGCGGTGCTCGTCCGTATGCATGAGCTTGGACAGGTGGCAGAGAGGCTGATCGCACCGGTCTCGAAAACCGGGACGCCTGCGGGTGTCGTGGGTTCGAATCCCACCCTGTCCGTCTTGTAACTCTGCGGGGTCACCGCGCGGCGCTCCCGACGGGCGCCACGTTCCGGTTCTCGCCGACGAGTATGTCGTCACCCTTGCCCTGCTCGTCGACGCCGTTGGGGCCGACGGAATAGAGATCCCAGCCGTTCCGGTGGACGGGGCCGGGGGAACGGTAGACGAGCGGCGCCTCCCACGCATCGAGCTGCTTCGTCACGCCAAGCGCTGTGGGGTCGCGCCCACCCACGAAAGTGCCGGAGTGTAGGTCTGCATAGCTGAGAAGCGCGTTGGCCTTCACGAGGGTCTTCAGTGTCTGCACCTTGCGTCGGACGGTATCGGCACGCCGTTCTCGTCGGGCGTGTTGAACTGTGACGACCGTTGAGACCACGAGGCCCATGGCCAACGCGGCCCCCGCAGCAACGATCGTTTTCGTTCGCGCCGAGAGCCGGCGACGCTCGGCGGTCACCGCGAAGCGCTTCCGACGAGCATCACGTTCTTCGCGGGCGATCCACTGAGGCGATGCTCTTCGTGCATGTGGAGCGCCCAGTGGATCCCAACGACGAGCACGACCAAGACGACGATGTACACGCCCATCTGGCGCCGCTTCTCGGCCGTGTCGAAGTGACCAGGACCGGGGAATCTTATGTCCACGACCACACCATATGGCGCCACGGCGCGGTCAACGCCACGCAAACGTCTCCGCCCACTCGGAGCGGGACCAATGCCAGGGGGGCACGAAGCACGAGCGCGACGCGCCAGCGCGGCAGCTCGCTGAGGATCTTGCGCGCCGTCGTCGGCTCGTCGTCGATCTCGGTGGCCACGTTCATGATCATGACGGGGCTCGACGAGGAGGGCCACAAGGCGAGCTACCCTTCGTGGAGTCGCCTCTTGTGCCGGAACCGAGTCCCGCTAGAAGTGTTCTTCGTGAGCTCGGACGAGCCGACCAAGAAGCCCTCTGAGCCGCCGAGCAGGCTCGGCATGCGCGTCGGCGGCGCGCTCTACGTCGCCGTCGCTGCCTGGTCCGCGTATCAGACGCACGCTCACGCAGAGGAGGGCGCGAGTCGGAGCCTCGGCCCCGCGGCCGTCCAGGCTCTCATCGGGATCGCCCTCGCCGTCGGGCCCGAGCGCGTCGCTTCGACGCTCAAGGACGTCCTCGCGCTCCTCATCGGCGGTGCCGCCGCGGCGCGCTCCATCCTGACGGGGATGATGCTCGCGACCGACACGCCCTTCGCCTACGCCTTCACCGAGCCGCGCGAGGCCGTTCCGGTGATCGGCGTCGCGCTCGCGATGCTCCTGCTCCTCGTCGGGCGGGCCGGCTCGCTTCGCGTCACGTTCGGCCTCCTCGTTCTCGTCGGTTCCATCTACCTGGGGGTCGTGCTCCCGCCTCTCGACCACTGAAAGACAGAGAGCGGGGCCGCTCTCGCGACCCCGCTCTCCGTGGCACCCAGAAATGTGAACCGCGTCCAGAGGTTCACTCCTTCACGCCGTGAGCTCCTTCGCGAGGAAGGGCTCCCAGGCGGGACGCGTGACCGCAGGCGCGCGGAGCTTGATGCTCCACTCGGGCCGCGTGGGCACCGTGCGGAGCTTCATGCCCGCCTCCTTCGGAGTGCGGTCGGCCTTGCGCGCGTTGCACGACTCGCAGGCCGCGACGCAGTTCTCCCAGCTCGTCGAGCCGCCGCGCGAACGGGGCACGACGTGCTCGATCGTGAGATCGTTCGAGGCGAGAGCCTCGCCGCAGTACTGGCAGGTGAACTCGTCGCGCTTGTAGAGGTTCGGCCGGTTGAAGACGACGCGGCGGGGGGGCCGCTCGCCGTACTTCTTGAGGACGATGACCTCGGGCGCCGCGATCTCGCGCGAAGGCGTGCGGATCGTGCGCTCGGTCTTGCGGCCGAGCTCGACCCACTCCTCGAACGAGAGGAGCAGGTAGTCCTCGACGTCGAGCACCGACGCCATGTCGCGCATGACCGTGACGATCGACGTCTGGACGGGCATGAACGTGATGGGCTGCCAGTTCCGGTTGAGGACGAGGCAGGGCTCTTGGAGGACATGCTCGCGCATGGTCACGGTGAGTTCTCCATATGGCTTGCCTGGCAGGGAGTTGCACCCTGATCTTCCGGTTCAAAGCCGGTTGCCCTGCTGTTGGACGACCAGGCGTCGGGTTGAGTTCACACCTCGGACGCGCCTGGGGCCGCTCGCTGTCATCCCGGCGTTACCATGGCGCCCGTGCTCGAGCGGATCGCAACGTTCGTGACGACGTGGCGCCGGCTCGTCATCGCGGCCGGCGTCCTCTCCACCCTGTCGCTCCTGCCCTGGGCGGTGTCGGTCCCGCTCGACAACTCCGTGCAGGTCTGGATGGTGGACGAGCCAGCGCGGCTCGCCGGCTACAAGGCGTTCCGGGACGCCTTCGGCTCGGACGAGCAGGTCCTCGCCGTCGTGCGAGGCAACGAGCGCAAGGAGCGCGGCGACGCGACGCTCCTCGCCTTCGTGCACGACCTCGCGACGACGCTCGAGGACAAGAAGAAGTTCCCCCAGATCGAGGAGGTCGTCTCGATTCTCACCCTCGCCCGCGAAGAGGTCTCGATCGTCCTCGACGAGAAGCTCGGCGGCATGAAGGCGCTCCCGCGCCTCCGCAAGAACCTGACGTCGAGCCCCCTCGAGCGCGACTTCCGCCTCCTCGACCTCGAGCGCGACACCGCGTGCGTCGGGATCACGCTGCGCGAAGGGAGCGCGGACGAGCGACGCGAGCTCCTCGCCGCCCTCGGCACGTTCCGCGAGCGCGCCCGGCGCGAGGGCCGCGAGCTCCTCCTCGCCGGACAGCCGATCGTGAACGTCGAGCTCGACGAGGGCGCGCGCGAGGTCGAGCGCTTCTGGCTCCCTCTCCTCATCGGCGTCTGCATCGCGACCATGCTCGGCCTCACGCGGAGCGTGCGCGTGACGGCGCTCGTCCTCGCGCCCGTCGGCCTCGCCGTGCTCGCCATGACGGGGCTCGTCGGAGTCACGGGGCAGAGCTTCAACCTCCTCCTCGTGATCGCGAAGCCGCTCGTCTTCGTGATCGCGCTCGCGACGGGCCTCCACTTCGCGCAGAGCTACATGGAAGGCCTGCGCGAAGGCATGGACCGCGTCCGCGCCGCGAAGCGCGCGTTCGACGAGAAGGCCGTGCCGTGCCTCTTCACGACGGCCGCTGCGGTCTACGGCTTCGGCTCGCTCGTGACCGCGAGCGTGCGCCCGATCCGCGCGCTCGGCGGCTTCTCGTCCGCGGGCATGCTCGTCACGTGCGGGCTCATGATCGGACCGCTCCTCGCGGCACTCGCCGCGTTCGGACCGGCCCGACCGCCGCAGCACGGTCCCGACCGCTTCGGCGCCCTCGCCGAGGGCGTCGTCCGCTTCATGACGCGGAGTCGGGGACGCGCCGTCTTCTCGATCCTCGTGTGCCTCGCTCTCTGCGTCCTGGGCGGGCTCTCTTACCGCGAGCTCGAGGTGGACACGAACGCGCTCAACTACTTCAAGAAGGACCGCCCCGTCCGCGTCCAGTACGACGCGATCGAGAAGGAAGGCCTCGGCCTCTTCGCCTTCGAGGCCGTCGTCCACGCGAAGGACGGCGCCGCCGCCTTCGGCTCGGCGGCGAACCTGCAAGCGCTCCGCGACTTCGAGGCCGCGGCGCGCCTCCACTCGGGCGTGACCGCGACGCTCTCCTTCGCCGACGTGCTCGTCGATACGTCGTGGAGAGCGACCGGGAGCAGCGCCCTCCCCGACGAGTCCATCATCAAGGACGCCCTCTCCCAGGAAGAGGTCATCGCCGCTTCACGCAAGCTCCTCGGCCAGGGAGCAGGCCTCGAAGCCCGCGCCGCGCGCGTGACCGTGATCTGCAAGACGGCCGACACGACGACGCTCCTCGCGCTCCGCGACGAGCTCGTGAAGGACTTCGAGCGCACCGCCGGTCCGCGAGGGCTGCGAGCCGACTTCACGGGCACGGCGCCGCTCATGCTCGAGACGCAGCTCTCGCTCGTCGGCACGCTCGGGACGAGCCTCGGCGGAGCCGCCCTCACGATCGGCATCACGCTGCTCATCTTCGTGCGCTCGCTCCGCCGCGCGCTCCTCGCGATCCTGCCGAACGCGCTCCCGATCCTCCTCAACTTCGCCGTCATGAAGGCGGCCTCGATGCCCCTCGACGTGGGCACCGTCATGGTGAGCTCGATCGTCCTCGGGATCGCCGTGGACAACACGATCCACTACTTCTTCCATTACCGCCGCGCGCTCGACCGCGGCGAGCCGCTCGAGCAGGCGCTCCAGACGGCCGCGCGGATCGCGGGGCGCAGCCTCGTCCTCGCGACGGCGATCACCGTCACGGGCTTCCTCACGCTCGTCCCGTCGGCCTTCGCGCCCACGTGGCGCTTCGGAGCGCTCGCGGCCTCGGGGCTGATCGTGGCCGTCGTCGGCACGATCGTCGTCCTCCCCGCGCTCCTCCTTCTCCTCGACAGGCGCACTCCTCGCCCGGACGTGGCACCATGAAGGCGTGAACGCGCCCCGGATCGCCGCCGTGCACCGAGCCGTCCCGACGACGACGATCGAGCAGGACGCCGCGCTCGCGCAGTTCCTCGCGATCTCTCCGCGCGGCGAGGCGGCGCGCGAGCGGATCGAGCAACTCTTCCGCGCGACCGGCGTGAAGAAGCGGCACATCGCGATCCCCGCCGCCGAGTACGCGCACCTCGATGACTTCGCGAAGAAGAACGCCGTCTGGGCGCGCGTCGCGCTCGACCTCGGCGCCGAGGCCGTGAGCGGGGCGCTCGAGGCCGCGGGCCTCGCGCCGCGCGACGTGGACCACATCTTCTTCACGACCGTCACGGGGATCGCGGTCCCGAGCATCGACGCACGCCTCGTGAACCGCCTCGGCTTCCGCAAGGACGTGAAGCGCTCGCCGCTCTTCGGCCTCGGCTGCGTCGCGGGCGTCTCCGGGACCGCGCGCGCCGCGGACTATCTTCGTGGCGCGCCGAACGAGACGGCGATCCTCCTCGCGGTGGAGCTCTGCACGTTGACGTTGCAGAGAGGAGACGCGTCGATCGCGAACATCATCGCGAGCGGCCTCTTCGGCGACGGCGCCTCGGCCGTCGTGCTGCGCGGAGGGGGCCCCCCCACACCCCCCCCCCGCGAAGCGGGTGGGGGCTTGGGACCGCGCGTCGTCGCGAGCCGCGCGGCCTTCTACCCGGGCACCGAGGACGCCATGGGCTGGGAGATCGTCGAGGGCGGCTTCAAGGTGATCCTCTCGGGCGCCGTGCCCGAGCTCGCGCGCGACAACATCGCGAAGGACGTGGACGCGTTCCTCGCGTCGCTCGAGCTCGACCGCTCGGCGATCAAGCACTGGGTCTGCCACACGGGCGGCCCGAAGGTGCTCATGGCCTTCGAGGAGGCGCTCGCCCTCCCGCGGAGTGCGCTCGCCCGCTCGTGGCGCTCCCTCGAGGAGACGGGGAACCTCTCGTCGGTGAGCGTGCTCCTCGTCCTCGAGGACCTCCTCGCCTCGGGCGAGGCGCGACCCGGCGACCGCGGGCTCATGCTCGCCATGGGCCCCGGCTTCTGCGCCGAGCTCGTCCTCCTCGAGTGGTAACCTCCGGGGCATGAAGCGCCCCGCGATCGCCCTCCTGCTCCTCCTCGCTCTCGTTGCGCACGGCGAGGAGCCGGCCCCGACCTTCCAGATCGACACGAAGGCGAGCGAGCTCCGCCTCGAGGTCAAGAAGCGCGGCGCGCTCAAGGCGTTCGCGCACGACCACGAGATCGCGGCGAACGTCTTCACGGGCTCGGTCGTCTGGGACGCGGCCGCGCCGGACAAGGCGAGCGTCAAGCTCGAGGTCGCGACGAAGGACCTCGTCGTCCTCGACCCTCACCTCTCCGCGAGCGACCGGGCGTCCGTCCAGAAGACGATGCACTCGGACGAGGTGCTCTCCGTCGCGAAGTTCCCGACGATCACCTTCGCCTCGACGGCCGTCGTCCTGCGCCCGAAGAAGGCGGGCGGCGAGCAGCCGCTCGCGGTCATGGGGAAGCTCACCCTCCACGGGCAGACACGCGGCGTGACCATCGAGGTGCTGCTCGTCGAGAAGGACGGAAACGTCGAGGTGACGGGAGAGCACGCGCTCAAGCAGAGCGAGTTCGGCATGGAGCCCTACTCAACCGGGCTCGGAGCCATCGGCGTGCAGGATGTGGTCACGCTCAAATTCAAGGTCGTCTCCAGGCGTTGACGGCACACACCGCAACACCTTACCTCGCAACTAGATGCCGCGCCCTTCGAACAAACATGTTCGTTTCGTTTGCACTCCACGAGCGGCGCCGCTAGTGTCGATACCTGGATATTCGGGGTTAGTCGGAAAGAGGGAGTTTCAGGGAAGGGAGCCGACCAATGCGCACGGGCTCGCTTGGCGTCCTACTCGCGCTGCTGGTCATCACGGGCTACGGAGGCTGCGGGGGAGCGTCGAACAACACCGCAGGCATATCGAACGGCACGGTCGTGACGGCTGCCCCTCCGGCGCCGCCCGCACCGCCGCCGGCCGCGCCGCCGCCGCCGGCCGCGCCGAACAACAACACTTCGGCCAGCGACGCGATGACGGCCGCGCTCGCGCTCATCAACCAGGCGCGCCAGGAGCACGGCGCCGGTCCGGTCGTGCTCGACACGGGTCTCAACGACTGCGCGCTCCGTCACTCGCAGGACTTCGCGGCGTGCTCGGGCAACAACCTCCAGAACGCCGGCGGCTGCTTCCACCAGAGCTACGCGAACGGCGATCACTGCGGCGCCTTCGCGGAGAACCAGGGCATCGCGTCGAACACGAACACCTCGAACCAGGGCACCAAGTTCCAGGGGATCCACGACGCCATGATGGCGGAGGGCCCTCCGCCCGCGGGTCAGAGCAACCACTACTCGACGATCATCAACCCGCAGTTCACCAAGGTGGGCCTCGGTCTCTTCATCGACGGCTCCGGGAACTTCTGGGTGACGGAGCTGTTCAAGTAGACCGCTCAATGAGAGTCAGGTCTTCCGATCGAGGGGCGCTCTG
>CAZYLP010000208.1:7582-11305 GCA_964648345.1 uncultured Planctomycetota bacterium
CAACTTCGGGGTCTGGGCGCTTAAAAATCACCCCCAACAAGCCCCCCCTGTTCTGCCTCCCGGGGGGCGCTTGGCCCCCCTCGACTCGTTTCCTTGCTCCTCCTCGCCGCTCTCCTTCAGGGAGGATGCGCGAGCGACCCGCCACCTCCGCCGCCCAGGCCCACGCCGAAGGTGGGCTGGGCGCCCGAGAACAGGGCCAAGCTCGAGGACTTTCTCCTGAAGAACGGCCGGCGGGGCGCGGGCTACGACCCCGCGAAGCCGCCCTGCGCGACGTTCGACTGGGACATGACGTCGATCTTCAACGACATCGGCGAGGCGACGTTCTACTTCCAGGTGCGCAACTTCGCGCTCAAGCTCACGCAGGTCGAGCTCGACGCGCTCCTCCCCGTGAAGTGGGAGGCCGAGCGCAAGGAGACGCTCCAGGCCTTCGCGAACAAGGACGCGGCGCTCTTCGCGTACCGCATGGTCTGGTTCTACAACAAGCTCGAGGAGGTCGAGGGGCCGCTCGTCGCCTACCCGTGGCTCGTGAAGCTCTACAAGAATCTCCTCCCGGCCGAGCTCGCGACCCTCTCGGAGCGCGTCCTCGCGCACGAGCTCCGCAAGCCCGGCGAGAAGTGCACGACGATCGAGCTCACTCACCCGAAGGAGCCGCCGATCAAGATCCGCCACGGGATCGTGGACTCGCCCGAGATGCGCGAGCTCTACGGTCTCCTCCGCCACGAGGGCTTCGACATCTACGTCGTGACCGCGTCCTTCAAGGGCGCCGTGGAGCCGTTCGCCATGCGCTACGGCGTGCGGCCGGACCACGTGATCGGCATGCGCCTCACCTACATGACCGACGGCTCGCTCGGCGACGAGGTGCTCCTGCCTTACACGTACCGGAAGGGCAAGGTCGAGGCGATCAAGCGGTTCGTGCCCTCGCCACCGCTCTTCGCGGCCGGGGACAGCGACACCGACGTGGAGATGCTCCTTCAAGAGAGCGTGAAGCTGCGCCTGATCCTCGACCGCAAGAAGAACCCTGCGTCGGATATCGGCAAGCTCTACGAGAAGGCGCGCGTCTCGGACCGCGAGCACTGGATGATCCAGGGCCGCGACGACTACGGCCCCGACGGGACCGCGAGCGGCACCTGGAACGGGACCACGGAGACGCGGCTCGGTCCGTAGAGCGAGGGCCGCTCAGCGCGGGAGGCCGGCCGCCTCGCGGATCGCGGCTGCGATCACGCGCGGCGGCTGCGCGCCCGAGAGCACCGGCTCGCCGTTCACGACGAACGCCGGCACGCCCTGGATCCCGAGCTGGTGCGCGCGGCGCTCCTGCTCGAGGACTTCTTCGAGCCCCTCGTCGCTCGCGAGGAGCGCGTCCACGCGCGCGGCGTCGAGCCCCGTGGCGAGCGCGACCTCGCGGAGCACCTTCGCGTCGCCGACGTTCCGGCCCTCCTCGAAGTAGGCGCGGAAGAGGCCCGAGACGAGCTCGCGCTGGCGCCCGAGCTTCGCCGCGAGCGCCGAGAGGCGGTGAGCATCGCGCGTGTTCGCGGTACGCTCGATCTTGTCGAGGGCGAAGGGGATCCCCTCGCTCTGCGCGGCCTGCTTGACGCTCGCGGAGAGGCGCTCGTAGTTCGCGGCGCCGCCGAACTTCTTCTCGAGGTACGCGCGACGGTCGAGGCCTTCCTTCGGCATGTCCGGGTTCAGCTCGTAGGGACGGAACGTCACCTTCGCCGGAGCTCCGAGAAGCGCGAGCGCCTGCTCGAGGCGGCGCTCGCCGACGGGGCACCACGGACACACGAAGTCGGAGAAGACCTCGACGTCGATCAAGCGAGTCAGTTCGACGCGGGGGCCTTCGTCTCGCCCTTCAGGTGCCGCTTGATGCACATGAGGGGGCAGTCGCCCGTGAAGTACTTGAACGCGCAGCACGACGAGACGAGGAGCGCGACGGAGCCGGCGGCGATGATGAGGCACTTCTTCGTCGTCATGATTCCTCCAGGCCGCTCATTCTCCCATGACGCTGGATAAGATTGGGCCCGGTGGGGCCGTGAAGGTCGGGGCGTACGAGGTCCTGAACGAGCTCGGGCGCGGCGGCATGGGCGTCGTCCTCAGAGGACGCGGCCCCGACGGCAGCCTCGTCGCCATCAAGGTCCTGAAGGACGTGAAGGCGCGGAACGCCCTCGCCCGCTTCGACCGCGAGCGCCGCTACATGCAGGCGCTCGGCGATGGTCACGGCTTCGTGCCGCTCCTCGACGCGGGACAATCGCCGGACGGCCCGTACTTCGTCATGCCGCTCCTCGAGGGCGGGACGCTCCGCGACCGGCTCGCGCGCGGGCGTCTCGGCGCCGAGGAGACGCTCTCGATCATGAAGCCGATCGCGGAGGCGATGGGCCACGCCCACGCGGCGGGCTTCGTGCACCGGGACCTGAAGCCCGAGAACATCATCTTCGGGGCCGACGAACGGCCGCTCATAGCCGACCTCGGGCTCGCGAAGAGCTACCTCGTGTCCGGCCGCGAGGGCGCGGAGCAGACGGTCGCCCTCACTCTCCCGGGCGTCTCCGTGGGCACCGCGGGCTACATGGCGCCCGAGCAGATCGGCGACTCGATGACCGTGGGGCCGCCGGCCGACGTCTTCGCGCTCGGAGCGATCCTCTACGAGTGCCTCTCGGGGCTCCCCGCGTTCGACGGCGAGAGCGCGCTCGAGGTCTACCAGAAGATCGCGGCCGGCCAGGTGACGCCGCTCGGGTCCCTCCGGCGCGACGTCCCCGAAGCGCTCCTCGCGGTCGTGGCGCGGGCGCTCGCGACGAAGGTCGAGGACCGCTTCGCGGACGGCAACGCGCTCGCGAACGCGCTCGACATCCAGCCCTCGGAGTACGCGGTCAACCTGCCGCCGTCGCGGAAGAGCGCGCGCATGCGCGCGGTGAAGGCGGAGCCCGCGACACCGGCGAGGACCTCCGGGCCGCCGGTGGTGCTCCTCGCGGGTCTCTGCGGCGTCGTCTTCGTGCTCGCGGTCGTCGCGGCCGTCGTCGTCGTCGTCCTCGCGATGCGCAAGACGGCGGCTCCCTCCTCGCCCGCCTCCGCGCCGGCTCCGGCTCTGCCCGTCCCGGCCCCCACTCCTTCGACGCCTCCCGAGGCGGCGGTCGGCTCGGCGACGCCCGTCGCTCCGCACACGCCCGAGCCAGCGGCCGAAGTCATGCCCGACCTCGCTCCTCACCCGCACGAGGACCCCGTCGAGGAGCCTCCGGCGAGGCCCCGGCCGCCGCTCCCTCCGCGCCCGACCGCGCCGTCGCCGGCCTCGGGGGAGCTCGCCTTCGACGTACCCGATCGCTTCCCGATCCCGAAGGGCCTCCGGCGCCAGGGGACGACGACCCTCCCCGACCGCACGAAGATCCCGGTCTTCCTCTACGACCTCCCGGACGGAGCGGGCTCGATCGAGATGGTCTTCGTCCCGCCGGGCGAGTGCGTCATGGGGAGCGACGAGGACGGCGCCGACGAGAAGCCGCGCCGGACCAAGACGACGAAGGGGTTCTGGATCGCGCGTCACGAGACGACCTGGAAGACCTTCCAGGCTTTCGCCCGCGCGAAGGGCGTCACGATGCCGCCGCGGCCCAAGTTCCTCGCGGACGGCGGCGACGACTCCGAGCACCCGGTCGTCAACGTGACCTTCGCGGAGGCCGTCGCCTTCTGCACGTGGTCGGGGCTGCGGCTGCCCTACGAGCCCGAGTGGGAGAAGGCCGCGCGCGG
>CAZYLP010000209.1:0-11290 GCA_964648345.1 uncultured Planctomycetota bacterium
ACTTGAAGCCCGAGAACGTCGTCTTCACGGCCGACGGCCGTCCGCTCGTCGCGGACCTGGGCCTCGCGAAGCACTTCGACCGGAGCGCCCCGGGGGCCAGTCAGAGCGCTCACCTCTCGACGAGCGGCAACTTCAAGGGGACGGCGGGTTACATGGCGCCCGAGCAGATGGCGGATGCCACGTCCGTCGGTCCGGCGGCCGATGTCTTCGCGCTCGGAGCGATCCTCTACGAGTGCCTCGCCGGGCAGCCCGCGTTCCAGGGCGTGACTCCGCTCGACGTCATCACGGCCGTCGTCGAGGGCCGCGTGAAGCCGCTCGAACGCGTCGCCGAGGTCCCGCGGTGGCTCTCCGAGATCGTCGCGAAGGCTCTCGAGAAGGACCCGGACCTCCGCTTCGAGGACGGCGAGGCGCTTCGCGCCGCGCTCGAGTCTCCGCGGAAGAGCTCGGGTAAGCGCACCCTCGTCTTCGCTCTCTCGGTCGCGGTCGTCTTCGCGTGCGGGGCGGTCGCTCTCGGCGCGAGCCTCCGCGGTTCTTCGCCGCCCTCCTTGCCCTTGCCCTTGCCCTTGCCCTCCCCGTCTCTGCCCTCCACTCCCACTCCTCCTCCTCCGGCGCCTCTCGCCTCCAACCTCGAGCTCGAGCCCGATTCGAAGCTCGCCTCGGAGCTCTTCGAACAGGCCCGCGCCGACCAGCGGCGCGGCGACGAGGACTCCGCGTTCGCGAACTACTCGAAGGCGATCGAAGCGGACCCGAAGCACGCCCCGGCGTGGAACAACCGCGGACTGATCAAGAAGCGTCGCAAGGATCTCGCGGGCGCGCTCGAGGACTACACCCGCGCGATCGAGGCGGACCCGAAGATCTCGCCCGCGTGGTTCAACCGCGCGGAGCTCAAGGAGAAGAAAGGCGACCTCCGCGGCGCGATGGACGACTACACGCAGGCGATCGAGGCCGACCCGAAGAACGCCGGCGCCTACTCGCAGCGTGGTCTCTTGAAGAGCCACTTCGGCGACGACGCCGGGGCGTACGAGGACTACTCGCTCGCGATCGAGGCGGACCCGAAGTACGCGCCCGCTTACAGCAACCGCGGCCTCGTCAAGTCGGCTCGCAACGACGACACCGGGGCCATGGAAGACTACGCGAAGGCGATCGACGCCGACCCGAAGCTCGCGGCCGCGTGGAACAATCGCGGGCTCATCAAGCGGCGCCGCGGCGACGAGGCGGGGGCGCTCGCCGACTTCGAGAAGGCGATCGAGGCCGACTCACGGCACGCGCCCGCGCTCGTGAACCGAGGCGCGATCAAGAAGAAGCGCGGCGACGAGCAGGGCGCCTTCGAGGACTTCGAGCGGGCGATCGCATCCGACCCGACGAACGCCCCGGCGTTCACGAACCGTGGGATGATCAAGGGACGCCGCGGCGACGACGCGGGCGCGATCGAGGACCACACGCGCGCGATCGCGGCCGACCCGAGGTGCGTGCCCGCGTGGGTGAACCGCGGGATCGTGAAGCAGAAGCGCGGCGAGAAGGAGTCGGCCCTCGCGGACTTCGAGAAGGCGCTCACGCTCGGAGTCTCCGCCGGCGAGGCGAAGAGCGTCAAGGAGCGGATCGCGACGCTCAGGAAGGAGCTCGGGCGGTGATCGCCTCCCGTCTGCGGTGCCCAGGCGACGAGGCGCACGCCCTATTGCCCGGCGCACCTCGTCCGCCTGCCTTACGTCGAGGCTCTCACGGGAGCCCGCGCGCCCAAGGTGGTCGCGGCGCCCGTGGACGGCTATCTCCGCCTCCTCGAGCGCATGAGACTCGTGAAGGTCCTGAGGCTCCCGTCGGGCCGGCTCGCCGTCTGGCAGACTCCCTCCGAGCGCGTCCTGCGATCGATGACCACACGCGCGCGATCGCGGCCGACCCGAGGTGCGTGCCCGCGTGGGTGAACCGCGGGATCGTGAAGCAGAAGCGCGGCGAGAAGGAGTCGGCCCTCGCGGACTTCAGAACTTGTAGACCCTCTCGATCTCGAAATCCCACTTCGTCCAGGCCGCCTTCTGCTTGCACTTGAGGATCTTCTCGACCGTCTGGCCCTTCTCGATCTCCGCGTAGATCGTGCACTCGCCCGAGGCGCCACCGTCGAGGGAGATCTTGCCCTTGACCGTCCGCTTCGCGTCGGCGTCGTTCTTGATGGACGCCTTGAAGGAGTGATAGTCCCTGAGGATCGTGCCTCGTTCGGTCTTCGTCGGCCCCAGCGCCGTCACCGTGATCGTCACGTCGTCGAGACTCTTCGTCCTCGGGCTCTCGGCAGGGGCCTCCTTCGGGGCGGCATCCTTCGGGGCGGCGTCCTTCGGGGCGGCGTCCTTCGCCGCGTCGTCCTTCGGCGGGGCGACGTCCTTCGGGGCGGCGGCCCCCTCGGGCGGCGCTGCGTCCGCCGGCATCGCCGGCGCCTCTCCGGCCTTTCCGTCGGTCCCCCAGTCGACGAGGAGCAGCATCACCGCGCCGGTCCCCTCGACCTTCACGAGACCTCGCACCGGGACCTCGAGCGACACGTAGGTCTTGTCCCCGGCGAAGGACGTGATCTTGCATGCGAGCTTCTTGCCCTTGACCTCGACCGTGCCCTCCTCGACCTTTGCCTTCGGTCCGGGTGCGGCGGGGGCGTCGCCCGCGGCCTTCACCTCGAGGTCCACCACGACGTCGTTCGAGCCGAGGAGCTTGCCGGTCCGCCACGTCTCGGTCAGGACCGTGACCTTCTTGTTCTCGACCTTCGTGACGAGCTGCTTCATCGCGAGGCTGCCGGTCATGCGGTAGAGGGTCCACTCGCCCACCTTGGCATCGGCGAGCGGGTCCGGCTCCTCGGCGCGCGCCGCGCCCGAGAAGCAGGCGATCATCGCGAGAGCGACGGCGAGACGGAGGTCACGGCGCATGTTCGTTCTCCCGCGCACGGGAGCGTCCGCGCGCCCCGCGACCTTACCGCGAAAGTCCCCGGGCATCCACGCGTCCGTCAGCGGCTCACTCGCCCACCTTCAAGCCCGGGACGATCCCGAGCGACTCGGGCTTGGGTGCCGTCGGCTCGTCGCGCACCGAGATGTCGCGGTAGCCGACGAGCTGACCGCGCGTGGTGACGGTCACGATCCGCACCGGATCCGTGTAGCCTTCGGGGACCTCGAGCTCGAGCCGGAACTCCCCGCTCGGACGCACCCGGGCGAGGCCGATCATGCGGTCGCCCGCGACCGCCATGGCGGCGATCGCGCGCCCCTCGTCCTTCTCCGTCCGCACGTAGCCCTCGACGACGCGCTTTCCGGAGACCGTCTTCACGGCCAGGCTCATGGGCGCGAAGCTCGCGATGCACGCCACGCCCGCGTCGCCGCACGCGCGCTGGAGACCGGCGAGCTCCTCGGCGAACGGCGTCGTCTCGGCGGGCACGTGCGCCGCCGTCGCGGCGCCGTCGAAGAAGCTCGGAGGCGCGAACCCGCGCGCGTCCCACTTCCAGGTCACCGTCTTCCCGGGCTTGTTGGGGTCGTAGATCAGGAACTGGCCGTCCCTGTAGCCGTAGACGAGGACCGCGTGGCCCAAGGTGTCCTCCGCGTTCCAGACGGCCACGACCTGCGGCTGCGAGGTCTCGCGCATCCGGTCGTAGAGATCCTGGCCCGTCTTTGCGTCCCAGAGCGACCGGCGGGTGATCGCCTTCTCGACCTCGTCCCAGCCCGCCGCCAGGTTCATCTGCGCGACGCTCGCCGCGGCCTGGAGCGGGAGCTCGCGCGGCGGCGGGAGCCCGGGCTTGCGCAGGACCTGCGGCAGGTCCTTGTCGCCGCCGCCGCGGTCCATGCGGTCGCGGAAGCGCAGCGCCGCGAAGAGGGTCATCGCGAGGCAATCGCCGGGACTCCTGTAGCTCCCCGCGTTCTCGTAGGGGAGGCCGTCCTTCATGGGGTCGAACTCGGTCACGAGCGTGGCCGGCGCCTTCCCCGGGCCCATGCCGGGCAAAGGCAGACCATCGTCGTCTCCCGCGAAGACACCCGTCGCCCCCAGCCCTGCGACCGCCAGGATCAGCACCGTCGTGCGGACCATACTTCCACCTTCCCGCAGGATCCGTGCGCGAAGCGAGTGCCGCGTCCGGCTCACGCAGAGAGCGGGAGATGGACCTCCTGGCTCCGCTCGCCGGCGAGCACCCGCTCGTGGAGGCGTGAAGCGCCGGCGTGGAGGTCCCTTGCCGGCCACGACTTGTGCTCGGCGGCGAGGAGCGCGTCCGTCACAGGTGCGCGCGGGCGAGTGACCGCGTCACTTCTTCTTGAACTTCACCACGGGCTCGAAGCCCGCGAAGCACATGCGCTTGAAGTCGAAGGGCATCTTCTTCTCCATGCTCGCGAGGATCCGCTTGTCGCTCATGACCTTCTTCATGATCTGGTCGCGCTGCTTCCTCGACTTGTAGAGGATGTAGGAGAAGAAGAGCGTCTCCTTCGGCTTCAGCTTCATGACCTTCACGAAGGGCTTCATGATGTCGCCGTCCATGCCCGGGATCTCGAGCTGCTCGGCGAGGCACTCCCAGTACTCGAGCGCGCCGTACTCCATGTAGACCTTGCCCGCGATCTCGGCGACGCGCTTGTAGGCCTTCACGTTCTTCTTCTCGACCGGGATCACGAACCCGTCCACGTAGCCCTTCATGCAACCCTCCGTGGGCGCCAACTATAGCGCGCGCATCCGGCTTTGGGCCCGGCCCGTGTAGTAGGGTCTGGGAGGCGTCGAGGGTGAGTCCGATGGCCGTCGAGGAGTCCCCTGCGGGGCTGACCTCACGATCCGACGTGGAGCTCCTTCACTCGCGTGGAGCGAGCCGGGACGCGGCGTTCCGCGAGCTCTACCGTCGTCATCACCAGGATGTCCGCGGGTTCCTCACGCGTCTCGTGAGGAACGCGCAGGCCGCGGAGGACGTGCTGCAGGAGACGTTCCTCCGCGTCCACCTCAATCGCGAGAAGCACGACGCGAAGCTCGCCTTCCGTCCGTGGCTCTACTCGATCGCGCGCAACCTCGGCCTCAACGCGCTGAGGGGGAAGTCGAAGCCGGTCGAGTCGGTGGCCAAAACGGACCCGGCCGCAAAGGACGACTCCGCGCGTCTCGAAGCGGCGAAGAGCGAGTCGCGCGAGGAGGTCCGCGGCGCGCTCGACGATCTCCCCGACGAGATGCGCGCGCTCCTGATCCAGCGTCACGGCCTCGAGATGACCCTCGAGGAGCTCGCGAGCTCCTGGGAGCTCAACGAACGGACGATCCGCACGCGCCTCGAGAAGGCGGCGGAGCAGCTCACCCGCGCGCTCGTCGCGCGCCGTCAAGGAGGTGTCGCGTGAAGACGTGCGAGAAGATCACGCCCCTCCTGGCGTCGAGGTCGCTCGGGCTCCTCGAAAAGGACGGCGAGGAGAAGCTCGGCGTCCACGTGAAGGGCTGCAAGGAGTGCCGCTCGTTCGCCAGGGACCTCGAGCTCGCCCTCGGCGCGGCGAAGCTGCCGAAGGTCGCGCCCGAGCCGTCGGGCAAGGAGCCCGCCGGTTGGGTCAAGCTCGCCGCGCGGATCAAGCGCGAAGAGCACGCCGCCGGGACTCGCCGCTGGGTCGCGGGGAGCGTGGGGATCGGGGTCCTCGCTCTCTTCGGCGCCTCGGTGGCGGCCCTGTGGCCCTCGCCGCCCGCGAAGCAGCCGGAGCAGGTGGCGCAGGAGCGGCCGGTCGAGAGGGCACCGCCTCCGCCGGTCGAGAAGACCCCGCCCGCGCCGCCCGTGCCCGTGCACAAGGAGCCGATCCCGGTCCCCGAGAAGCCGGTCGAGCCGCCGCCGGTCCCGCGCGAGGCCGTCGAGGAGCCGAAGCCGATCTACGGGCGGGACGTGAGGAGGAAGCGCGAGCCCGAGAAGCCGGCGCCGGCGATCGACGCGCGGGTCGCGGCCCTCCAGAATGCCGAGGACGGCTCGCTCGAGGTCCTCATCTCGGTCGGCGAGGACGACAAGGTCGTGAAGGGGATGCGCTTCCTCGTCTACCGGAACCTGAACAAGGTCGTGGGCGAGGTCGAGACGGTGAGGGTCCAGCCCGACAGCACGTGGTGCAAGCTGATCTCGACCATCCCCGGCGAGAAGATCCAGCAAGGCGACCTGGCGAGCTCGAAGCAGTAGTGGAGGCGAATGGCGTGGGCGGGACTCGCACCCGCGATCACCGGTTTGTAAGACCGAGGTCCTGGCTGCTCGACGACCACGCCGTCGGGTCATGCTCCCGGCAGGATTCGCACCTGCATCTCCGGCTTCGGACACCGGTGTCTTGTCTACTGGACGACGAGAGCTCGATTGTGGCGACGCTCTCCATGACTCCGGTTCCGGGCTCGTCTGTCATCGCGCCGAGTCGCCTCCCGCCGGTGAGCTGTTACGCACTCTTTGAATGATGGCTGCTTCTAGGCCTACATCCCGGGGTTCTTCGACGACTCTCTGCTTTCGCGAAGACGGGGACGTGCGAGCCAACTGTCGCGACTCCCGCCCGGGTGCTCTTTGGTGTAATCGTCTCCGTGACGGACCTCGAGGCCACGCTTGCCCGCGCGAAGACACTCCTCGCCGAAGAGGAGGCCGCCCACTTCCGTCACGTCGCGGACGAGCGGGAGCTCACGTCGCTCCTCCACGGAGCGCTCACGTCAGGCGACATGACGAAGGTGAGCGACCTCGCGCTGAGGCGGAAGGAGCTCCAGGGCCGGATCGCGAAGTTGGCCGAGTCGATCGCCTCGACGCGCGCGGCGTGCGAGCGCACCGAGCAGCTCCGCCAGGAGGAGAGGCCCCGGAGCGCCTCCGACCGTCTCCGCGCCGTCGGAGCCGGGCTCGAGAAAGCCGCGCGGTCCGTCGTGAGCTTCGCGAGCTCCACGAAGAATGCCGTGAGTCGCCTCGGCGGATGGATCGACGAGCTCCCCGTGCTCGGGGCGATCGACTGCGGAAAGACTCGCCTCGCGAACGGCGACTACAAGGGCGCGATCGCGGAGTGCGAGGACGTGATGAAGCAGCGCCCCGACCTCTGGCAGCCCTACAACAACCGGAGCGTCGCGCGTCGCCTGCTCGCGAACTACCAGGGAGCGCTCGTGGACGCGGACAAGGCCGTCCGCATGGCACCCGCCGAGACGTTCCCGCTCTGCTCTCGCGCGCTCGCCCTCATCGCGCTCGGCGAGCACAAGAAGGCCGTGCACGCGGCCACCCGTGCGCTCGGGCTCGATACCAGGTCCGCGTACGCTCTCTCCGTTCGCGCGAACGCGCACTCCAGGCTGGGCGACACCAAGGCGGCGATCGCGGACGCGTCGGAGGCGCTCCGCATCGATGGCAAGAACTTGCTCGCGCTCGCCGTCCGCGCGAATGCTCGGCGCGGAACGCCCGACGCCATCGCGGACCTGAGGAAGGCGATCGAGGTGCTGCCGTGCGGCGCCTACCATGCGCTCCTCGGGGAGTCGCTCGTAGCGGCCGGGGACATGCGCGGAGCGATCACCGCGTTCGATGAGGCGGAGCGCCTCTCGCCGTCCGAGTTCCCTGAACACCACAACCGCGCGCTCGCGTGGCAAGCGCTGGGTGACTACGAGCGCGCGATCGTCGAGGCCACGAAGGCCGTCGCGGAGGAGCCTGGCGACGCGGACACCCGGAAGATCCGAGGCCGTTGCCACGCGCTCGCAGGTCGACGCGCCGAGGCGATCGACGACTTGAACAAGGGCGCGGAGCTCGCACCGGACGACGCATACGTGGCTCTCTGGATCGCGGGACTCGGGGGCGGTACCGAGCGTCTCACGCGCTTTGCGGGCGGAACGGACTGGAGCGCGCAGCTCGCGCGCATCTTCCTCGGTGACCCACGGGAAGCCGTCCTCGCTGCCGCGCGTGCCGCGGCGACGGACAAGGAGCGCGCCGAGCACGTCTGCGAGGCCCACGGATACCTCGGCATGCACGAGGAGCTCCAGGGAGACAAGACGCGCGCGTTCGAGGACTACGAGGCGTGCCTCGCCACGGGCGTCCGACACTTCATCGAGTACTGGTGGGCTCGAGCGCGACTCGACGCGAGGAGCCGCGCCGCGGGCGGAGGTGCCCCGTGAGCGATCCGATCCTCGACTTCTACCGCGGCAGCCCCGACGCCCGCGGCCGCACGCTCGACGAGATCCTCGCCTGGGACGACGAGCGGCTCGAGGACGTCCACGACTACATCCAGTGGCTGTTCCCGACCTCGCGCCGGAGCGACTACAACCCCTTCGCGCCGGTCCTCACCGAGAGCACGATCGCGGCGTTCCGCGCCGACCCCGCGCTCCGCGCTCGCCTCCGCGACTCGTTCCTGCGCATGCTCCGCTTCTACGGCTTCGAGGTCCTCGTCGTCCGCGGCCACGAGCTCGTCCGGCGCGCGGCGAACTGGCCGGTGCGGTCGCCTCTCTGGCTCGGACCCGGCGATCACAACCACCTCAGGATCACGCGGATCCTCGACTCGCTCTCGACGCTCGGTCTCGTCGCGGAGGCGACGGCCTTCCTTCGTGCCCTCGAGGAGCTCGAGGAGGACGGGCAAGGGCGGGACATCGACGCCGAGACCTTCGAGTACTGGCGCGGCGCCGTCCCCTGAGACGGCCTCACCCCTCCAGCGAGAACACGCTCACCGGCGTCTCCCAGGCCCCGACGGCGACGACGACCTTCCTCGGCCCGGGCACGACGTCGAACAGGGAGGCTCCCTCCGAGGGCAGGCGGATGTTCTTGCCCCACGCCAACAGCTCGCGGCCCGATGCCAGATCGCGGCCGCTCACCTCGATCCGCGACCCCTCATCGCCGTGGATGAGGTTCGCGACGTAGACGACCTCGCCCGCGATCGCGTGGACCTGCCAGAGGAGGTCGTGCGGCGTGGCGGCACGCCAGAGCACGCGCCCGTTCCGCCGCGACCGCGCGATCGTCTCGCGGACGGCCGCCCGGCCGCGCTCCTTGGCGAAGCTCACGAGCGTCCTCTCGCCGACGGCCGGCGCGCCGAGGTCGCCGCCGCGCCGGCGCCAGACCTCCTCGAGCGTCTCGGGGGCGGCGGCGACGAGACCGGCGCCCTCCTCGAGCGAGCAGATCAGACCCTGCTCGTCGCCGGAGAAGGCGGCGTCGAGCGAGTCGGCCAGCCCCGTCTCGCGGATGAGCGCGCCCGTCTCGAGGTGACAGACGTGGATCGTCCTCCTCGCGTCCTCGGTGACCTCGTAGAGGTAGACGCGATCGTTCACGAGCACGACCCGGGGGTAACGGATCGGGCGCTCCCACAGCTTCCGTCCGAAGTCCTGTCCGGCGTCGAGCGCGACGAGGAGAGCGTCATCCGACCGCCGGGGCCTCACGCGGACGAGGACGCGATCGCCGGAGGAGAAGATCCCGAACGGAGCCCCGGGGAGGGCGATGCGCTGGACCGTCTCGCCGGTCGTCCGGTCGACGAGGCCGAGCATGTCCCGGCCGTCCTCGTCCTCCGTCACGAGGAGGAGGTCGTCGCCGCACGAGGCGATGCCAGGGTCGCCGACGTGCGAGACGCGCTTCTGCGTTCGCCACAGCACCGCCAGGTCGCGGAGCGAGACGCACGTGACGGGTCTGGACTCGTCGCGCGCGAGGACCAGCGTCTCGCCGTCGGTGACCGCGACCGGGCCCCAGCCGCCGATCGCGTTGCCGTTGAGGCCCGCGTCGATCTTCGCGAACCGCACGCGCCGCGGCCGCTTCGTGAGCGGCTCGAAGCTCGTCCGGCGGGTCCGGTTCCAGCCGTTCTCCGCGGGCCACGGAGTCCAGTCGCGGGCTCGTCGCCACGCATCCGCGTCTCCGGTCCGCGCGAGCCGGCAGAGCGTCGCGAACGCACGCCGCCGCTCGCCGGCGCGCTCGAGCGCGAGGGCGAGCTCGCGGAGCGCGCCCGGATCGTCGGGCTGGGCCCGGACGCGCCGCTCGAGCGCTCTGAGGTCGGCGTCGCCCAGAGGCTAGCTCACGTGCCCCTCGCCGCGGCACGTCTTGCACTTCTTGCAGAAGATGCAGTCGGGCGAGTGCGACATCGAGCTGTCGTGGACGCGCCCCTCGCCCTTGCACTTCGGGCACCGCGAGGCGGACGCCGGGATCGCGCCCGAGCCGTCGCACCCGTCGCACTTCGTGCAGAAGATGCAGCCGGGCGAGTGCGACATCGAGCTCCAGTGGAGCTTCCCCTGGCCGCCGCACTTGAAGCACGCCTGCACGCCCGTCGCGGGCGCCGCGGCGATCGACGCGGCCATGGCGGTCGCGAACGTCGGGGCCGTCTTCTTGCCCCGGATCGGCTCCATCATCTTGAGCACGTTCCCCTCGGAGTCCTCGAACGTCGCGAGGCTCCCCCAGGGAGCGTTCGTGATCCCGCCGAGGAAGCGCACTCCCCGCCCCTCGAGCTGCGAGACGGTCGCGCGGATGTCGTCCACCTTCACCGTCAGACACGCGCCCGCGTGGGGGCCGTGGTCGTCGCGGCCGACGTAGGGGACCTTCCCGCCCTCGGTCCAGTGGAGGCCGACCTTCACGCCGCCGAGATCCAGCGAGGTCCAGTAAGGGTTCTGGTCGATCACGCGGAGGCCGAGCACGTCGCGGTAGAACGCGACGGCTCGCTCCATGTCCTCGACGTTGTAGTAGACGTCGTTGACGCCGGTGATGCCCAAGACGACCTCCTACTCGAGGTCGGCCTCGTCGGCCTCGTCCGCGTCCACGCCGTCCGGGATCTCCTCGTCCGCCGAGCCCTCGCGGAGCTTGTACTTGTCGAGCTTCTTGAGGAACCCGTAGCGCGAGAGCCCGAGCGCCTTCGCCGTGCGCGTCTTGTTGTTCTCGTGGCGCTTCAAGCTGTCCTGGAGGATCTTCCGCTCGATCTGCTCGACGCGCTGCTTGAGCGTGTGCCCCTCGTTCGGGCCCGGGTCGTCGATCGCGACGCCCTCGGCCGCGCCGCGGATGTGCGGCGAGAGGTCGCGCTCGGTGATCTTGGAGCCGGCGAGGGCGACCACGCGGCGGAGCTCGTTCTCGAGCTCGCGGACGTTGCCCGGCCAGTCGTAGCGCGTGAGGAGCTCGACGACCTTGCGGTCGAACGAGCGGCGCCGGTCGCCCGTCTGCGTCGAGATCTTCTCGAGGAAGTGCTCGATGAGGAGCGGCACGTCCTCCTTCCGTTCGCGGAGAGGCGGCAACCGGACGCCGAGGACGTTGAGCCGGTAGAAGAGGTCCGCTCGGAAGCGGCCGTCGTCCACGAGCTGCCTCAGGTCCTTGTTGGACGCGGAGACGATGCGCACATCGACCTTGAGCGGCGCCTTCGCGCCGACGGGGCGGACCTCGCCCTCCTGGAGCGTGCGGAGGAGCTTCGTC
>CAZYLP010000210.1:0-11270 GCA_964648345.1 uncultured Planctomycetota bacterium
AACGGCACGATCGCCGACGTGGCCGTCGTCTGGGCGCGCACCGATCAGGGGATCCGCGGCTTCCTCGTCGAGAAGGGCATGAAGGGCTACTCGGCCCCGCTCATCGAGGGCAAGTTCTCGCTCCGCGCGAGCGTCACGTCCGAGCTCGTCTTCGAGGACGTGCACCTCCCCAAGGACGCCATGCTCCCGAAGGCGGAGGGCCTCAAGGCCCCGCTCTCGTGCCTCACGCAGGCGCGCTACGGGATCGCGTGGGGCGCGATCGGCAGCATGCTCGCCGTCTTCGACGAGGCGCGCTCCTACACGCAGTCGCGCACCCAGTTCAACAAGCCGATCGCGAGCTTCCAGCTCGTGCAGGAGAAGCTCGTCGAGATCCACACCATGCTCACGCACGCGCAGCTCGTCGCGCTCCGCATGGGCCGGCTCAAGGACGAGAAGAAGCTCAAGCCCCATCAGGTGAGCTTCGGCAAGCGGAACAACGTCCGCTCGGCGCGCGAGTGCGCCGCGCTCGGCCGCGAGCTCCTCGGCGCGAACGGGATCTGCGACGAGTACCAGGTCGGCCGGCACATGTGCAACATCGAGTCGGTCTACACCTACGAGGGGACGCACGAGATCCACACGCTCGTCCTCGGCGAGCACATCACGGGAATCGCCGCCTACAAGTAAGAAAAGGACCCCACCATCATGCAGATCGTCGTCTGCCTGAAGCCGATGCCCGACACGAACACGCCGCGCGTCAAGATCGCGGCGAGCGGGCAGAAGATCGACATGGACGGCATCAAGTTCGCGTGCGGCCCGTACGACCTCCGCGCGATCAACCGCGCGGTCAAGCTCAAGGAGGGCGCGGCGGGCTCGACGGTGATCGCCATGGCCGCCGGCTCGGCCGACGGCGAGCGCGACGCCAAGAAGCGCTTGAAGGATGCGCTCGCGCTCCTCTGCGACAAGGCGGTCTTCATCCCCGACGCCGACTCCGAGCATCGCGACCCGCTCTCGATCGCGAAGGCCCTCGCCGAGGCGATCAAGGCGCAGGGGAAGACGGACCTCGTCTTCTTCGGCCGCCAGTCGGTCGACTCGCAGAACCTCGCGGTCGGCCCCATGACGGCCGTCCTCCTCGGCTGGCCGTGCGTCACCGACGCCGTGTCCATCGAGATGGCCGGTGGGACTGGATCGATGACGGCGGCGCGCGTCACCCGCGCCGCCGAGGGCCGGACGGACACGCTCGAGGTCAAGCTGCCCGCGGTGATCACCGCGCAGCGCGATTTCGGCGAGGAGCAGTACGCCAAGCTCAAGGACATCCTCGCCGCGGGCAAGAAGACGATCGAGACCTTCAACTACACCTGGCCCGCTCCGACGTGGGAGGTGAAGAAGCTCCTCCCCCCGCCGGCGCGCCAGGCGGGCAAGATCGTCGGCGAGGGCCCGGACGCGGTGCCGAAGCTCCTCGACCTCCTCCAGAACGAAGCCAAGTCGCTGACCCTCTAGAGAGCCCGGAGAGACCAAGAAAATGGCCAGCAAGATCCTCGTCTTCGCCGAGGGACGCGACGGCAAGTTCAAGAAGGGCGGCCTCGAGTGCCTCACGGAGGCCCAGAAGATCAAGGGCGCGCTCGGCGGCGGTGACGTGACCGCGGTCGTGATCGGCGCCCCCGCCATGAAGGGCGCGGCCGCCTCGCTCGGCGCGTCGGGCGCGGACCGCGCGCTCGTCGCCGCGGCCGACTGGCTCGCGAACTACAACGGCGACGCGTACTCGCGGATCCTCGTCCAGGCGATCAAGCAGGAGAGCCCCGCGGTCGTCTTCATCGCCGCGTCGCTCGACGGCAAGGACCTCGCCCCGCGCGTCGCGGCGCTCCTCGACGTCGGCCTCGCGGCCGACGTGACGGGCGTCGCGGTCGACGGCGGCAAGCTCTCGATCACGCGCCCCGTCTACGCGGGCAAGGTCTACGCGCAGCTCGAGCTCAAGACCTCCCCGGCGATCGTCTCCGTGCGGCCGAACACGTTCCCGGTCGGCGGGACCGCGGGCGCGGGCAAGGTCGAGGACCTCGCGCCGTCGGTCACCGAGGACTCGCTCGGCGCCAAGGTCGTCGAGGTGAAGGCGGCCAAGTCCGAGAAGGCCGACCTCACCGAGGCCGAGCGGATCGTCTCGGGCGGCCGCGGCCTCAAGGATCCGGCGAACTTCAAGATCCTCGAGGAGCTCGCCGCCGAGATCGGCGCGACCGTCGGCGCCTCGCGCGCCGTCGTCGACCTCGGCTGGCGTCCGCACTCGGACCAGGTCGGCCAGACCGGCAAGACCGTGTCGCCGAACCTCTACATCGCGTGCGGCATCTCCGGCGCGATCCAGCACCTCGCGGGCATGTCCACGTCCAAGTGCATCGTCGCGATCAACAAGGACAAGGACGCCCCGATCTTCAAGGTCGCCGACTACGGGCTCGTGGGCGACGCCCTCGAGGTCGTGCCGCGCATGACGGCCGAGGTCAAGAAGATCAAGGGGAAGTAGCCTCGGAGCGCAGGGAGGCGAGCGTGGCCGAGAAGACGAAGCCGTGTCCCGAGTGCGCCGAGGACATCGCGGTCTCGGCGAAGAAGTGCCGGTACTGAAGTGAGCGCGTGAACTTCGGCTCCTACGTCATCGTCGCGGAGATCGGGAGCGGAGGAGCCGGAGTCGTCTACCGCGCGCGCGACGCCGAGGGGCGCACGGTCGCGATCAAGATGCTGATGCGCGCCGGGCCCGGGGAGTGCATCCGCTTCGAGCGGGAGCAGCGGCTCCTCGGAGCGCTCGGCGAGGACGAGGGGTTCGTGCCGCTCCTCGCCGCGGGGGAGCAGCCCCGGCCCCACCTGGTCATGCCGTTCCTCGAGGGCGGGACCCTCCGCGACCGGATGCGCCGCGGGCCCATGCCCATCGCCGAGGCCGTCGCGCTCGGAGCGCGGCTCGCGCGCGCGCTCGGGCGCGCCCACGCGAAGGGGATCGTCCACCGCGACGTGAAGCCCGAGAACATCCTCTTCACCGCGAGCGGGGCGCCGCTCATCGCCGATCTCGGGCTCGCCAAGCACTTCTCGCTCGACGACGAGTCGGCGCACGCGAGCGTCGCCCTCTCGCGGAGCAACGAGCTCCGCGGGACGGTCGGCTACATGCCGAAGGAGCAGATCCGGAGCGCGCGGGACGTGAAGGCGCCGGCCGACGTCTTCGCGCTCGGGGCGCTCCTCTACGAGTGCGTCGCGGGTGAGCCGCCCTTCAGCGCGGGGACGGTCATCGAGCTCCTCGCGCGCGTCGAGACGGGTCACTTCACGCGGCTCGAGCGCCACCGGCCCGACGCGCCGCCCGCGCTCGTCGCGACGATCCACCGCGCGCTCGCCTTCGAGCCCGAGGACCGCTTCGCGGACGGGGAGCAGATGGCGCGCGCTCTCGAGCGTCTCGACTCGCGGCGCTCGCTCGACGGCACGGGGAGTCGGTGGTGGCTCCTGCTCGTCTTCCCACTCTCACTGATCGCCGTGCTGGTGCTCGTGACACCCCCGCGCGCCCACGAGGAGGAGGCTCCCGTGATGCCGAAGGCACCTCCCCCGGCCGCGCCGGTGGCGTCCTCGGCGTCCGGCTCGACGCCGGACGCGCGCGCGCACCTCGCGCAGGGGATCGAGCTCGCGACGCGCAAGCCGCCCGAGCTCGCCGCCGCGCAGGAGCAGCTCGACGCGGCGGTGAGGCTCGCCCCCGAGCTCGCGGAGGTCTGGGCCGCGCGCGGCTGGCTGAACGAGCGGCGCAACAGGAACGAGGACGCGATCCGGGACTGCACGAAGGCGATCGAGCTCGACCCGAGGGACGCCTCGTCCTTCGCGAATCGAGGGACCGCTCGGTTCAAGCTCAAGGAGTACGACGACGCGATCGTCGACCTCACGCGTGCGATCGAGCTCGATGAGAAGAGCGTCTCGGCGTGGGCGACGCGGGCTCGTGCTCGCGAGAAGAAGCGCGACTGGAAGGGTGCGCTCGCGGACGCGGAGCGCGTGTGCGAGCTCGTCCCGGACAACGAGGGGTTGAGGACGCTCCGCGACCGGCTCCGGAAGAGGAACTAGCCGAGGAACTTCGTCATGCGCCCTTGCGCGACGAGGACGCCGTCGTGCTCGCGCTTGATGTCGACCGAGACGTAGGCGAGCGTCCGCCCCGTCTTGAGGACGGTCGCCTCCGCGAGCACGAAGGTGCCGCCGGGGCCCGGGTTGAAGTACGACACGTTCAGGTCCGTCGTGACGCCCGGCCGGTGGTCGCGATCCTTGGAGATGATCGCGCACGTCCCCGCGTCGTCGACGAGGGTCGCGATCGCCCCTCCGTGGAGCGTGCCGCCCCAGTTCTGGACCGCGTCCGTGACCTCGAGGCGGACGACGGCCTTTCCGCCCTCCGCCGACACGAGCTTCATCCCCGCGAGCGACCTGTCGTAGCCGTGGGTCCCGAACAGCTCGCCCAGCCGAGCGATCGCCTCGTCCATGACGGCTAGACCCCGCCCTTGGGCTTCAGGTGCCTCGGGTCCACGGGGATCTTCCCGCCCAGGTCCTGGCGGGCCGTCTCGGGGTCCGGCATGGGGAGCTCGCGCGCGGGCGTCTTCGAGAGGCGCCGGAGCTTCTCCCGCTCGCGCTTGAGGAACTCCTCCCACTCCTCGACCGTCATGGGCTGCGGGCCGCGCTGATCCGCGAGCTCCGTCTCGAGCGTCGGGAGCTTGTCGAGCCAGTCGGCGAAGTCCGTCGCCGCCTCGTACTGCCGGCCCTCGTCCGCATCCACGAGGACGATCGGCGACTCGCCGTTCTCGCGCTTCCGCGACGTGTCGAAGCAGTAGATCTCGCCCTGCACCGTCGCGGCGAACCCGACGAGGTGCTCGGGGAGGTCGTCGGCGCGCGCCCGGACGTTGAGGTCGACGAGGTCGAACTCGTCGCCCGTCCCGACGCCGTAGATGCACGTCTCGTGAGCCGTGCCGCCGTTCCAGCGGAGGAGGAACGACTTGAAGAGCGGCGGGAGGCTCGTCGAGAGCTTCGTCTCGGCGTCGTCCACGTCCTTCTGCTTCGCGGCCTTCTCGAGGTTGCCGAGGTCGGGGTCCTTCTCCTTGAGGACCGCGACGAAGCTCGAGAAGGGGTCCGACGCGAGCTGCCCGCCCGCGCCGAGCGCCGGCTGAACGATCGGCGTGGGCGCGTCCGCGGACTTCCGCTTCTTCTTCTTCCCCCCGTCCGTCGAGTCCTGGCCGGTCATGCGCGGTCCTGCTCGAGGTCCGAGAGGCGCGCCTCGAAGTGCGTCCGTGCCCGCCGGGTCGCTTCTCCGAGCCGCTCGAGGCGACCCCGCGCCTCGTCGAGCCGCAGATCGCCTGCCGCACCCGCGACCTTGTACGCGGCGAGGACCGGACCGAGGTCTCGCGGCCTGCGAACTTCTCCGCGCGAGTGCTCATCGGCGGTCCGCTTGTAGGCGTCGCGGAACGGCACTCCCTGAAGCGTCAGCTCGAACGCGCGGTGCGCGCAGAAGGTCTCGTCCGTGACCGCGGCGTCGCAAGCAGCGGCGTCGAACTCCAAGCCCGTGACCACCCTGAACATGGCTCGTGTCATCTGGATCGCCAGGTCGAGGCCCCGGACGAGGGGCTCCTTCGTCACCTGGTAGTCCCGATGGTAACTGGAAGGGAGGCGCCCCGCGACCGAAAGTATTCGCTGCAAGTAACTTTCGAGCACGGCCGCGTTCGCCCGGGTCAGCTCGACCACGTCCGGGTTCCGCTTCTGCGGCATGATCGACGAGCCCGTCGCCACGTCCGGCCCGAGCTTCACGAAGTTGAACTCGGGCGCGGAGTAGAGCTCGAGGTCCCAAGAGAGCTTCGCCAGCGAGTGACCGAGCTGGACGCACGCGAACAGCGCGTGCGCCTCGTTCTTCCCGCGGGAGCTCTGCACCGCCTGAACGTTCGTCTGGACGCGCTCGAACCCCATGAGCTCGGCGCTCCGGGCGCGATCGAGCGGCAGCGGCACCCCGAACCCTGCCGCGCTCCCGAGCGGCGACCGGTCCTGCGCCCCGCGAGCCTGCGCGAGCACGTCGAGGTCGTCCGAGACGAGCTCCGCGAACCCGGCCGCCCAGAGGCCCACCGAGCTCGGCATGGCCCGCCTGAGGTGCGTGTATCCCGGCAGCGGCGTCCACTCGTGCTCCCGCGCAACCTCGAGCAGCGCGCGGGCGAGCTCGAGCGCCGCGTCCTCGAGCTCGAGCAGCTTCCGCTTCGCGTGCAGCCGGAGGCACGTCAACACCTGGTCGTTCCGCGACCGCCCGAGGTGCACCCGCTTGCCCGGCTCTCCGAGCCGCGACTCGATCGCCGTGTGCACGTCCTCGAGCTCGCGCGGGATCGAGAACTTCCCCGCGCGCGCCTCCGCGAGGATCGCCCTCAGCCCCTTCGCGATCGCCGCCCGGTCGGCCTCGTCCAGCAGGCCCTGCTCCACGAGCATGCGCGCGTGCGCGAGGCTGCCCCAGCAGTCCTCGACGACCAGCGCCACGTCGGTCGTGGGGTCATCGCCCGTCGTGTAGTCGAGAATCAACGGGTCGAGCTTCTCGCCCTTGTCCCAGAGCCGTGCCATGAGCGCGCGATTCTCGCATGAAATCCCGCCGCGCTCGACGGGGGACGCTCACTCGGACTCTGGTCGCGACGGACGTAAAGCCGTCCGGATTCGGGGACGATCTCCGCGCGGCTCCCGCACGCTCACGCGAGCCCCCGCCCTCTCCCGTCGCGTCCGACCGGCCCCTGCCCTTCGCGACCGCCAACGGGATATCCCGTTGGCGGTCCGGAACGAGGGTTGCCATGTGTCGACTGGCTGCTGGCTGCAGCGAGGGCGAGAGGGAATGAATGGCCGAAGAGGTCGACGAGCGCGACGAGGACGAGGGTGACACCTTCGCGTTCCTGCGGTCTCTGGTCCGCTCGGGCGGTGGATATCGAGAGCTCTTTCCGATCGTCAACTCCGACCGCGAGCTCGAGGAGCGCTTCGGGACGGAGGAAGCCTGCCGCGACTTCCTGTTCCAGCAGCGGTGGCCGCACGGCTTGCCGTGAGTACCAGCAGAGACGTTTCGTGAAGCGGATGTTTGAGAGGGTCGATCTCGTGAGGCTCGGCGTTGTTCCTGCCGCATGAGTAAGACTTGCGGGTTCAGAGCCTCAATGTTCGCGACCGGCAACAACGACTTGCAGACGGTTGCCGGGGGGAAGGCTGGGAACGGAGGGGCTGAAACCCGCTCGAACGCGCGTCCCTCGGGCGAGGATCTCGCCCGCAAGCTCATGCGGCGCCGCGACTGCGTCCGACGCGGCGCCGCGACAGCGTCCGACCCGGCGCCGCTACTCGCTGCCGGATCGTCCGCCTCCGGGCGCGGGATCGAGGCGCCCGAGCGCGGGTCTCCACGCGACCAACCGCAGCTCGGGCTTCCCGACGGCCCCGCTACGCCTCGTGAACGGAGCGGACGTCGAGCAGGTTGACCTCGACCATGCCGTTCGGCACATGGAGCCACAACGTCAGCGCGCAGGCCCCGCACTCGAAGACTCCAGGCGCGCTGTGGAACCGACCGGTGATGACGCGGCCGGTGGTCGTCTCGACGACGAGGATCGGTTCCTGCGTGCGCTCGAGGATCCGCCCTAGCGAGTCGCCGAGCCGAGAGACGTGCGCGAGCTCGTCCGACGTGCGAGCGAGGCGCGGCGTGTAGGTCAACATGGGAACTCTCCTCAACCCCCCATGCTTGCCGGATGCGCCGATCGCGCCCAGGGGGGGTGTCTCGGAATTACGGCCTCTTGCGAGCTGCTCGGTTTCCAGTCGGAACCGGCGACCGAAGGTGGCAGCATGGCCCAGGCAGAGGGATCCAATGGCCGAAGCGCGTTGGGGCGTCGTTGCGGCTGGCCTAGTAGGGCTCGCGGTCGGTTACCTCGCTGGGCGCGAGCACGCGAAGCGCGAGCTGGCGGACGTTGTGAATGCGGTCGTCGTCGGCTTGAGTTCCCGAGAGCGCGAACAGAAGGCGCCGATCGACTTCGCTCCGGTCAGGTCCGAGGGCAGGACTGCGAAGGCCGCCGACCAGGAGTCTGAACGCGAGGCCGCGGCACGTCGCGCGGCTGAGGCGAAGGCCGCAGAAGAAAGGGGCGCAGAAGAACGGCGGACCGCCGCTGCTCGCGCCGAAGTGGAGCAACGCGCGGCCGCCGAGGAGCAACGGAAGTCTGAGCGGCGAGCCGCGCGAGAACGTGAAGCCGAAGCCCGGCGTCTCGCCGATGAGCGTCGGGCTGCGGATGAGCGAGCGGCGCACGAGCGCGAAGAAGCGGAGAAGCGAGCCGCAAAGGAGAAGGCCGAGGGCGAGAAACGGGCGAAGCTCGAGGAGTGTGAGCGTTACATGCGCGAGAAGGTCGAGCTCTACGAGGTCCGCTCCAAGTATCAGGACGACGTTCTCGATGGCCGAGTCGCGTGCGTGTTCGGGAAGCTCAAGAACAAGGGTGATCGGTCCCTAAAGAAGGTGAAGATCGTCGCCTACTTTCTCGACTCGAACGGCCGCACGATCTTCGAGGAGGACTACCGTCCGATCAATACGGCCGCCTTCTCCATGAACGGCGAAAACAAGCCCCTCAAGGCGGGCTACATCAAAGAGCTGGGCTACAAGGCGAAGGGGTGCCCGTCCGAGTGGGCGGAGGGCCGTGTCCGCGTGTCAGTGACGGAGATCGAGTTCGAGGAGTGACGGTCCGCGGCTCCTTCGCTCCGAAGACTCAGCGCGGCTTCTTGAGCCACTCCCAGAAGCTCTTTGGCATCCACCCTTGCCGGTCGCTGAGATCGATCGGGCAGATGAAGACGTTACCGCCCGTCTTCACATAGGGGCCGAGGCGCTGAAGCCACTCAGCAGCGTCTCGATTGGTGTAGACGATCCAAACGTTCTCGAACTGATACCAGTCCTGGGCTCTGTTGATCTGCCGTTGCACGAGTTGGACGGTCCCTGGCCTCGGGTAGCAGGTGATCTGATAGAAGCGCGGGGGCGCGAAGGTCGCCACTACGCACCTCCAATCTTCGGGCCGGCCTCACCTCCGCGAGGATCCGCGTCGGGGTTCTTCGCCGGAGAAGGCTGCTCGGTCAGTTGCTTGGGGTCCGCGCCGCCGAGATTGCCGCTGGGCTCTTGTTTCACCACGCGCCCGTCAACGATCGCGTCTGGTTCGAGGTCGCCGAGATCAAGCTGCTCCGCGACGGGGAGCTTGAGAGGAGGCTTCTCCGGGTCCGCGATCACCTCGGCGATCTGTACCTCGAGCTGTGGTTGGGCCTTGGTTCCGAAGTGCATCTTCTTTTCTTCGTAGACCAGAAACTCCGCACCCTCCATCAGGGCGGCCTGTGGGTTCTTTTCGGCGAAGTCGAGCATCCAGCGGGTGAGTAGCAGCGAGCTGATGGCGAGTATCGAGAGCGCCGTGATCACGACCCACCCAGGAACAAACGCACCAGCCCACACCATTATCGGGAAAGCGACCGCGACATAAATGAAGACCTTGCCGATCTTCCCGATGATTCCGCCGGGAAGAGTCAGCTTCGCGAGGTTCTCACCGCTGAGCGCGGCGAAGAGGATATCTAGCGACGGGAACTTCCGCGGGTCGGAAGCGTCCTTCGCCTTCTCCTTAGGGTCGGATGTCTCGGGCATCGTCTTCCTTGGAGCTGCGTGATAGCACGCGCGAGCGGTACGGTGAGGTGACGTCGGCTCACAACCTCCTGATTCCGCGCCTGGAGTTCGCGCCGTCGTGAGTCGCAACTTCGCGGCGCCGAGTTGGTTTGGAACCTGCGGGGAATTCGCGCCGGGTCGGTCGGACCCGAGAGTGCCCCGTCGCGGTGAAGAAGAGCTACCGTTCCAGCCGGGGGGTGACCAAGCGATGAACGCTAACCGGATGGCTGTTCCGTTCTTTCCATCGGGGAGCGCGACCGACCCGAACTTCGCGACGCAGGTAGCGAGCCTGCTGACCTCTCGGATCGCCGAGTGGCAGGCGTCCGGATGGCGCTTCTCCCACTTCGAGGAGGTCAAGGCCTACGCTCAGCCAGGGTGCTTCGCTGCCTTGTTCGGCGCGCAGGCACAGACCACCTCGATCCAGCTCGCGATCTTGGATCGCATGTAAGCGGCGTAGTTTCGGCGGGTCATGCCACCGGGGTAGTTGCCCGTCTGGCGCCATCACCAAGCCGTCGCGCGAGCGTCCGGTGATGAACCCCGAGCTCTTGCGCGATCGCGCGCAACGACACGCCCGCCTCGAGACGAGCGGGCGCGGCGTCGAGGTCAACCGACTTCGGACGCCGGCCGAGCTTGACGCCCTTCGCGCGCGCGATCGCGAGGCCGGCGCGGACGCGCTCGACCAGGACCTCGCGCTCGGACTGCGCGAAGACGGCGACCATGCCGAGCATGGCGCCCGGATGCGGTCGTCGTATCGAACGAGTCCGTCACGGACACGAAGCACACGTCCAGCTCGCGGAGCTCCTCGAGGACCGTCACGACATGCTTCAGCGAGCGGCCGAGCCGATCGAGCTTCCACACGACGAGCGCCTTGAAGCGAAGCCGGCGGAGCTCCGCGACGAGCTCGTTGAGCTGCGAGTTCCTGCGCCTTGGTGGCGGCCCGCTCCTCGCGCGCTTTCTGCTACTTCGCCGAGGGCTGGGAGGCGGCGCACGAACGCCGCTCCGTTCCTCGCCCTCGAGCTGCCGGGCGAGGTCCTCGAGGTCACCTCGGCCGAGCGGGCTGAGCTTGCGTTTCACTGTGCCCTCCTCGTGAGTCGCGCGCGGCCTCCGCTCCGTCCTTGCGGACGGCGCGGAGGCAACCCCTCAGCACCGCGCCGCAGCGACGAGCCTCGGCGCTCTCTCATTCTTCCTCGTCCCGCGCGGGCGGGGTCGCCCGCGTCGGGCGCGGCCGCGGAGGCATCTTCGTCGCCTTCTTCGGACGACGCTCCTCGAGACCCTCTTCTTCGCCACGTCATCGAACCTCTCCACTCCTCGAGGGACGGCGGCTCCAGCGAGTGCTCGAACCCCCGGGTCGGGTGCGAGATCCCGCCGGCGCTCGAACTCGCACGCAACGGGGGGGGGCATTGGTGACCGTAAGTGGCAGTGGTGATACACGTTAGGCGGTTGCCGGTCTTGCTCTAGGCCGAGGGTAGAAGGACTGTTGCTGCAACCGCTGGTGCGTGCGGTCGAGCTGTCACGTCGCGATGCCACGCTTCGCCACGGCGTGAGCGTCACCGACCGTTGCCAAGGTCTGACGCGCACCCGTTGAGGCTCACCGTGAGCCTCAACGACCGACGAACCCGAGGAGTTCCGTGCCGGACCA
>CAZYLP010000211.1:0-1302 GCA_964648345.1 uncultured Planctomycetota bacterium
AGCGAGGGGGTGCCGATCGACGTGCGCGTCGTCGCCGCGACGAACAAGAGCCTCGCCCGCCTCGTCGCCGAGGGGCGCTTCCGCGAGGACCTCCACTTCCGCCTCAACGTCTTCTCGCTGACGACGCCTCCTCTCCGCGAGCGTCGCGAGGACATCCCGCTCCTCACCCGGCACTTCCTCGCCAAGCACTCGAAGGGGCAGACGACGCCCGCGCTCAGCGCGGCCTCGCTCCGTGCCCTCGAGGAGCACGAGTGGCGTGGCAACGTCCGGGAGCTCGAGAACGCGATCCAGCGCGCTCTCGTCTTCAAGAAGGACCCGATCGAGCCCGCGCACCTGAGGCTCGAGGTGGCCCGGGCAGCGGAGTGCCCCGACGAGGAGGGCCTCTTCTCCGAGAGGGACCGCGCGCTCGCCGTCTACGAGCGGAGCGGAGGCAGCATGAAGATGACCGCGGCGGTCATGGGCGTCTCGCTCCCCACGCTCTACCGGCGCTTCCAGCGCTGGGGCGTGAAGCTCCGGTGAGAGGAACGCGCGAAGCCGGGCGAGGAGTGAAAGGAGCCGGGCCGGGAGCGGTCGCTCCTGGCCGCGGCGTGCGCGGAGCGAGCGCCCATCGCCTCGCTCCGCGGCCGGTTCGTCACGGAGCAGAGTCAGGAAGACACGGAGCGCGCTCGGGATCGTCTCGTCGCGTCCACGCTCGGCGCCGTCCGGGGCCTGATCGTCGCGCGCGCGAGCCGGGCACGGAGCGAACGCGCGTCGTCGTGCACCGACCCGGGCCGCGATCGTCGATGCCGGGCTCCGTTCCGTCGTCTCCACGCTCGGGCCGACTCGCAGCGGAGGCTGGCGTGAACCGAACCGGGCGCAGACGACACGTTCCTTGCTCGGGCATGAAGCGAACGGCGGCGGATCGTCACGCGCCGACGCGCGCCTCGTTCGGTCCAGGCTCGGAACAGAGCCGACCGAGCCCGGTTCCTTTCAGATCTCGGAGGGGAGCGTTCGATCGTGGGTGAGCTCGACATCGCCGCGAAGGCGCTCCTCGAGGTCGAGCCTCGTGCGTTCATCCAGCTCGTTCTGCCGGGGCATGAGATCACGAAGGTCGAGCAGTCCATGACCGAGGTTCAGATGGTGGATCGCCGGATGGACAAGGTGATGCGCGTCGAGCTCACAGGCCAGCGCCGGCCGATATGGGTGCACTTCGAGGTGCAGGCGGCCTGGGCCGCGAACGTCCCGAAGCGTGTCTTCGACTACTGGTCGCTCGCGCACCGCAAGAGGTCCGCGCTGCGCTCGGTCGTCCTCGTTCTCCGGCCC
>CAZYLP010000211.1:1312-11242 GCA_964648345.1 uncultured Planctomycetota bacterium
GCTAGGCGCCGCGCAGGACCGGGCGGCCGAGTTCCGGCCCGGGAAGAAGCAGGGAGAGCCGACGAACGTCCACCAGGTCTCCGTGCTCGGAGCGACGGTGCTCACGTTCGGCTTCGACCTCATCTGCGCGTGGGACCTCCAGGGCGACAAGCTCGTCGAGGGGAGAGTGCGCGGGTTGCTCCCGCTCGTGCCTTTCACCAAGGGTGCCACGCCCGAGCTGGTCGAAAAAGCTGCCCACATCCTCGCGGGCGAGCCGCGGAGCGGGGACCTGCAGACTCTCCTCGCGATCTTCTCCACCCGGGCTTCCCGGACATCGACTGGTTCGCCAAGATAGGAGCGGAGATCCTGATGGACACGCCGATCTTCGATCGCCTCAAGAAGTTCCTGGAGCCGGCCTTCATCGCTCGTCTGAAGCGTCTGAAGCGACAGGTCACGACGGCCAAGGCCGAGGGCCAACGCGCTCTCGTCGCCCGCCAGCTCCGGCGCCGGCTCGGCCGGACCAAGCGCACGGAGGGTCTCGTTGCGCGCCTGGACGCCTGCTCGCCGAACTTGCTGGGGAAGGTCGCCGACCTCATCGTCGGTACGAAGCCCAAGGCACAGCTCCTCGAGGCCATCGAGCGGCTGGTCCCCAAGGCCGCCGCGAAGTGACCGATCCTCTCTTCTAGCGCCGGATCACGACGCGCCGAGGCTATCGGCGAACCACTGTTTGGCCGCGCGCAAGAACTCCTCCCCCGACTCCGCGCTCGTGAAACTCCGAAGCGGAACGATGAGGGCGAGCGTGCCCTGCAGGTAGAAGGCCAAGAACTCGTCGGTCTTCTCCAGGCGCTGGAAGGCGATCCACTTCCACTTCGTCTCGGAGGCCGGGTTCTTCACGACGACGCCGTCGGGCGCGATGACCATGACGTGTGTTCCGACCGCACCGTTCCGCACCCCAACGAGCGCTGCACGGGTCACGATCGCGAAGTAGTGACCAAACATGATCAGGGCAGCGAGGACACCGCCGGCGGTAGCACCGATCACTGTATAGAGGATCGCCTTGGTCATGACATTCCAATGGAACGCGAGGAACTGCCCCGTGACACCGCCTCCGATGCCGAGCGAGACCAGACACACGACCGCCTTCGCAATCAGCGCCTTTCGAGATCGAACCCAGAGGTCGTGACTGGCGAAGTCGCCCAGCTGTTCCACGCTGATCGAGTAGGTCACGCTCATCGGCTCGGTGCGCATGAGACCGAGACCTAAAACCGGCTCGCCGGCGCCTCGACCTTCGCGGTCCTGGCGACGAGGTCCATGTACCGCTCGAACGCCGTCTTCCCCTCCTCGTGCCGCTCGTGGAACAGCGCCTTGATGTACTCCTTCGGCACGTCCCCCGTCACGAGCCCGTCGTAGAGCCGCTCGCCGAGCATGTGCCCGAGCATGTGCGTGACGCGGAGGTGCATGTCGTCCGGCTGCTCGTAGATCTTCGAGAGCTTGCTCCACCGCCCGCCGTCGAGCTTCCGTCTCTCGTTCGCCTTGTGCTGCACGACGAGCTCGCACGCGATGCGCTGGAACTTCTCCTCCGGCGTCGCGACCTCCTTCGACGGATGCCGCACGAGGAACGCGAGGCAGTCCGCCTCGCGCCAGCAGTCGCGCTTCGGGTTCACGACCTTCGAGCCGAAGAACCCGAGCGCCTCGGCGAGCGCGCGCTGGTAGAAGTCGAAGTGCTTGTCCGTCTGCCGCGGCTTCGCGCCCGAGCACTTCCAGTGGAGGAAGTGCGCGGCCTCCTCGGCGGCGTTCGAGACCGAGAGGTCGCCCAGGTAGAGGATGTTCCCGCGCGGGATGAAGAAGCTCTCGCCCGACTCGACCTGGCGCTTCAGGAACCCGAGCTCGCGCTTCGTGAAGCGCTCCGCGAGGTAGTCGAGGAAGTCGAGGTCCTTGAGCGTGAAGAGCTCGAAGTCGTCGAGGTCGTCGCGCTCGATGTTCAGGAACCGCGCGAGCGTCTGGATGAAGCCGAGGACCTGCTCCGTGTAGTCCTGACCGGTGGAGGGCTCCTCGTCGTCCACGTCGTCCTCCGAGGCCATGATCTCGGCCCAGTCGGAGTCCTCCTTCGGCGTGAGCTCGTCGCGCTCCGTCTGCCAGTTGATGTAGCTCTGGAGCTTCTCGATCGGCGACGCGTTGAAGACGCAGTACGCGTCCCGGTGGAGGCGCACGATCGAGACCTCGTTCTCCTGTCCCTTCGCGGCGAGGCGCCAGTAGATCGCCTCCGAGTTCTGGTGGACGAGCGTCTTCTCGCGCTTCTTGCCGGCGCGCGTGAGGAGCGAGTCCACGACGAGCGGCAGGTGGTCGCGCGCGACGTGGAGGTCGCCGTCGAAGACGAAGATGAGCGCGCGCGGGTGCGCGAGCGTCTCCTTCACGACGACCTCGGCCGCGCGGAGGTCGCGCTCGAGGAGGTGGTCCCGGTCGTGCCCCTTCGGGTCCGAGTTGATCCCGACGACGCGCACGTTGCGCCGGCGGCAGAGCGCGAAGATCTCGCGGTAGTTCCGCCACTCGAAGCCCCACGTCTCGTCGTAGCGGATGAGCTTCTTGAACTCGCTCTCGTCGATCTCGCCCTTCATGTAAGCGTCGAGCGCGGGCTGCTGGTTCGTGTGGACGAGCTCGAGCGCGAGGATGACCTCGGGGCGCGCGATCGTCGCGGCCATGAGGAGGCGGAGGAGCGTCTTCTGCGACTGCCGGAGCGTGTGGTAGTCGCCGACGTAGACGAGCTCCGCGGAGAGGACGGATGCGAGGAGGTCGTCCCGCGTCGCGGGCGACTCGAACGTCTCGAGCTCGCGCTCGTACTCCTCGAGGTAGATCGCGACGTTCCCCGGCTGCTCGTCCAGCGAGGACTGGATCTCTCGACGGAGGCGGCGCCAGAGCCGCTTCTGGATGGCGATGAGCTCGCGTCGAGCCGAACCGCGTTTCTGGCGCTTCACTTACGTCAAGTTAGCGGCGCTCGCTGCGCGTAGCAAACGACCGCGAAGGCGCTACCGCTTGGGCTTGGCGGGCGGCTCCGGATCGAGGGGCGAGAGACCCGGCTCGACGGGCGGCGGAGCGTCCGGCGTGTCACCCGTCACGGGCTTCGGCATCTCCGGGCTCGCGGGCTCGGGCTTCGGCTGCTCGGGCTGCACGGGCGGCGGCGCGTCCGGCGTCCTCGGGTCTTCCTTCTTGCCGTCTTCCTTGCCGACCTGGGGCTTCGGGTCTTCCTTCTCGGGCTTCCCGGCCTTCTTCGAGCCGTCCACGCCGACCTCGACCTCCGCCGAGACGGCGAAATGGTCGGACGGGAACTTCCCGTCCTTGTTCCAGCGATCGACCTTCGCGTCGCGCGCCTGGACGTTGCCGCCCGTCACGAGCCAGTCGATCCGCGCCCCGCCGCCGGCCTTGCCCGTGAAGTTGTGGTGCGTGCTCACGTGCGCGTCGCGGCTGTTCGTCGCCTCGAAGGCGTCGATCAGGCGCGGCTTCGCGCTCGGGTCGATCATCGCCTTGTGCGCGGGCGAGCCCGGGGTCGCGTTGAAGTCGCCGCCGATGACGACGTTCTGGTTCGGGCGGTTCTTGGCGATCCAGTTGCGGATGACCATGACGGACTTCCGCCGGACCTCGTCCATCTCGCGGTGCTCGTCCAGGTGCGTCGAGAGGAACGTGACCGTGCGGCGCTTCGCGTCCTTCACCGCCTGGAGCGTCGCCCACGTGACCTTGTGGGGGTACTTCATGCCCCACGTGTTGCTCGCGACCTTCTCGGGCGTGTCGGAGAGCCAGAAGTCGCCCGCCTCGACCTTCGCCCACTCGGCGGTGTTCCAGGCGACCGAGCACGTCTCGGACGCGCGGCCGTCGCGGCCCATGCCGTAAAAGTCCCAGCCCGGCATGAGCTTCCTCAGGTCCTGGATCTGATCGAGCTTGTCCTCGCAGAAGCAGACGACCGTCGCCTTCGAGTCCTTCACCGTCGCGGCGACGAGCGGAGCGCGCTTGTCCCAGTTGTCGCCCGTGTTCTTGTCGGACGGGAAGTCGAAGCGGATGTTGAACGCCATCACGCGGAAGACGAGCTCGGCGTTGCGGGGCCCCGCGACGGCCTGGCCCGCGAGGAGCGCGAGGAGGACCGCGAGGGCCGCTGAGACGCGCTTGAGCATAGGAAGGATCGAATCCGTCTGGTGTTACTGGGCCGCGCCGCAGCGCCGCCTACGCTCTTTAGTGGCCGCTCGACCCCCGAACAGGACAGCCAAAGTCGAATTACAAGTCTCGTTCGGACGGTGGGATACGATTCACGAGCTCGCGCGGGACGTGCACCCTCGGGAAGATCGCGAGGAGCTCCCGGTAGATGACCTCGGGCGCCTCCTCGTAGCGGGGCGACAGGTGAAACGGCATGAGCTTCCCGACGCGCGCGTCCCGGGCGAGCTCGGCCGAGGCGAACGCGGGCATGTGCGCGGTCTCCTTCGCGCGGTCCTCGTCCGCCTTCGTGAAGGTCGCCTCGCAGATGAACAGATCCACGTCGCGCGCGAGCTCGATGATCTTCGCGCGGTTCTCGGGCGAGTCCGCGGCGTCGGTCACGTAAGCGATCCGCTGCCCAGGCCGATCGACGAGGATCTCCTTCGCGAGCTCGTCGCGCTCGCCCTTCGCCGCCTTGTGCTTCAGCTCATCGAGCCACGGCCCCGGCGTGAGCCCCTTCGCGCGGAGCGCTTCGGGCCGCACCGCGAGCCGCGGCCTCTCCTCGACGAGATAGGACAGGGAGGTGATGTCGCGGTGAGCGAGCGGCGTCGCGCGGACCGTGAACTTCTCCGCCTCGAAGACCACTCCGCGCGGAGCAGGCTTGTCGCCCAGGTCCCTCGGCGGGGAGCCCGGCACGATCTCCGTCTCGTGGAGCCGCTCTCCGCGCAGCTCGCGCACGAGAAACTTCGGGGCCATGGACGGGAGGTGCGCCTCCGCGTCGGCCTCGATGAGGTTCCACGAGTAGCCGTCCACGCGCGACGCGACGCGCGCGCCCGTGCCTTCGGGTCCGACGATCGTGAGCGAGCGCGGCGTGCCGAGGAGCGCGCGGAGGAGCTCGTCGAAGCCGAAGAAGTGATCCATGTGAGCGTGCGAGAGGAGGACGAGCCCGATCCGGTGGAGGAGCTTCACGGGGAGCGTGCTCGCGCGCCCGCGGTCGAGGAGCACGGAGTCGCGCTCGCGGAGCGGCCGCAGGTGGACGAGCGGGTCGCCGAAGATCCCGTTCGGCAAGTGGACCTGGAAGCCCGGGGCGCGCTTGCTGCGCTCGTCGCCCGAGACGGCGAAGGGCTCGATCTCGAAGACGGGCTTCGTGCGGATCGCGAAGACTCCCTGGGGCGGCGGCGCGGGCGCCTCCGCGAAGACGCGCCGCTCGACGGTCCTCGCCTTCGCGTTCCACACGGCGTCGCCGACGCGCAGCGAGTGCGGCGCGGCCCTCTCCCTGCGATCGACCTTCACGCGGAGCTCGTCCTCCTCGACGGCGAGGACGTAACCGATCGATAGCGTCCCGCCTTGCCGATCGAGCAGGCCGACCATGCGGCCGACCCAGTCGTCTCCGAGCACGCCGCGCTCGGGGGCGCCGAGGAGCGGCAGGTCGATCGGCAGGAGCCTCTCCTCCGAGTCCTCGAGCCACTTCGCGAGCGCCTCGCCGCGGCGACGCCGGCGCTCGCGCGTGTTGAGCGAATGCGCCTCCGGGTGAGGCGGAGACCGGTAGAGCTTCACTCGATGCTCGATCAGCTTCGCGAGTGGCTCGAGCTCGGCGTCCTTCTCGATGAGGACCGCGTGCGTCGCGTCGAGCGCCTCGATCTGGCGGAGCGCCCACTCGCGGCCGACCGCGTTCGCGACGAGGCCGCACGCATCGACGAGGAGAGGGCCCGCGCCCTCGACTTGCTGCGCTCGCTCGGGCATGCGGGACAGCCGGTGGAGCTCGCCGAGCGCCGTGAGCCTCACGGCCATGGGGTCCGTGGAGCCTACGAACGAGACCAGGAACGGGTCGGAGAGCGCGAACGCCGCCGGCGGACCGATCGTAGGCTGGCCCGGGTCCGCCGCGAGGAGGCGCGGCTTCGAGCCCGCCTCCTCGAGGAGACGCCTCACGGCGGCGACGAGCGTGGACTTCCCGCGGCCCGGACGCCCGAGGAAGATCGCCGTCGTGCCGGGCTCGCGCCCGAGCTCGAGGGCGATCTTCTCCGCGACCGGGTCGGGACCGGGGCTCAGGGCTTCTTCCAGAGTTCCTTGCCCTCGCCGTCCAGGAACTTCATCTCGGGCTTCCCGTCCGAGTCGGTGCCGATGTACGCGCGCGGCTTCTCGGCGCCGTCCTTGAAGACGAGGAGCGTGACGTTGTCCTTGTTGAGGACCGTCGAGAGGCGCGCCTTCGCGTCCTGGAGGACCATCCCGGTCTCGCCGGCGGCGCTCACGATCGAGAGACCGCCGTCGTCGTCCTTGTTCTTGAGGACGACCGCCGGCCCGGAGTCGGTGAGGGCGAGCGAGAGGCGCGCCTTCTCCTTCTTGTCCGTGAAGCCGAAGCTCGGGTTCCCCTCGGCGTCGAGCGTGAGGACGACGCGTGCCTTGCCGTCCGTCGAGAGGAGCGCGAAGACGGGCGACTCGTCGTTCGAGAGGCCGAAGACGCCGCGGCAGTTGTCCTTCGCGTCCATGAGCCGGACCTTCTGGCAGTCGATGATCTTCGGGTCCTTCGCGATCGCGGTCCGCGTCGTCCCGAGCGCCACGAGCACGGCGACGCCGGCTCCGAGCGCGACGACCGTGCGGCGCAGGCGGCGGTTCTGGCTCTCGAGTGCATCGAGCCTCGCGGCGAGCAACTCGACGTGGTCCTTCATGTGTCCGACTTCCCTCCAGGACTTTGGTACCCTAGATGTGCGCGCCCGCGCCAGAACGCTTACACTCTCGGCGGCAACATGACCGCCCGTCAGGAGATCGAGACGACGCGCCGCGAGATAGACCGGATCGACGACTCGATCGTCGACCTGCTCGTCCGTCGCGCGCGCTGCGCCATCGAGATCGGCCGCGTCAAGCGGCGCGACGGCGTGCCCGTGCGGGACCCCGCGCGGGAGGCCGAGGTGCTCGCTCGCCTGAAGGAGCGCGCCCACGGCAAGCTCGACGCGCAGGCGATCGAGCGCGTCTGGGACCGGATCATGGAGCTGAGCCGCCGCCTCGAAGAAGAGGACGCCGTCAGGGAGGATTCGCCATCATGATGATCGTCATGCACCCGCACGCGACCGAGGAGCAGGTCGCGCGCGTCTGCGAGCGCCTCCGCTCCCTGGGTCTCGACATCCACAAGTCCACGGGCCGGAGCTACACGGTCCTCGGCGCGATCGGCGACCCGAAGGGCGTCGATCGCCGCCAGTTCGAGCTCATGGAGGGCGTGAAGGAGGTGCTCCGCATCTCCGAGCCCTACAAGCTCGCGGGCCGGAGCCTCCACCCGCAGGACTCGGTCCTCAAGATCCGGAACGCGCAGATCGGAGGCCAGACGGACATAGCCGTCATGGCGGGCCCATGCTCCGTCGAGAGCAAGGAGCAGCTCACGACGATCGCGCGCTCGGTCGTCGGCAACGGCGCGACGTTCCTCCGGGGCGGCGCCTACAAGCCGCGCACGAGCCCCTACGCCTTCCAGGGCCTCGGCCAGGAAGGCCTCGAGCTCCTGCGGGAACAGGCCGATCAGCTCGGCGGCATCCCGGTCGTCTCCGAGATCATGGACGCGCGTCAGCTCCCGGGCTGCGTCGGCAAGGTGGACGTGATCCAGATCGGCTCGCGGAACATGCAGAACTTCGAGCTCCTCAAGGAGTGCGGCCGCACCGGGATCCCCGTGCTCCTGAAGCGCGGCATGAGCTCGACGATCGAGGAGTGGCTCATGGCGGCGGAGTACGTCATGAGCGAGGGCAACAAGAACGTGATCCTCTGCGAGCGCGGGATCCGGACCTTCGAGACGGCGACGCGCAACACGCTCGACCTCTCCGCGATCCCGGTCGTGAAGGAGAAGACGCACCTCCCCGTGATCGTGGACCCGAGCCACGCCATGGGCCGCCGCGACAAGATCCTCCCCATGGCCCGCGCCGCCGTCGCCGCGGGCGCCGACGGCCTCATCGTCGAGGTCCACCACGACCCCGACAACGCCCTCTCCGACGGGCCGCAGGCGCTCCTGCCGGAGATGTTCCAGCAGATGATGGAGGAGTGCGACGCGATCGCCCGCGCGATCGGCCGTGCTCTCGCCCGTCCTGCCAAGGCCGCCGCTTCCCGGTGAAGTGTTCCTTTGCCACAGAGGTCACAGAGAGCACAGAGATCGGCGACCCACGCCGTCTCGCCTCTCTCTGTTTCCTCTGTGACCTCTGTGGCAAAAAACCCATCGCATGACGGAAATGTTTCGCAATGCGGTCGTACTCGGCACCGGGCTCATGGGCACTTCCATGGCCTTGGCGCTCTCGGAACGTAGGCTCGCGGGCTCTGTCGCCGGATACGACCCGAGCCCCGAGGCCCGCGCCATGGCCGCGGAGCGGAAGGGCGCCTTCGCGTACATCGAGTCGTCGCTCGAGAAGGTCCTCGGCTCGGGCGAGCTCATCGTGCTCGCGGCTCCGCCGCGCGGAGTCCGCGAGCTGCTCCCCGACGTCGCGAAGCGAGCGGGCGCGGGGCGGCTCGTCATCGACCTCGCGAGCACGAAGCGCGAGATCTGCACGGTCGCCGAGATGTGCTTCGAGGACTGCGCGAGCACCTTCGTCGGCGGCCACCCCATGGCCGGCGCGCCCTCCGGCGCCGCGCGCGCGGCGCGGAGCGACCTGTTCGTCGGCGCCCCCTTCGCGCTCTGTCCGACGCGCGTCTCGACCGACGCCGCCGTCGAGACCGCGAAGCGGCTCGTCGCGAAGCTCGGCGCGCGCGCGATCATCGTGAAGGCGGACGCGCACGACGCCGCGGTCGCGCGGATCTCCCACCTCCCGCACCTCGCGGCCGTCGCGACGGCGCTCGCGGCCGGCGAGGCGCCCGACCCGCTCCTCGCGGCGAAGCTCGCCTCGTCGGGCTTCCGCTCGACGACGCGCGTCGCCGCGGGCGGGCGCGCGCTCTGGACCGAGGTCCTCCTCGACAACCGCACGGAGGCGCTCTCCTGCATCGACTCGCTCAAGGCGGCGATCGCCTCGATCGAGGACGCGCTCCGCGAGAACGACGAGGAGGCGCTCGGCGGAGTCCTCGAGTTCGCGCGCGAGACCCGGATCAAGATCCTCGACGACTCGGACGCCGCGAAGGTGCAGCAGCCCGGCTCCTCGCGGATCGGGCGCGTGGAGCCGCCCGGAACATGCATCGATGAAGATACGGGGGAGCGGCCATGAGCGGCGGAGCCACGACGACGCTCGCGCCCGCGCGCACGCCGCTCAGGGGACGGCTCACCGTCCCGGGCGACAAGTCGATCGCGCACCGCGCGCTCATGTTCTCCGCGCTCGCGGGGAGCGGCTCCGTCCACGCACTCCCGGACGGCGACGACGTCGCGGCGACCATCCGCTGCCTCGAGGGCCTCGGCGCGACGCTCGAGCGGACCGGATCTTCCTGCACCGTGAAGGGCACGCTCCGCGACGCGAAGGCGCCGCTCTTCTGCAAGGACTCCGGGACGACCATGCGCCTCATGGCAGGCGTCCTCTGCGCGGCGAACGTCGAGGGCGAGCTCACCGCCGACGCCGGTCTCTCGAAGCGCCCCATGGAGCGGATCGCGGAGCCGCTCCGCGCCATGGGGGCGAAGGTCGAGACGACGGACGGCCACGCGCCCGTGCGAATCCGCCCCGGCCCGCTCCACGCCATCGAGCACCGGAGCGCGGTCGCGAGCGCGCAGGTGAAGTCGTGCGTCCTCCTCGCCGGCCTCCGCGCCGCGGGCAAGACGGTCGTCCACGAGCCCGCGCGCTCGCGCGACCACACCGAGCGCATGCTCGCGGCGCTTGGCGTGCCGGTCGA
>CAZYLP010000212.1:0-11238 GCA_964648345.1 uncultured Planctomycetota bacterium
GTCGTACTGCTCGCCCAGGAACTCCATGGTCTTGCCGGCCATGCCCGGCGCCGCGGCGAACACCGTGTCGAAGTCGATCGCGCCGAAGACCAGGAAGATGCCCATGATGCCGAGGCCGAAGCCGAAGTCGCCGACGCGGTTGACGACGAACGCCTTGATGCCGGCGTCCGCCTTCCAGCCCTCGCGGTAGTCGAACCCGATGAGGAGGTAGCTCGCGAGGCCGACCCCCTCCCAGCCGACGAACATGAGCAGGACGTCGCCCGCGAGCGCGAGGACGAGCATCATGCCGGTGAACAGGTTCAGGTACGCGAAGTAGCGCGCGAACCCGCCCCGGTCCTCGGAGCTCATGTAGCCGATCGAGTAGATGTGGATGAGCGAGCCGACGCCGAGGACGACGAGCGCGAGCACGCCCGAGAGCCGGTCGAGCACGAAGCGGAAGCTCACGTCGAAGCCGCCGACCGAGATCCACGGCACGTCCTTGACGAGCGTGCCCTCCCTGGTCGCGGGGCCGTGCCACGAGCGCGGGGCGTGCTCCGTGGACGCCTTCACCTGGACCGTGGGGTCCGCGAGGATCGCTCCGAGCCGCTCGCGGATGTCCTCGGGGTCGCCGAGGACGCGGAGGACGTTCTTCTCCTTGTCCTCGAGGGTCTCGACGCGGACGCGGCCCTGGAGCTTCTCCTTGATCTCGTTGCGGGTGCGCTGGGCGCGCGCGATGACGACCGAGCCCTTGTCCTCGACGACGACGGCGAGGAACGCGGCGGCCGCGAGCGCGAAGGCCGCGAGCGGGGCGCCCACGCCGACGAGCGTCACGAAGCCGCGGCCCGCCTTCTTCCCGAACAGGCCGTTCAGGAGGAAGCCGCCGAGCGGCAGGAGCGGGATCAGGGGCAGCCACGGGACGAGGCGAGACCCGTCTTCGAGGTTCATGGCTATCTCCTGAGCGCCGTCGCGCGCGGCGACCCGGTGTCCACCGAGCGCGCGTGGCGGAAGAGGGCGATGAGGATCGAGAGGCCGACCGCGACCTCGGCGGCCGCGACGGCCATGGAGAAGAGGACGATCGCCTGGCCGGACTCGGCCGCGGCGGCGGCGGCGGACCCGACCGGGGTGGCGAGGTCGCGCGAGACGGCGACGAGCGCCAGGTTCGCGCCGTTGAGCATGATCTCCACGCTCATGAGGATGATGAGCAGGTTCCGGCGCGAGAGGACGCCGAAGACTCCGATCGCGAACAGCGCGGCCGAGATGTGGAGCGCGAGCTTGATGTCCATGTCAGTGCTTCGCCTCCGCGGGTTCGGCGTGCGCGTGCGCGTGACCGTGCGCCTCTCCGTGCCCGTGCGCCTCTCCGTGGCCGTGCGCGCCGTGCCCGTGCCCCGGGGCCGGCGCGGCCGGCGTGTCCAGGACGGGCGAGCGCTTCCGCGCGAGGATCAGGACCGCCGCGAGCGCGGCCGTCAGGAGGACCGAGACGAGCTCGAAGGGCACGAGCGAGTTGCCGTAGAGGAAGTGACCGAAGTGCGCGGCCGAGCCGAACTCGGGCTTCCGCGACCCGAGCGCCGCCTCGGTCAGCGCGAAGTTCGCGTCGCGGACCGGGTAGGCCGCGATCGCCTTCGTGAGGATCACGAAGATCGCGATCGAGATCGCGGCCGGGAAGATGCGCTGGGGCCAGTCCGTCTGGTCGTCCTGCTCCTCGGGGCGGAGGTTGAGGAGCATGATCACGAAGACGAAGAGGACCATGATCGCGCCCGCGTAGAGGAGGATCTGCATCGCGGCGAGGAACGGCGCGTGGAGGAGCGCGAACTCCGCGGCGATCGCTCCCAGCGAGCAGAGCGTCCAGAGCGAGGCGTAGATCGGACTCTTCTGGAGGACCGCGAGGCCGGCGCAGATGACGGCGAGCACGCCCGCGATCGTGAAGACGAGGGTCATGGGCTGCTCACTTCTTCGGCCGCTGGGGCCGCTGCCACTCGGGGTTGTTCTCGAGGAGGCGCGTCTTGTCGTAGACGCGCTCGGGCCGCGAGAAGGTCGGCGTGTACATCTTCGGCGTGAGGCGGATCGCGTCGCACGGGCACGCCTCCTCGCAGTAGCCGCAGTAGATGCAGCGGAGCATGTCGAGCTCGAACTTCTTCGGGCGGCGCTCGCGGTCGGTCCACTCCTTCGGGGCCGGCTCCGGCTCGATGTAGATGCAGAGCGCGGGGCACGCGGCCATGCAGAGGAGGCAGGCGACGCACTTCTCGCGGCCTTGCTCGTCCTTCACGAGGATGTGCTCGCCGCGGAGGCGGGGGTTCTTGTGACCGATCGCCTTCTGCGCCTCGTCGGCGTCGTAGATCGTCTTCTCGGGGTACTCGACCGTCTCCTTCGGCTGGAAGAAGTGCTTGAGCGTCTTCCCGAGGCCCTGGGCGATCGCGGGGAGGTAGAGCCGGTCCGCGAGGCTCTTCCCCGGCTCCTGGGTCTCCTCCTCCGCGTGGCCCCCATGTCCATGACCGGGGCCGCCGTGGCCGTGGCCGCCGCCGTGGCCGGAAGAGGGCTGTTGCGCGTCGTGCGGGGTGCTCATAGGGCGAGGCTCACTCCCGTCAGGAACAGGTTCGCGATGCCGAGCGGCACGAGCATCTTCCAGCCGAGCCGCATGAGCTGGTCGTAGCGGAAGCGCGGGAGGGTCCAGCGCACCCACATGTAGAAGATGAGGACCGCCATCACCTTCGTGACGAAGACACCGGTCGCGAGGAGCGCGAGGACCCAGCTGTTCGTCTTCCCCTCGTCGATCGGGACGAAGGGGATCGCCCAGCCGCCGAAGTAGAGCGTCACGAAGACGGAGCTCATGGCGATCATCGCCACGTACTCCCCCATCATGAACATGGCGAACTTGAGGCCCGTGTACTCGGTGTGGTACCCGGCGCCGAGCTCGGGCTCCGCCTCGGGGAGGTCGAACGGCGTGCGGTTGTTCTCCGCGAAGGCGCAGACGAGGAAGATGAGCGCCGCGATCGGCTGGTGGAAGATGAGCCAGTTCGGCACCCGCGTCAGCTCGAGCCCGAAGAGGCTGAGGGGCTTCGCCTGCTCGACGACGCACTTCTGGAGATCGACCGAGCCCACGGTCGCGATCGTCGCGAGGAGGGCGAGGCCCATGCCGATCTCGTAGCTGATCATCTGCGAGCTGCCGCGCACCGCGCCCATGAGCGAGTACTTCGAGTTGGACGCCCACCCGCCGAACGCGATCCCGTAGACGCCGAGCGATGAGACCGCGAAGAGGAGGAGGATCCCCGTGCTCACCGAGCAGACGCGGAAGTCGATCTCTCCGAGCTTCGGTCCCGCATCGAGCGTCGGCCCGAACGGCACGAAGGCGAGCGCCGCGAAGGGGAACAGGTACGTGAAGAACGGCCCAAGGTAGTAGAGGACCTTGTCCGCGTCGCGGGGGACGATCTCCTCCTTGAAGAGCAGCTTCACGGCGTCCGCGACCGGCTGGAGGAGGCCGAAGGGCCCGACGCGGTTCGGACCGCGGCGGCCCTGGATGTACGCGCAGATCTTCCGCTCGAGGTAGACGCACAGGGGGACGACCTGGAGCACCGCGACGATGACGATGAGCCCCTTGAGCGCGGCGCCCGCGAAGTCCCAGAGGCCGAAGGCCAGGTTCGTGAAGGCGAGGTCGCTCATGAGCCGCTCCGCGTGCCGAACCCCGCCGCCTGCATCCGGTGGACGGAGATGCGCGTCTGCTCGTCGAGCGCGCGGCCCGGGTCGCGCGAGACGGGGCCCGCCTCGTACCAGGTGCGCGCCTGCTCCGGCGGCACCTTGTCCTCGGCGCCGTCGAGCGGGACGCCCTGCTCGCCGATCTTCGCGTAGTCGATCCCCGCGAAGGGCGAGCCCGGGTCCGCCGCGAGGCGCTTCCAGATCGACGCCGCCGACACCGCGCGCTGGATGAGGCCCGCCTTGAGCGCGAACTGCTCGAGCACCTCGACGTCGGGCCGCGTGTCGCGCGGCGCGGGGACCGCGGGGCGCGCGCGCTGGAGGCGGCCCTTCCGGTTGACGAAGGTCCCGTCCTTCTCGAGCCAGTGAGCGCCCGGGAGGACGTAGTCGGCGCGCTCGACGATCGAGCCGTCGCCGAGGCCCACGTAGACGATCGTCTCCGCGCGGCGGAGCGAGGCCTCGATGTCCTTCCAGCTCGGCGCGCCGTTCGGGATCCCGCCGAGGACGATCGCGACCGCGACGCCGCCCTTGTCGAGCTCCTCCTTGACCTTGTTCAGGTTGCCCTCGGCGTCCTTGCCGATGAGGAGCTCGACGCCGCGGCGGTTCGGGTTGCGGTCGGCCGAGATCTCGAAGCCGTCCTTCGACTTCCAGGCCGCGCCGTCCTTCGCGAACACGGCGCCGATCGGCGTCGTGCTGCCCGAGGCCTCGACGAGCTTCCTGAGCGACCAGAGCTCCTCGTTCGTGGCGTAGCCGGTCGCGAGACCGACGACGGCCTTCTTGGCCGCGATCGCCTTCGCGATCACGTCGGCCGCCTCGAGCATCACGTCCTCGAAGCGCGCCTCGGTGCGCTTCTTCTTCGCCTTGTCGAGGCGGAGCTGCGAGTAGGCCTCCTTGTAGGAGAGGCGGCCCTCGTCGCACATCCACCACTTGTTGACGGCCTGGTTCTCGCGCGGCGTGAGGCGCTGGATCTTCTCGTTCCACCACTCCGCGTTGATGTTGCAGCCCGTGGCGCAGTGGCCGCAGACCGTCTTCGTGCCGCGGAGGAGCCAGACGCGCGACTTGTGGATGAAGTCCCGGTCGAGGAGCGCGCCCACGGGGCAGATGTCGGCCGTGCAGGCGGAGAGCGGGTTGTCGAGCTCCATGCCCGGGAAGATGTCGATGTGGTTCCGGTCGCCGCGGTTGATCTGGCAGAGCTCGCCCGTGCCCGTGACTTCCTCGCAGAACCGGACGCAGCGCGTGCAGTTGATGCAGCGGTTCCCGTTGAAGCGGACGAGGGGGCCGAAGTCCTTGTTCGGCTTCTGGGTCTTCGCCTCGGCGAAGCGCGAGGTCGTCTTCCCGTAGTCGAACGAGTACTGCTGGAGGTCGCACTCGCCGGCCTGGTCGCACACCGGGCAGTCGAGCGGGTGGTTGATGAGGAGGAACTCCATGACCCCCTCGCGGACCGCCTTCGTCTTCGGGCCGTGGAGGTCGACCTCGTCGCCGTCGATGCAGGTCGCCTGGCAGCCGATCACGGGCTTGCCGGGCGGCATCGACTTCGACGTGTGGACGAGGCAGATGCGGCAGTTGCCCGAGATCGAGAGGCCCGGGTGGTAGCAGTAGTGCGGGACGAAGATCCCGTTCCGCATGCAGGCCTGGAGGATCGTCTCCCCCGGCTTGAACTCGATCTCGGTGCCGTCGACCTTCATCCTGTTCGCCGGCTTGGGCGCGTCCTTGGTCGGCTCAGCCACGGAGACCTCCCGACGTCGTAGCGATTCCATTTCTTGCCACAGAGGACACAGAGAGCACAGAGGAGTGGATGGCCCTCGCTCGCTTCTCTCGAGAGTGAGGAATGGCCGTCTCCGTTGGTCTCGCCAACTCTCTGTGCCCTCTGTGTCCTCTGTGGCAAATCATCCGTTCTCTTCTCTGAGGCTCAAACATCGCAGAGCTTCCCGCCGAAGGGACAGGCCTGTTTCTCGATGTGCGCCTTGAACTCGTCGCGGAACTTCGCGAGGTAGCTCTCGGCGGGCCACGAGAAGGCCTCGGAGAGGACGCAGATCGTGCGGCCGGACGCGTTCTTGGCGATCGCCTCGATCGTCTCGAGGTCCTCCATGCGCCCCATGCCCTTCTCGATCCGCCAGAAGACCTTCTCCATCCACCCCGAGCCCTCGCGGCAAGGCGTGCACTGGCCGCACGACTCGTGGTGATAGAACTTCATGAGGTTGAGGCAGGCGTTCACGATGCAGGTCGTCTCGTCCATGACGAAGCAGCCCGCCGAGCCGAGCGACGTCCCCGCCGCCTGGAGCGCGTCGTAGTCGCAGCCCACGTCGATCTCGTTCGCCGTGAGGATCTTCATGGACGAGCCGCCGGGGACGACGGCCTTGAGCTTGCGCCCCTTCCAGATCCCGCCGCCGTAGCGGTCGTCGTAGATGACCGTGCGGAGCGAGAGGCCCATCGGGAACTCGTAGACCCCCGGCTTGTTCACGTGGCCGGAGATGCAGAACATCTTCGGGCCGAGGGATCCGGGGAGCCCGCGCGGCGGCGCCTCCTGGGCGGTCTTCGGCGGGACGCCGATCGACTGGTACCACTCGAGCCCGCGCTTGAAGAGGTGCGGGAGGTTCGCGATCGTCTCGACGTTGTTGACGACCGTCGGCTGCCCGAAGGCGCCCTTCACGGCCGGGAACGGGGGCTTCAGCTTCGGATAGCCGCGGCCGCCCTCGAGCGAGGAGATGAGCCCCGTCTCCTCGCCGCAGATGTAGGCGCCCGCGCCCCGGTGCATGGTGATGTCCATGTCGAACCCGGAGCCGAAGATGTTCTTCCCGAGGTAGCCCTTCGCGTAGCACTCGTCGATCGCGGCCTGCATCCGCTGGTAGCCCTTCAGCATCTCGCCGCGGATGTAGATGTACGCGTGGTTGCAGCCGATCGCGTACGAGCAGATGATCGTGCCCTCGATGAGCTGGTGCGGATCGAGCTCCATGATGAGCCGGTCCTTGCACGTGCCCGGCTCGGACTCGTCGGCGTTGACGCAGACGTAGCGCGGCCCCGGGACCTTCTCCTTGGGCGGGACGAAGCTCCACTTGAGGCCCGTCGCGAAGCCGGCCCCACCGCGGCCGCGGAGGCCCGACTTCTTGACCGTCTCCGTGATGTCGGCGGGCTTCATCGCGAAGGCCTTCTTCAAGCCCTCGTAGCCGCCGTCGGCGATGTAGCCCTCGAGCTTCCAGGGCTCGTCCTTCTTGAACCGGGCCATGAGGACCGGCTGGTAGGCCTTCGCCTCGGCCTCGTAGTCGCGGACCGCGGGGCTCACTTGAGCGCCTCCAGGAGCTTGTCGAACTTCTCGGGCGTCATGTGGACGTGGTCCTCGGCGTTCACCTGGAGCGAGGGCGCGAGGTCGCACGTCGCCTGGCACTCGGCGTCCTTGAGGGTGAACTTGCCGTCCTTCGTCGTCTCGCCCGCCTTGATCCCGAGCTTCTGCGAGCAGTAGGCGGCGAACTTGTCGGCGCCGCGGAGCGCGCACGGGAGCGTGCGGCACACCTCGATGACGTACTTGCCGTCCGTCGGGCGGCGGAACTGCGTGTAGAACGTGAGCACGCCCCACACGTAGGCGGGCGTGAGGTCGAGCTTCTCGGCGAGGAGCTTCATGGCGCCGAAGTCGACGCAGCCGAACTCCTTCTCGCAGATGCGCATCGCCATGAGGAGCGCGGCGCGCTTCGTCGGGTAGCGCGTGATGAGCCGCGCGAGCTCGGCCTCGCCCTCGGCCGAGAAGGTGCGCTTCTCCATCTTGGTGTCGGGCAGCAGCGCGGCGTCGCTCATCGATCGAGCTCCCCTGCGATGACGTTCATGCTCCCAAGGCACGACACGACGTCCGAGACGAGAGAGCCCTCGACCATGCGCTTGATCGCCTGGTAGTTGTAGAAGCTCGGCGGGCGGATCCTGAGCTTGTAGGGGACCGCGGTGCCGTCGCCGATCATGTACCAGCCGAGCTCGCCGTTCGGGCACTCGGTCGCGTGGTAGACCTCGCCCTTCGGCGTCTTCTGGCCGTGGCCGGGCATCTCGAGCATGAAGTGATGGATGAGCGACTCCATGCGCGTGTAGACCGCGTCCTTGTCGGGGAGGACGACCTTCTCGTTGAGCGCGTTCACCGGCCCCGACGGGAGCTTGTCGAGGCACTGCTCGACGATCCGGGCGGCCTGGCGCGTCTCCTCCATGCGCTGCTCGTAGCGCGCGTAGACGTCGCCCTCGGTGCGGATCGGGACCTCGAACTGGAGGTCCTCGTAGATCCCGTACGGCCGGTCGCGGCGGAGGTCGCGGTCCACGCCCGCGGCGCGCGCGAGCGGGCCCGTGACGCCGAAGGAGATCGCGTCCTCCTTGGTGAGGACGCCGACGCCCTTCGTCCGGTCGAGGAAGATCCGGTTGTGCGAGAGCGAGCCGTCCATCTCGACGAGGAGCGTCCTCAGGCGCGGGAGGAACGCGCGGATCCGCGGCACCATGTCCTCGGGCGCGTCGAACGCGAGGCCGCCGACGCGCGTGTAGCTCGTCGTGAGGCGGCCGCCCGAGGCGAGCTCGAACACGTCGTAGAGCTTCTCGCGCTCGATGAACGCCCAGAGCATGACCGAGAACGCGCCCAGGTCCATGGCCTGGAGTCCGACCGAGAGGATGTGGTCGGAGATGCGCGAGAGCTCGTACATGATCGTGCGGATGTACTGGCCGCGCGGCGGCACCTTGATGTCGAGGAGCTCCTCGACGGCCATCGCGTAGCCGATGTTGTTGCACATGGCCGAGAGGTAGTTCATGCGGTCGGTCGTGACGATGAACTGGTTGTAGGTGCGCGACTCGCCGAACTTCTCGAAGCCCGTGTGGAGGTAGCCGATCTCGGGCTCGATCCGCTTCACCCGCTCGCCCTCGAGGTGCATGACGAGGCGGAGCGTCCCGTGCGTCGCCGGGTGCTGCGGACCGAAGTTGACGACCATCTCGTTCTCGGAGAGCCCCGGCTCGAGCGAGGCCGCGCGCTCGCCGAAGCCGGCGACCGGCATCTCCTCGTCCGCGAGCCCGGTGGGCTTCATCTTGGGCACCGCGGCGCTCCCTCCGGTCGCCCTGTTGCTGGCGCTCAAGCGTCGATCTCCTTCTGGCCGCGCTTCAGGACGACGAAGTTGTCGCGCTCGCCGCGCCCGCGGAGCGGGTAGTCCTTGCGGAGCGGGAAGCTCCCGTAGTCGTCCGGCATGAGGATCCGCTTCAGGTTCGGGTGTCCCTTGAACTCGATGCCGTACATGTCGTACGCCTCGCGCTCGCCCCAGTTCGCGGCGGCCCAGAGGCCGCACGCGGTCCCGATCACGGGCTCCTCCTCGGGGAGGTACGTCTTGATCCTCAGGCGCGCTTCGTGGCTCATCGAGAGGAGGTTCCAGACGACCGCGAAGCGCTCCGGGTGCTCGCCCGAGAGCTTCAAGTAGTCGACCCCCGTCACGTCCATGAGCACGTCGTAGCCGAGCTCTTCCTTGCAGATCCGGAGCGCCTCGAGCGCCTTCTCGCGCTCGACGGTCATCGACTCCTGGTCGCGGAAGGAGCTCCGGCCCTTCACCGCCGCGCCGAGCTTCTCGGCGAGCTTCGTGGCGAGCTCCTTCTCGCGGGCGATCCGACGCTGGCGGGCGGCCTCGCGCGGATCGACGGCCGGCGCGGCTGGCGCGGCGGCCTCGGGCTTCTTCTCTTCGACCATTTACTTCGCTCCCGCCCGCATCTGGACGAGCTGCTGCTGGCGGCCCTGCATCGGGATCCCCGTGCGCTCGTCGATCGTCTGCTGGATCTTCCCGCTCTCGATGCCCTCCTGGATCATCTGGAGCGCGGTGATCATGTTCTCGGGCCGCGGCGGGCAGCCCGGCACGTAGAGGTCGACCGGGATGAAGTGGTCGACGCCCTGGATCATGGTGTAGGTGTCGAAGACGCCGCCGCACGACGCGCACGCCCCCATGCTGATGACCCACTTGGGCTCGGGCATCTGGAGGTAGATGCGCTGGAGGACCGGCATCATCTTGAGCGTCACGCGGCCGCCGACGATGAGGAGGTCGCTCTGCCGCGGCGAGAAGCGCACGACCTCGGCGCCGAAGCGCGAGAGGTCGTAGCGCGAGCTGAGCGTGGACATGAGCTCGATCGCGCAGCACGCGGTGCCGAACGGCATCGGCCAGAGCGAGTTCTTCCTACCCCACGCCAGGAGCTTGGCGATCTTGGTCGCGAAGAACGGGGGCAGCTTCCAGTCTTCTAGTCCCATTCGAGACCCTTCCTTCGCCACACGTAGAAGAGCCCGACGGCGAGGATCGCGACGAACGCGAAGACCTCGCAGAGGAGCTGGGTGCGGATGGCAGGCTGATCGGAGAAGCTCTTGACGACGACCGCCCACGGGAACAGGAAGACGGTCTCGAGGTCGAAGAGGATGAAGAGGATCGCGACGACGTAGAACGGCACCGCGAAGCGCTCGCGCGCGGAGGTCTGGAGCGGCGGGACGCCGCACTCCCAGGGCTCGCTCTTCGTCTTCCCGCCCCTCTTCGGGCCGAGGATGGACGAGAGGGTCAGCATGGCGATGCCCAGGCCGACGAGGATCAAGAGGAAGACGGCGAAGGGCGCGTACCCCTCGAACGTGTTCGGCACGCGAGGCCTCCTGTGCGGGGAGGGCGGCGGGATGACTTTGTGAAATTGTTCACGAAGTCGGCGAGATTATACGGGCGGACTCGATGAGGCGTCAACGACACCCTGCGAACGATTCCGCGGTCGCGGTCGTGCGCTCAACTAGTCTGCGGTCGTGACGTAAGTCTTGACGGACTCGTAGTAGAAGCGCAGCCCACGGTTGAGGCTCGTGACGGGGAGGCGCTCGTCGTTCGCGTGGATGCTCTTCTCGTGCTTCTCCTCGAGCGGGAAGGCGCCGAGGCCGTAGCAGGGGACGCCCTTGTTCCTGAGGAAGCGCGAGTCCGTCGCGCCCGTGCTCATGCTCGGGACGACCGCCGCCTCGGGGAAGTGCTTCCGGCCCGCGGCCTCGAGGGTCTTGAAGAGCTTGTGGTCGGTCGGGGAGGGCGGCGACGCGATCCCGTGATCGACGATCTGGACCTCGACCTCCTCGCCCTCGAGGACCCTCTTCACGCCGGCGAGGAAGTCCTCGATGGTCTCGTCGGGCAGGAGGCGGATGTTGATGTTCACCTCGGCGGAAGGGGGGAGCTGATTCTCCTTCACGCCGCCCTTGAGGATCGTGCAGACGAACGTCGAGCGGAGGAGCGCGTTGAACTTGGGGTCGAGCTCGGCGAGCTGGTCGGCGGCGCGCATCCTCGCCTTCTCGTCGGCGGAGGCGAGGTCCTGCATCGCCTTCCTCGTGTCGGCGTTCTTCTCGGTCTGCTCGAAGCCCTTGAAGACGCCGAGCGCGGGCGGCGTCACGCGGAGCGCCGGCTTCCACGCGTCGAGCTTCGCGATGACGCGCGCCATCTTCACGATCGCGTTCCCGGGCCGCGGGACCGAGCTGTGACCGCTCTGCCCCTTCACGCGGAGGATCACGTCGTTGTAGATCTTCTCCGCGGTCTGGATGCCCAGGAGGTAGACCTTCCCGTCGGGCGTCATGGTGCAGCGGCC
>CAZYLP010000213.1:0-11193 GCA_964648345.1 uncultured Planctomycetota bacterium
GGCCGGAGGAGTTGCCACCCGTGTTACCCAGCGTGTTGGGGACGCCGCCGATGCCGTTCAGGCCCGGCGAGCCATCGCCGCCCATGCCGTTCGAGCCGACGCCCGCGCCGTTCGAGCCGGTGCCGTTACCGCCGCCGTTGACGCCGCCACCGGGCGTCCCGTAGTTGCCGCCGCCGGTGCTCCCGCCCGGGTTCCCGTAGTCGCCGGGGTTGGTCCCCGTGCCCGAGCCGTTGTTGCCGCCCGTGTTTCCGCCGGTGTTTCCGCCCGGGTTCCCGTAGTCGCCGGGGTTCGTCCCGGTGCCGGTCCCGTTCCCGTTGTTTCCGGTGCCGTTGCCGCCGTTCTGGTAGTTGTCCTTCTCGTTCTGGAGGTCGCCGATCTGCTTCGGATCGCCGCCACCGTTGATCGCCTTGTCGAGAAGCTTCGAGATGAGGTCGCCGAGGATCTTGGCCAGCATGTCGAGCATCTGCTGCTTGAACTGCTGGTTCGTCGTCCCGGTCTGGACGCCCTGCATGGCGCCCGCGAAGCCGCCCGTGGTCGCGGAGACCCGGCGGTTGTATTCGTCGAAGATCGCCTGCCGCTCCTGGGGCGTACGCGCGTTCGCGAGCGCGTCGCGATACTGCTGCATCAGCTGATCGTTCGTCTGCGCGAGGACGCACTGCGGCGCAGCGAGCGAAAGTGACCCAGCGACCACCATCCCCAGCACAAACCGATTCCGGAACTTCATTGCAGGAGACCCTCTCTCTAGAGACAACAGGGCAAAGCCCCGGCCAAAAGCGTAAGTCGTCTGAAGCTGGCACGCCACCGCTCGGCCGTTGCGGTTTGAAACGGAACCATCGGGCTCATGAAAAGGAAACCGGCGTAAAGGCGTGGCACTCGTGAGTTTCTTGCTCGGGAGGCACCCATGAGCGATCTCGTCGCGGCTCGACTCGAGATGGCGTTGTCGCTCGCCTTCCACATCGTCTTCGCCGTCATGGGGATCGCCATGCCGCTCTTCATGGTGATCGCAGAGATCCAGAACCTGAGGACGGGCGACCCCACCTGGCTTCACCTGACGAAACGATGGGCGAAGGGGACCGCGATCATGTTCGCGGTGGGGGCCGTCTCGGGGACCGTGATCAGCTTCGAGCTCGGTCTCCTGTGGCCGCGCCTCATGGGCGACTTCGGGAGTGTGATCGGGATTCCGTTCGCGCTCGAGGGCTTCGCGTTCTTCACGGAGGCGATCTTCCTCGGGATCTACCTCTACGGCTGGGAGCGGGTCTCGCCGCGCCTCCACGTCGCCGCGGGGGTCGTCGTCGCGCTCTCGGGCGTCGCCTCCGCGGCGTTCGTCGTGACGGCGAACGCGTGGATGAACGTGCCCTCGGGCTTCCGCATGGAGGGCGGCAAGGTCGTCGACGTGCAGCCCTTCGCGCCGCTCGGGAGCCCGGCCGCGTTCCACGAGATCCTCCACGTCGTGCTCTCGACGTACGCGGCGGCGGGCTTCGCGGTCGCGGGGGTGAACGCGTGGTTCCTCCTCAAGGATCCCGCCTCGAAGATCGCGCAGCACGCCGTCGTCGTCGGGCTCTCCGTCGGAGGAGTCGCCGCGCTCCTCCTCGGCCCGTCGGGACACATCTCCGCGCAGGCGGTCGCCAAGCTCGAGCCGGTCAAGCTCGCCGCGCTCGAGGGCCACTTCAAGACGGAGAAGGGCGCGCCGCTCAGGATCGGAGGCTTCCCGGACCTCGAGAGGAGGGAGACGCGCTTCGCGATCGAGATCCCCTACGCGCTCTCGATCCTCGCGTTCGACGACCCGAAGGCCGAGGTGAAGGGCCTCGACGACTTCCCGCGCGACGAGCAGCCCGACCCGCGCATCGTCCACCTCGCCTTCCAGGTCATGGTGGCGATCGGGAGCTGGCTCATGCTCCTCGCGGTCTACGCCGCGTTCCTCCGCTTCGTCCGCAAGAAGAAGCCGTGGGAGTCGAAGCTCCTCCTCCGCGCCCTCCTCGTCACGTCGCCGCTCGGCTTCGTCGCCGTCGAGGCGGGCTGGGTCGTCACCGAGTGCGGGCGCCAGCCGTGGATCGTGAAGGGCGTCATGAAGACCGCCGATGCGGTCACGCCCGTCAAGGGGCTCGAGCTCGAGCTGCTCGCCTTCCTCGGCCTCTACGTCGTCCTCGCGCTCGTCGTCGTGAAGCTCGGGCGCTGGCACCTGTTCGTGTCGGCCGACGCGCCGGAGTCGAGCCATGCCTGACCAGATCCCCGAGCACATCGCCGCCTTCGCGCTCTTCGCCTCGCTCGTCTTCTACGCCCTCACGGCCGGCGCCGACTTCGGGGGCGGCGTCTGGGACCTCCTCGCCTCGGGGCCGCGGAAGCACGAGCAGCGGAAGCTGATCTCGGACGCGATCGGCCCGATCTGGGAGGCGAACCACGTCTGGCTGATCCTCGCGCTCGTGCTCCTCTTCACGGCGTTCCCGCCGGCGCTCTCGCTCATGATGACGAGCCTCCACGGTCCGCTGACGTTCCTCATGTTCGGGATCGTGTTCCGGGGGACGGCCTTCACGTTCCGCCACTACTCGCCGCCCGGAGAGGGGGAGCGCTGGCAGCTCGTGTTCGCGATCGCGAGCGTCATCTCGCCCGTCCTCCTCGGCACGGTCGCGGGTGCGCTCATGTCGGGGCGCCCGACCGTGTGGCACGCTCCCTTCCCGCTCGCGGTCGGAGCCTGGACGCTCACCCTCTTCTCGTACCTCGCCGCGAGCTACCTCGCGGTCGAGGCGACCGACCCGGCGCTCCGCGACGACTTCACGAAGCGAGCGCTCGTCATGGGCGTCGTCGTGTTCCTCCTCGGCGGCGTCGTCTTCGGCCTCACGCACCACGGCGCGCCCGTGATCTGGGCCGCGCTCCGGGAGCGGAAGTGGGCGTGGAGCGTGCCGACGATCAACGGGATCAACGCGGCCGCGGCGCTCTGGCTCCTCTGGAAGAAGAAGGTCGTGACGGCGCGTGTGTTCGTCGCCGTGCAGGTGGTCGTCGTCCTCCTCGGCTGGGCGTGCGCCCAGTACCCGATCCTGATCGCGCCCAACCTGACGATCCACGACGCGGCCGCGCCGCGGCCGACGCTCCTCTTCATCGACGGCGCGCTCGGCCTCGGAGCGATCCTCCTCTTCCCGTCGCTCTACTACCTGTTCAAGGTCTTCAAGGGCGAGAAGGCCTTCTCGATCGTCGATGAGGAGCCGTCGGGGGGCTGACAGCCGGTCGTCGGCTCGTTCGCCCGTCGCCGTCGTCACACCCGCTCCCCTCGGGCCGCGCTGAGGTTACGCGCTGGCCGCCCCTTCGCTCTCCGAGACCCACGGGTCGCAAAGGGTCGCAAAGGGTGAACAGGGAAAGGGTGGACGCATGGGCCTGGGGCTCCCCAAGGTCAAGGTCCCGAACCCCGTCAAGGTCGTGAAGGACGCGGCGGGCAAGGTCAAGGACACCGTCTCGGACGGGGTCTCGAAGGCCAGGGACGGCATCGCGAGGGTCGGCGACGGCCTCGCGAACATCGGGAGCGCGGTCGGCGACTGGTTCCAGGACAACTGGAAGACGATCGCGGCCATCGCGGTCTCGACGCTCGTCTTCGCGGCCGTCGTCGGGCTCGCCGTGCTCCTCCCGTTCGCGGTGCCCGTGCTCCTTACGCTCGCGGTCGCGGGCTTCGCGAGCGGCGCCGCGTTCTACCTCGTCGACCAGTGGCTGAACGGCCGTCCGATCGACCCCAAGGCCGCGCTGATCCAGGGCGGCATCAGCGCGCTCGTGACCGTGGGCACGGCCGGCGTCGGTCGGCTCGCGGCTCCGTACCTCTCGCGGGTCGCGACGCCGTGGGCGTCGAGGGTCCTGCCCCAGTCCACGAACACGCTCGTCCCCGGCCTCGTCCGCCAGACGGCGACGAACACGACGGTCGGCGCGGTGTTCGGTGGCGGCACGAAGCTCGTCGAGAACGCGATCACGGGCCGCCCGCTCACGGAGGGGCTCGGGAGCGCGACGGTCCTCGGGGCCGTCGAGGGCGGGCTCTCGTCTCCCGCGGATCGCTTCCTGTCGCGTCCGCGGCCGCACGGCACGGCGCCGACGCCGGACCCTGTCCCGACGGCCCGGACCGTGGACCCGGTCGTGGCCGAGCGCGGCGCCGGGGCGCGAGACTACGGCGACATGGTCGGCCTGGGCGGCGTCGAGCCGCTGAGCCCGATCACCGGGACGAGCCGCACGAACGTCGACTCGTGGCACCAGCTCGTGAACGGCATCCGGCGCGACGGGCCGCTCGTCCTCACCGACGACCAGCTCGTGGCGCTCGCGCCTGGCCGGGGCGGTCCGTCGGGTACGGTACGCCGGGGCGAGGCGGAGAGCTTCCTCGATGCGACGCGGCTCGTGAACGAGTTCGTGCAGGACGGCCGGGACCTCTCGCTCGAGCGCATCCGTGCGATCAACCGGGTCCTCGGTGACGACAGGGCCGGGATCTACCGTCACGACCTTCCGGCCGACGACCCCGCCCGCTACGTCGCCCACGCGAACGGCCAGGGTGGCGCGTTCTTCTACGCCAATCCGGAGCATCTCCCGACGTACCTGGACGACTTCATGCAGTGGTACCGCGCGAACAGGGACGTCCTCCCGCCGAGCGAGCTCGCCGCGGAGGCTTACCAGCAGCTCGTGCGGATCCACCCCTTCACGAACGGCAACGGCCGCACGACCCGCCTCGTCATGGACTGGATCCTCCAGGCTCACGGGCTCCCACCGGCCGTCTATGACAACGGGGTCTCGGCCATGGCCGTCCACGAGACGACGGACGTGGTCGTCTACAACGCCGACCGCGCGATCCTGCGCGGCAACGAGGTGCTGACGACCACGAGCGACACGACGGCGGTCCCCGGCGCGGTCATCGCGGTCCCGCCGTCGCCCGGCCCCGCGGGCGGCGCGCCGTCGCGAACGAAGGGGATCCTGGGCGCGATCGGAGACCGGTAGCCTCGGCCGCGTCTCGCCGGTCCTTGCACTGTCGGACCCGTGGGTCATGATGCGGCGCGCGAGGCCGGCCACGCACCGAACGCTCGTCTTCCTGTCCCCGCTCGTGCTCGCCCTGGCGCTCGCCGGGTGCGGCTGCAGCGACTGCGACCCCGAGCGCCTCCCGAACCGGGGCGAAGCCGCGACGCCCGAGGACCTCGTCAAGATCGTCCAGCACGAGGCGAAGTTCGAGTGCTGGAGCGAGATGTACGACCTCCTCTCGGTTCGGACGCGCGAGAAGTACTCCCGCCTCGAGTGGCGCCTCGGCGTCTCGTCGATCCGCGTGCCTCCGTTCGACTACCGCGTCATCGATGTCGCCGAGAAGGGCACGTACAGCGACACCCTCCCGAACCCGACGAACGAGAGGGAGGGGTTCGCGTACTACGACTACCAGGAGCCCCCGAAGAAGAAGATGAAGCTGAAGCTCCTCGTCTTGAAGGAGGGGGCGTGGTGGCGGGTCGGCATGCTCGATCAGCAGGAGCGGATCGAGAAGGGCGACAGGCGCTACTGGTGGTTCGACGAGTGACCGGCGAGAGAGGCTGAGACCATGGAACGTCGGCGCATCTACTCCTTCGGCGGCGGCGAGGCCGAGGGCTCGGCCTCGATGGGCGCGCTCCTCGGCGGCAAGGGAGCGGGTCTCGCCGAGATGACGCGCCTCGGGATCCCGGTCCCGCCCGGCTTCACGATCACGACGGAGACGTGCGACGAGTGGGCGAAGGCCGACAATCAGGGCGACCGGAGGGAGCACCGCGGTGGCAAGCTGCCGGCGGCTCTCATGCCCGAGCTCGATGCGGCGCTCGCGAAGCTCGAGCGCGACTCCGGGAAGACGTTCGGCCGCGGCGAGAGCCCGCTCCTCGTCTCGGTGCGCTCGGGCGCGGCGGTCTCGATGCCCGGGATGATGGAGACGGTCCTCAACCTCGGGCTCAACGCAGACACGGCGGCGGCGCTCGAGAGGCGCACGAAGGACGCGCGCTTCGTCTGGGACGCGTACCGCCGCTTCGTGCAGATGTTCTCGAACGTCGTCGCGAACGTGCCGCACGAGCCGTTCGAGCACGCGATCGACGAGGCGAAGAAGAAGGCCGGCGTCACGGAGGACACCGGGCTCGGCGCGGAGGCGCTGCGGAAGCTCACGCTCGAGTTCCGCGAGCTCTACGCGCGGCATCGAGGCGAGCCGTTCCCGGAGGACCCGAGGAAGCAGCTCCTCGCGGCGATCGAGGCCGTCTTCGCCAGCTACTGGGGCAAGAAGGCCGTCGATTACCGCCGGATCGAGAAGATCGAGGCCCTCCTCGGGACGGCCGTGACCGTGCAGGCCATGGTCTTCGGGAACACCGGGCCGCGCTCGGGGACCGGGGTCGCCTTCACGCGCGACCCGTCCACGGGGGAGGACCGGCTCTTCGGCGAGTGGCTCGCGAACGCGCAGGGCGAGGACGTGGTCGCCGGGATCCGCACGCCGCGGCCGATCTCGGACATGGAGCGCGAGCTCCCCGAGACCTACCGCGCGCTCCTCGAGGTGAAGGCGACGCTCGAGGAGCACTACCGTGACATGCAGGACCTCGAGTTCACCTGGGAGGACGGCAAGCTCTACCTCCTCCAGACGCGCCGCGGGAAGCGCACCGCGCTCGCGGCGGTGCGCGTCGCCGCCGAGCTCCTGCGCCACCGGAAGATCGACCCGCGCGAGGCCGTCTCGCGCGTCGAGCCGCGGCAGATGGCGCAGCTCCTCGCCCGCGTCTTCGACGTGAAGGAGGCGGCGAAGGCCCAGAAGGACGGCCGCGTCCTCGCGAAGGGCCTCCCCGCGTCACCGGGCGCGGCGAGCGGCCCCGTCGTCTTCAACCCCGAGGACGCGGAGGCCGCGGCGCGGGAGGGCAAGCCGGCGATCCTCGTCCGGCGCATGACGTCGCCCGAGGACATCGCCGGCATGCACGCGGCCGCGGGTCTCCTCACGAGCGTCGGCGGCATGACCTCGCACGCGGCCGTCGTCGCGCGCGGCATGGGCAAGTGCTGCATCGTCGGCTGCGCCGCGCTCAGGATCGACGAGAACGGCAACCAGTTCACGGCCGTCCTTCGACACGCGCAGGACGAGCGGACGGTCGTCATCAAGAAGGGCGACCGGATCTCGATCGATGGCTTCTCGGGCGAGGTCATCCTCGGTGAGCTGCCGACGCAGGACTCCGAGGTCGTCGAGGTCGTCCAGGGCCGCCGCAGCCCGGCGTCGTCCCAGGTCTTCAACGACGTGGACATGGTCCTCCGCGCGGCCGACACCGTGAGGCGCCTCAAGGTCCGCGCGAACGCCGACACGCCGCAGGACGCGCACGTCGCGCGCACGCTCGGCGCCGAGGGGATCGGCCTCGTCCGCACGGAGCACATGTTCTTCGCGGAGGACCGGATCCTCCCCATGCGCGAGATGATCCTCGCGAACAACGTCGAGGCGCGGAAGCTCGCGCTCGAGAAGCTCCTCCCTTACCAGCGCGAGGACTTCCACGGCATGTTCAAGGCCATGGCGGGTCTCCCCGTCACGATCCGCCTCCTCGACCCGCCGCTCCACGAGTTCCTGCCCGAGACGGACGCGATCCAGCGCGCGGTCGCGGCGCGCATCGGCATGGACCTGCAAGAGCTCAAGGAGCGCGTGCTCGCGCACCACGAGCTCAACCCGATGCTCGGGCATCGCGGCTGCCGCCTCGGCGTGTCGCACCCCGAGATCTACGAGATGCAGACGCGCGCCGTGATCGAGGCCGCGTGCGACGTGGCGAACGAGGACGTCGTCGTCCGTCCCGAGATCATGGTCCCCTTCATCGGCGTCGCGCGCGAGCTCGAGATCCTGAGGAAGCTCATCGTGGACGAGGCCGAGAAGGTCCTGAAGGAGCGCGGGGAGCGGATCGCCTACACGGTCGGCACCATGATCGAGATCCCGCGCGCCGCGATCACGGCCGACCAGATCTCGCGCCACGCGGACTTCTTCTCGTTCGGCACGAACGACCTCACGCAGATGACCTTCGGCATCAGCCGCGACGACGCGGAGAAGGCCTTCCTCCCCGACTACGAGGCGAAGGGGATCCTGCCCGAGAACCCGTTCGCCGTCCTCGACCGGGATGGCGTCGGCGGGCTCGTCAAGATCGCGGTCGAGCGGGGGCGCATGGAGAAGCCGAAGCTCAAGTGCGGGATCTGCGGCGAGCACGGCGGCGACCCGAGCTCGATCGCGTTCTGCCACAAGGTCGGGCTCGACTACGTCTCGTGCTCGCCCTACCGCGTCCCGATCGCGCGGCTGGCCGCCGCACGAGCGGCATTGGCGTGACCATTTCTAGCCACAGAGGACACAGAGGGCACAGAGAGTCGGCAGAAAATCAGGATCCGCCACGAACGCTCTTCACGAGGCGAGCGATGAAGTCCTGACCGTTCAATCCCTTGATCGGCGGCTTCGCTTGCACGACGTAGCTCGTGCTCTCGGTGTCGACGAGTAGCAGGAGCGCTCCCTGCTTCTCCGCGCGCTCGCAGAGTTGTGTCAGCGAGAGAGTCGAGGGCGCGTCGTCGGAGAATCGCTCGAGAGCCTCGATCCGCCCCTCGTTCGAGAAGTCGTGCGCGAGGCGGCGGAGCGCGTCGGCTCTCCGCACGAGCTTCCCGCCACGCACGAAGGCGACCGCGATCCGCGGCCGCTCGGGCAGCGAGGGCGCCGCGACGAGCTCGATCGAATCGGGGAGCTGCACCGAGCGCTCGGTCTCGGCGGCGACCTGCTCCTCCTTCGACTCGGGCGGACGGTTGTGCGCCGGGTCGCCCTTGAGGGGCTTGGGCGCGGCGTCGCCCTTGGGCGTCTTCTCGGCCGGAGCCGGCGTGGTGGGTGTGGTCGTCGAGGAGTCCGCGGGCTTGGGCGACGGCGGGGGTTCCTCCGGGAGTGCGGTCGATGTCGGAGCACGTGCGGCAGTTGAGGAGCAGCCCGCGAGGACGAGAGCGACGAGGACGAGCGAGGAGCGCTTCATGTGCGGGAGGTCCTCACGAGCCGGGCGACGAGCTCCTGACCCGCGGGCGCGGTCGCCTTCGGGCGGGTGAACGCGTAGGCGCGATGCGGCGCGGCCGTCGAGAGGACGAGGGTCGTGCGGTCGGGGTCGTCGTCCTTCGCGCGCGCGTCCACGAGGAGGAGGAGCGCGCCCTGCTTCGCCGCTCGCGCGCAGAGCGCGTCGAGGTCGAGCTGCGAGGGCGCGCCGTCGTCGAACCGCTCGAGGCCCTCGATGCGCGCGTCGCGCTCGAGGTCGTGGGCGAGACGGCGGAGCGCGTCGGCCCGCCGCACGAGCTTCCCGCCGCGCACGAAGGCGACGGCGATCCGCGGGTGCTCCGGAAACGACGGCGCGGCCGCGACCTCGAGCGAGTCGGGGAGCGCGACGCCTCGCTCGCGCTCGGCCGGGACATCCGCTTGCCGGGACTCGGGCGGGCGGTTGTGACCAGGGTCGCCCTCGATCTTCGTCGGCTGCGTCAGGCTCTGGTCGGTGGGCTGGTCCTTGAGCACGTGCTGCTCGCTGCCCGCCGAGGCGCCGTCCTTCGCCTCTGCCCGGCGGTCGAGGAGCGGCGCGGGCGCGGTCTCCTTGTGGCCGGAGGCGCAGCCTCCGCCGGCGACGGCGAGGAGGACGACCAGGACCGTGAGGGGCGCGCGCCTCATCGAGGTCTCCTACTTCGCGTTCCGGTCGGCGCTCGCATCGAGCTCGGCGCGGAGGTTGCGCGCGAGCTCGACGAGCGCGTTCTGCTCGGTGAGATCGAGCAGGACCTGCCGCCCCTCGTCCGACGCGGCGAGCGGCGAGCTCGAATCTTGCCCGCGGTTGCTCCCCTGCGCCACCGCGAAGACGCGGCCCGTGCGCGCGTCCACGAGCGCGCCCTCGACGCGCGTCACGACGACCGTCTCCTCGCCCGGGAGGACGAGGCCGACGATGAGCGGGTAGAGGTTCGCGAGCTTGTTCCGGTAGCGGATGACCCGCGTCGCCTTCGCGTAGAGGAGGACGAGGTCCGAGTTCGCGCGGGCAGCCGCGTAACGGCAACGCCCGAGGTCCGCGCGTGCGGGGAGGAAGATCTGCGGGACCGTGGAGACGCTCTCGAAGCGAGCGGACGCGTTCTCGGTCATGAGCTCGCCGCGGACCGTCTTCACGTCCTCGGGCGAGGCGGGGCGCACGGACCACTCGCTGCCCTCGGCGTGGCGGGTCTCGCCGAACGTGCCGTACGCGTAGTACTCGCGGAAGGCGCGCGCCTCGAGGAGCGCGAGCCGCGGGTTCTTCGGGAGCGCGACGCGCCAGTCGAGGAGGCGCGCGACCTCCTCGTCGGTGACGGGACGGCCCTCGTTGTCGAGGACCTGGCGGTCGAGGCCGAAGCCGTTGTCACGCGTCGCCTGCTCCTTGACGCTCGACATCGGCGACTCACCCGCGGACAGGGCGACGTTGTCGGCGGGAGCCTCCATGCGGCACGAGGCGGTGGAGGAGCAGCCGACGAGAGTGAGGACGCAGGCGGCGGCGAGGAGTGCGAAGGCACGCATGGTTCACCTCACGATGTGAGAGGCCCAGGAGGGATCGGTCCGCGCCGCACGAGCGGCGCCTTCCTGCGTGAGAGGAGCGGGCGCGACGAGCTCGCGCGCCGCGAGGGCCGGCCCCGAGACGAGGCGGAGCTGGCCCTTCGTGTCGGGGAGTACGGCCCAGATGCGGTCGAGCGGGCCGCTCGTGCGCTCGAGCCATTCGCGGGAGCCGTCCTGCTTCACGAGGACGTGGACGTCCTCGGCGGAGAAGGCGTCCGCGGGAGCGAAGACGCGCGCGGCCGACGCGAAGCTCTGGAGCGCGGCGAGGGACTCGCCCGTGTGCTCGTGGCCCCCGAGGGTCTCGGTGGCCGCGAGCGAGAGGCCCGAGAGGAGATCGGCCACGCGCTTGAGCCGGTCCGTCGCCTTCCGCGCGCCGGGAGTCGTGGCGTCGAGCCCGAGCGCGAGGCGCTTCGCTCCGTGAGCGAGGCGAGCGTAGAGCGCGGGGAGCGGCTCGATCGCCGGGACGGGAGCGCTCGTGTCCCGCGTGAGGTCGCCCTCGCGGTCGGTCGGGATCGGCGTGTTGAGCGCGGCGAGCGCGGCGAGGAGAGCGCGGTCCGAGTAGGCCTGCGTCTCCATGACCGCGGGGGCCGAGCGCGAGCGCTCGACGAGCTTCGCGAGCGCGAAGAGCCGCGAGCGCTCGACGCCCGAGCCGGTCCGCGCGATGG
>CAZYLP010000214.1:0-11175 GCA_964648345.1 uncultured Planctomycetota bacterium
AGGGCGCGCACGTTCCACGCGCGCGCGAGCTGAGGCTCGACGAAGATCGCCTGGTCGAGCGCGGCCCGGGCGCCCGGGTCTCGTCTCCGGCGGAGCGCGTCACCCAGCGCCGCGTGCGCCGCGCCCGAGCGTCTGTCGAGGGCGACGGCGGCCCGCGCCGCCTCGAGGCCGCCCGTCAGGTCTCCGGATCCGACGAGCGCGATGGACCGATCGACGAGAGCGCGGAGCTTCGCGCCGGGCGCCTCGACGGGCGCCGCGACGGCGGACGCGGAGGAGACGACCGCGGCCCCTCCCTGCGTCGAGGAGCCGCCGCGGTCGCGAGCCGCGCTCGCGAGGAGCGCGAGCGCGACGACCGCGGCCGCGGCCGCGACGAGCGCGCCGAGCACGAGCGCGGGCGTGCGCGCGCCCCTCGGGGAGCGGGGCATCTCGAAGGACCCCGACGGACCTGCGTCGAGGGCGCGCGCGAGCGCCTCGCCGTCCGCGAAGCGCTCCTCGGGGAGGATCGCGAGTGACTTCGCGACGACGCGGTCGAGCCACGGCGGTGCGTGGGGCGCTCGTCCGCCGAGGCTCGGCCGCTTCGCGACGCACACGGCCCCGACGAGCGCCTGGAGCGAGTCGCCCTGGAAGGCCGCCTCGCCCGTGACGGCCTCGTAGAGGATCGCTCCGACCGCGAAGACGTCCGCGGGCGGCCCCGCCTCCTTGGCGTCCCAGGTCTGCTCCGGGGCCATGTAGCCGAACGTGCCGCGCATCTCGCCCGTCTTCGAGAGCTGCACCGAGCGGCTCACTCCGGGCGAGTCGGTGGACCAGTGCTTCGCGAGCCCGAGGTCCGCGATGAGGGGCGCGCCCGTGCTCGTGAAGAGAACGTTCTCGGGCTTCAAGTCCCGGTGGACGATCCCCGCCGCGTGCGCCGCGCCGAGCGCGCGGGCGAGCCGCGTCGCGAGCGCCACGGCCTCATCGACAGGCAGCGGCCCGCGCACGAAGCGATCGCGGAGCGTCCCGCCGCCGAGGTACGGCATGACGAGGTACGGCCCCTGTTGCGTGACCCCGGAGTCGAGGAGCGGCACGAAGCCCTCGGCCTCGCCGAGCGCATCGAGGAGGCGCCGCTCCCGCTCGAAGCGCGCGGCCGCGTCCTGCGTCGCCGCGCTCCTCAGGACCTTGATCGCGACCGGCCGCCCGTCGGGCGCGCGGGCGTCGAGCACGACGCCCATGCCGCCCCGGCCGAGCTCGCGCGCGACCTCGTACGCGCCGATCTTCACGCCCGCTCAGCGCGCCTGGGAGACGGGTTTGTTGCCCTCACGCGAGAGGAGGAACTCGACGATCGCATCGAGCTGCGCGTCGGGGAGGCCGTTCGCCTTCGGGTCGTCCGACGCGGGCTTGACGAACTTGGGCATCGTCTTGTCCATGGCCGCCCACTTCTCGCGCTGGAGCCCCTTGGCGTCGTCGCTGTCGCGGATGTGGCGCTTGAGGAAGTCGCGCGCCGCGGCCTCGGTCCGCATCGCTTCGAGGTAGCGGTCGCCCACCCCGACGAGCGAGGGGCCGTTCGTCGGGTCGTTGTCCACGTGGCAGCCGATGCAGCCGACGCTCTGGAAGAGGAGGCGGCCCTTCTCGACGAGCGCGAGATCGGTCCGGCTGAACGGGTCGCGGTCCGCGGGCGGCGCCGCGCGCGGCTTCACCGCGAGGACGCGGCCGTTGCCCGCGCGGACCCGGTCGCGAGCCGCGCAGAGCGCGATGATCGCGAACGCGGTCGAGGTCGTGGGGCTGTCCTCGTGCATCTGGTCGTTCGGGCTCCAGAAGAGGTGCTTCTTGTAGAAGCTGTCCTTGCCGCTCTGGAAGTTCACGAGGAGCCGGGCGAGCTCGTCGGGCCACGCGTGCACGTCCGACACGCCGCGGTCGATCGAGTCGATCTTCGCGGCGTGGAGGGCGCGCGCGAGCGACGCGAGCCAGTAGAAGTAGACGCCCGAGGACCAGCCGGACATGTCGGCCTCGCCGAACCCCGGGTTCCGGGCGAGCGTGTAGTTCCGTCCGAGCCACTGGATGGCCGCCTCGCGGTTGCCCTCGGCGTCGGAGGCGTCGTCCCCCGAGACGGCGACGAGGCCTCGGAGGCCGTCCGCCGTCGCGCTGCCGTAGCTCCGGTAGACCTCGAGCTCGACGCCGACGGTCACGCGCCCCGCCTTCGAGTAGCGCGGGTGGAACGCGAAGCCGCCGTCGCGGTACTCGGACTCGCGCTGGCGGTCACCGGCCTCGCGGCCGTGGAGGCCGTGGTTCTGGGTGCGCTCGAGGTAGCGCGACGCGCGGCCCCACTCGACGCGGTCGGCGGGGAGACCCGCGGCCGCGAGCGCGTCGAGAGCCCAGCTCGTCACGGAGACGTCGGCGCGGAGGGTCTTGCTCGCCGTCTGGCTCCCCGTCACGCCGTGGTAGCTCCAGCCGCCGTAGCGGAAGTCGAGCGGGTCGATCTTGTCCCAGCCCTCGCCGCCGATCTGGTTCCGCGCGAGCCAGCTCCGCACCGAGTCGAGCTCCTGCGGATGCTTGTCCTTCATGGCCACGAGGGCGAGGAGCAGGAACGAGTTCGCATACACCCGGTGCGGCATCCCGTCCCGGGGGTCGTCGAGGCCGCCGTCCTTCCCGATCATCTTGAGCAGGGCGGGCATGCCCTTCTCGAGCGCGGCCTTCCCCTGCTCGCTCGCGCTGTCGCCCGCGAGGGCGAGCGCCGCGCACGCGAGGGCGGTCGTGCCGATGCTCGAGCGGACCTCGTTCTTGTTCTCGGGGTTTCCGAGGTAGTGCGGCCAGAGGCCGTCCGGGAACTGGAGCATCGCGAGCCCCGAGCTCGCCGTCGCGATCGTCTTCGCGCAGAGGACGTCGATCCCCTGCTTGACGCCGAGCGTGACGGTCTTCAGCTCGCTCACGAGGTCGGGGTGGAGGACCTCGAGGTCGATCGAGTAGCCCGGCCCGTGCTCCTGCACGAGCTTGAGGAGATACTCCTGCGTTGCGTTCTTCCCCTCGCCGGCGACCGACGTGATGATGTCGTCGGCGCGGATCCCCTCCTCCCACGCCGGACCGCCCTCGTAGACCTGGACGACCCGGACGCCGCTCTTGTCGTTCGTGTCCTGGATCGCCCAGCCGATCCAGCCCTTCGCGATCTTCGGGCCCTTGTTGCCCGAGCCCGTCCAGACGGGGCCGATCGTCGGGTCCTTGATGTTCTGCTCGCCCCAGGGGAGCCAGCGGTTCACCTTCGCGACCTGGTACGCGATGACTCCCGTCGCGACCGTGGCGACGAGGATCGGCCAGTGACGGCGAAACGACGTCTTCTCCGGCGTGGCCACGGGCCTACTTCGTGACCCAGACGCCGTCGATGAGGACCGCGCGCGACGAGGCCGAGCTCCACCAGTTCTTCCACGCGTCGGCCAGCTGCTTCTGCTGGGCCTTGAGCCGCTCCTGGCGGTCCTTGTCGGGGAAGCCGTCGGCGGGCTCCCACTCCTGCATGCTGAGTCCGCCGCCCGCGAGGCTCGACTTGAGCACCTTGAAGGTGGCCGCGAGGTCCGTCTTCCCCGTGCGCTTCACGAGGAGGTCGAGCGCCGAGTAGCGCAGCGAGCGCGGCTCGACGGTCAGCCCGGCGATGAGAGCGGAGATCGCCTCCTTGCTGCCGGCGCCCGTGTCGCGCGGAGTCTCCACGCCGGCCTTCTTGAGGGCCTCGAAGAGCGCCGCGTCCGGGTCGCGGCCCTTGAAGTTGGACCACCAGAGCTTGACCTCGGCGAGCACGTCCTTCTTCTTGCTCTCGGGCGCTTCGTAGTAGCGATCGGGCGACAGGTTGAGGAAGCCGTCCGCCTGGTGCGCACACTCGCAGATCGTCTTGTAGGCGAGGCGCTGGTCGCCCTTGGGGGCCTCGAGGCGCTTCATCTCCTCGGCGACACCCTCGAAGGAGTTGAAGCGGATGAGGGCGAGGCAGGCCATGGCGGACACCTCGGCCTCGGGGTACTCCGCGCTCGCCGCCGCGAGGAGCGCCGCGCGGGCGTCCTTCACGTTGACTTCCTTCGCGGGCCGGAGCTGGTTCAGGTCGCCGAGCCCGGCGCACGCGGCGCGCTTCACGTTCTTGAACTTCGAGCTCTGGAGCGCGATCGTGAGCGTCTTCTGCGCGTCGTCCGTCGGGACCGAGATCGTGGCGGCGATGACGGCGCGCTCGAGGAGCTCGCGGAGCTTGTCCTTCTTCGCCGTCTCCTGGAAGATGGCAACGAGCTCCTTCCCGACTCCCGCGGCCGTGTGAAGCTCGATCGCGCGGAGAGCGGCACGCCGCAGGTCGTTTGAGCACTCGGCGTGGAGGTACGGCCGGACGAAGCTCCCGACCTCGGGGAAGGGAGTGAAGACGTCGATTCCACCCCAGGCGGCGATGATCAGCTTCTCGTAGCTCGCATCGGCGCGCTTGGCGGCGAGCGAGACGAGGAGCGGCTTCAAGGCGTCGTGGAAGGGCATCGTCTGCTGTCGCTTCGCGACGACCCACGCGCGCGACAGGTTCGTCGCCTTCACGAGCGCCGCCTCGCGCTCGGCCGGCTGCTGCTGCTCGTCCTGGAAGATCTTGATGAGGTCGTTGAGCTTTTCCTCGCCCCGCGCCGTCTGCGCCGTCCCGACCGAGACGACGACGGCGAGCGCCGCGAGCCCCTTCCTGAGCGTCATCTTCTCTCCCCTGAAAGCTCCCGGATGCTAGCTGGACCGCGCGCGTGGCGCCAAAAAGTCACTCCCCCCTAAAAGCACCATGCGAAGGGGCGCGTTCCGCGCGCACCTTCGCATGGGTTGTCCCTGAGTTGAAGACGGCTTGCTGAGTTACATCACCTGCGGCGTGCAGTTCCCGTCAGGGCCGAGCTCGCCCGAGATATCCGGGACGAGGTCGATCTGCGGGACCACGATGTTCGCCGACGGGCTGTGCTTCCAGATCACCGTCGAGCTGCTCGACTCGCCAGAGATCGTCCAGTCCGGGAGGTTCGGCGAGGGACCAGCCTGCACGGTCGGACCGAACACGTCCTGGATCGAGGGCGGGTTCTGACCGTTCAGAACCGCCGTGGTGACGACGTTCTTGTAGGTCTCGGCCTGCGCCGGAGTCATCGCCTGACCGTCGATGTGTCCGCATGCCCACAACGCGTGAGCCCCGACACTGAGGACGACCGCGATCAGGAGCGTAGAGAGGACGTTCCTCATATGCTTCCCCTTCTTTCAGTGGTGATTAGTCACTTGCCAGCGGCGTGCCAACCTATGCTTCACCAAGACTTACGCGCGCGCCATCGTGCCAACTGTCTACTACGCGCTACATCGAGCGAGCGCTTTCGCCCGAAATTCGTCTCAGATTGCATTACTTCTTGGGGGGCTGGGCGGGAGGGTCACACTTGTCAAGGTACCTTTTCGACAGCCCCTCGGCGAGAGCGTTCCAGGCCCGGTCGAGCGAGTCCGACTCGGCCAGGAAGCCCTTGATCTCGTCGCTCAGCCGCTGAACTTCCGCCTTCTCGCGGGTGAGCTGGTCCTTCACCTTCGCCGGCTCGATGTCCGGGACGGTCGCGCCGGCGTCGGCGGCGGCTGCTCGCTGGAGCTCGCGGATGTGCGAGCTGAGGCTACGGAGCGACCCGATCTTCGTGCCGAAGAGAGCGAACTCGCGGGTCGCCTTCCAGGCGTTGAAGGCCTCCGCGGCCGCCTTGAGGTCGCCATCGAGCTTCACGAGGGCCGCGGCGGCGACCGTCGGGTCGGCCTGCTTCGCGAGCACGCGATCGATGACTTCCTGGCAGGCCTTGTTCGCCGCGAGGAGCTGGTCCCGCACGGAGGCGAGCTGCTCCTTCTCCGTCTTCTCGGCCTCCGCCTGGGCCTCGTGGCCTCCGTTGCTCCAGATGATGTGGCCGATGCTCGCGAGGTCGTGCGCGCAGGGCGGATTGCAGTGGAACCACTTCTCCTTGGAGAGGATCTCCTTGATCTTGTCCGTCTGGCTCGTCATGAGGAACGCGGCGTCCACCGCGAGGCCCCCGCCCGGGATCACCTTCTTGAAGGGGCCGAGCCTGCAGCTGAACGTGCGGTCCTTGACGAGGACCTTCGTCTCCTTCTTGAAGTAGTTCTTCGTGTCGAGCTTCGCGTGGCGGATCCCGACCGTGAGGATCACGTCGTCGGGGTAGTAGGCCGTCCCGCGAACCTCGATCGTGATCGTCCCGTTCGCCTCGTCGCGGACCGGGAGCATGTGCATGCGGATCTTGTTGTAGCCCTGGACCTCGTTCGCCGGCCGGAAGAACGGGACCTTGATGTCGATGACACGGTTCGCGTCGCAGGGGTCTCCGTTCTGGGCGCGGGCCGCGGACGGCGCATGGACGAGAGCGGCGAGCAGCAGCAGCGACCCGATCCGCCACCTCTTGGGGGCTTCGCCTCGCGGCACCGCAAACGGCGCGGTGCCGCTGCGGGGGGCTTCGCCCCATTTAATCGACAATCTCCACCTCCTCGAGGACGGTCACGACGTCCCACGGCATGTAGATGATCCGCACGTCGTCCACGATCGGCGCCATGCGCGGCCCGGACTGCGAGTCCGTCGTCGGGCTGATCTCGACCGCGTAGAGCTCGAGCTCGCCGTTCGTCTTCGTGAGGAAGCCGCGCGGCTGACCGTTGTTCTGGCCGCGGTCGGGCACGAGGTACCCGCTCGCGACGGCGTTGAACGGAGCGCCCGAGTTGAGCTGGGGCGTCCAGCCGGAGCTCGCGCCGGCCCCGTACGTCTGCCCGAGGCTCGGGAACGAAGAGCCGGTGCCCGACTGCCACCCGAAGCGCGTGTAGACGTTGCCGATCATGAGCTCGCCGCCGTCGGCGGCCGGGTTCGTCTTCCACGCGGTCGCGTCGCACGCCACGATGCGGATCGGACGGTCCCACTCGAGCGCCTGGGCGCGCTTCTGGAAGGCGAGCGCGCTTCCGTTCGACGCACCGCCCGCCGAGGGGCGGTAGGAGTCGAAGCGCGGCAGGTACTGCTCGCCGTTGTAGTTGCCCGACATCTTCTTCGCCCAGTTGCCCTGGATGATCAGGTTGTCCACGAGGCCCGTGAACACGGCCTGATCGCCGGCGAAGCAGACGGGCCTGACCCCGCGCGGGAACTGGACCGGGACCTGGTAGATCGGGTCGCTCGTGTTGATCGGGTTCGACATGACGAGCGCGCCCGAGATCCCGGCCGCGACGACCGCGGCCTGGGCCCTTGCGATGAGGGCGTCCGTCACGTCGCGCATCGCGAGGGCCTGCGCGAGCGTCTCCGTCGGCCAGTTCGGCTCGGCCGAGACGCTGGTCGTGTTCTGCCCGTCCACGAAGAACATCGTGTGCTCGGGCGGCGAGCCCGTCTGGCCCGGCTTCGGGACCCAGAAGCTGAACAGGATGTGGTGCCAGGTGCCCGCGCGGATGTTGACTCCGTAGATCCACTCGCGGCTGTAGGGCGTGCCCTCGATCTCGAACTTGCAGTGGAGCGTGTAGCTGGTGCCGGCAGGCGGCGTCGCGTCCGGCACGATCCAGACGGCGAGCGTCGCCTTCTTGCCCCAGTTGTAGCTCTTGCCGAGGACCTGCGTCGCCAGCTCGGGGCCGCCGCTCTCCCAGTTGAGGAGCTCCTGCCGCCCGCCGAAGCCCACCGCGGGCTTGAACCACATCTCGAAGCCCATCTTGTCGACCGCGTCGTACGAGTAGGCCGGCACGGGCTCCGACTCCGCCGGGAGCTGCTGCGGTGTGTCGGTGCTCGTCACCGTCACGAGGTCCGGAAGCGGCTTCACCACCGCGGATCCCGAGCTCGTGTCGACCTCCCATTGGGGCGTCGTCGTGGTCGTCGTGGTGGTCACGATGTAGTCGATCGGCGTCGTGGACATGACGACCTTGGGGATGTCGTGCGTCGTCGTCGGCACGGCGGGGTCCTGGTCGAAGCAGAACTGGCGGCCACCGCGGCCCGTGTAGGCACCCATGGGCAGGAGATCCGTGCCCGTCATCCAGGTGCCGAGCGTGACCGGCGCCTGGGGCGTCACGACGAGCGGACCGGCGTTCGGGGTGCCGATCGTGCGGCAGGGCTTGCCGCTCACGTTCTGCATCGGGTTGCCCTGGATCGTCCGGTCGATGAAGCCGGCGAAGCCGCCCTGGGGCGAGATGTCCGTCCTGGTGATCGCGTTGAACGTGAGGTGACCGTCGTAGCGCGCCGCGAGGAGGCCGTCCTCGTCGGCCGTCGCGCCGGTCAGGTTCGCGTTCTGGGCGTTCCGCCACTCGGGGCCCGTCGTGATGTCGCGGAGGCCCGGGTAGCCGGCGACGCCGTTCGGGTCGAGCCGGTCCACCTCGAAGTCCGCCTGGCTCGTGTCGCAGTACTCGTTGAACACGCAGACGGACGAGCGCATCTTCGACGCGGCGACCGGCACGCCGTCAGGACCGAGCACGACCCCGAGGGACTCGATCGAGAACACGCCGCCCGAGCCGAAGCGGAACTCGGTCGTCGCGCCGGCGAGGTCGAGCTTGTCGATCGGGTGCCACATGCAGGCGTCGGGCACGAAGCCGTTCAGGTCCGTGTTCGGGTTCGCGTTCGCGAGGAGCGCCGCGCACATGAGCGGGTCGTTCTTGACCGTGGGCGAGTTCGCGAGGAACGCCGCGTACTCGGGCCACGAAGCGAAGCCGAAGCGCCGCGAGGGCGGGTTGCCGAGGTTCGGGTTGCCCTGTCCGAAGTTCTGGGTCGGGTTCGCGCGGTAGGCGATGATCTCCTGCGCGAGGATCACGGCCTTCTGCGGCGACATGAGGACGAGCGTCGGCTTGATGTAGCCCACGCCCGCGAGCGCCGCGACGAGGACCGGCATCGGCGCGAGGTTGATGTTGATCGGCGCGCGCGGCTGCGTGACGAGAGCCGGGTTCGTGTTGTTGGGCTGCGGGCCGCTCTCGATGACCTTGCGGTCCACGTAGGCGTGGCAGGTCACGTAGCCCTTGATCGCGGTGTACTCGTCGGGCGTGAGGAGGGCCTTGAGCTCCTCGACGCGCCGGAAGCCGCTCGGCGGGCGGTTCGTGAGGATCTTCGTCGCGATGTTCGTCGGGTTCGGGATCGCGAGGGCCCACGCGAGACTGTTGATCATCATGCCGAGGTGCGGGTGCTTGTCGTTCAGGTAGACCTGCGCGTTGCACTCGGTCACGCGGAGCGAGTAGTAGTCGCCGAGCATCTCGGGCGTCGTCGGGTCGCGGTAGTACGTCGAGGCGACGAAGCCCGACGGGTAGGGGAGCTTCGGCGGGTTCTGCTGGAGGATGGCCGGCACCGTCGCGAACCCGTGCTTGAAGGACGGGTTCTGCGGGTTCGTCGTGAAGTCGAGCTCGGGCATCGTGTTCTGCACCGACGCGGCCGGCTCGTAGAGGAGCCACGGCAGCGGGTAGCCCGGCGTCGAGACCGAGCGCCTCAGCTCGAACTTGGCGCGCTCGATGCCGCTGATCGCGATGTAGGTCGCGCGCTCACCGTCTCGGTAGTTGCGCGAGGCGCGGAGCTCGACCTGCGTGAGCGTCGCGAACGCCGTCGCGAGGAGGGTCAAGCACGCGAGGATGCCCAGCGCGAAGATGAGTGCGGCGCCCCGATCCCGGCGGGAGTGAATGCGGCGCATCTTCCACCCTGACCTTTTCAGCCAACCCCGAACTGACCTTAGCAGCGATGGGGTGTGCGTTTCAAACGCACCCCGTCAACGAGGAGTGACGTCGTGGCGGCCCGGGTTCTTGCGACGCGGGGCGTCAGCGCTTCACGGGCTTCGGAGGGATCATGTCCGTGAAGGTGCTGAAGGTCACGTCATCTCCACGCCAGACAGGCTCCGCGGTGAATGTGCGACCTTCCTTGCCGCAGCGCGCCACGGTCCACTTCTGGTCCTTCGCCACGTCGTAAACGAAGAGCCGGTTCGAAGCGGCGACCGCGAGCTTCGTCTCGGCCTCGTTCCAGGAGCAGCCCTTCACCTCGATCTGGCCCTTCGAGTCGCTGTCCTTGATCACGATCTTCTTGACCGTGTCCGCCTTCCCCTCGACCTCGCGGATGTAGATCCCGTCCCAGGTGACCCACGTCACGTACTTGCCGTGAGGCGAGAACCAGATCGTGTGGACATCGAGCTTGTCGTGGAGCTGCTCGAAGAGCGCCTCGCCCTTCTTGTCCTTGGTCTTTCGATCGAGGTGGACGAGGTAGAGCCCCTTGAGCTCGTTCGCCCCCGCGCACTTCGTGGGCATGAAGAAGTTGATGAGCAGCTTCTCCTTCTTCGGGTCCGGGGACCACTCGAGGTTGTCGATGCCGTCGGCGATCGCCGGCGTGAGCTGCTCGAAGCCCTTGCCGTCCGGGTTGACGAGGAAGAGACCGTCCTTGGCGCCCACGAAGATCTTGTAGGGCTCGGCGATGGGGCCGGCGCCGTGCTGGAAGCGCGAGACGGGCGGGTTGTAGAAGCGGATCCCCGCGGTGTGGCTGAGCACGGTCGCGACTCCCGTCGCCACGCCGTTCTGGATGCTCACGCGCTGGAGCGTGCCGCGGACCTTGTTCTGCGCGTCGTCCCAGAGCTCGATGAAGTAGGCGTCGTTCCCATCCGGGCCCCACTCGACGCCGCCCGTGCGCTTGGGAGGCTGCGCCTTGCGCAGGATCGACGAGCGCGGCGTGCCGCCGGGTCCGATCGAGTCGAGCTCGAAGCAGGCGAGGTCGCCCGTCGAGGTCCACGCGAGGAAACGCTTGCTGTCGGGGGACCACTGGACGTCGCGGTTGTTGAACGACCACTTGTACTCGACGGGAGCGCCGCCGTCCTTGCTGATCGCGAAGCCGTCGAAGCGATGGATGAAGAGGTGCTTCCGGTCCGGCGAGGCGATGAACCCCTTCGCCGTCCACTGCCCGATCATGAGCTGGGACGCCAGGGGCTGGGGGTTGATCGAGGGGTCGCCCTGGGTCGTCCCCTTCACCGTCACGCACTCGAGCTGGCATTCCACCGGAATGCCACCGATGTTCGTTCAGGCGAACGCGGTGTCGTGGAGGAACAGGAGCGACAGGAAGGCGGCGATCGGCAAGACCGAGCGCATCATCGACTCATCCCCTGGCCGGAGAGGTTAACGACTCCGTCAGCGCCCGGCCAGTCGGCGGAGCGCGAGCTCGAGGGCCTCGCGGGCGCGGGGGGACGCGCCCTCCTTGCGCGCGGAGACGTAGGCGGCGAGAGCCTGGCGCCCCTCGTCCGA
>CAZYLP010000215.1:0-11127 GCA_964648345.1 uncultured Planctomycetota bacterium
CCGTCCGCACGTCCTTCGTGACCTCGCCCGCCTCGAGGAGACGCGGGCCCGTGCCGATCGAGAGCCACGCGTCCTTCGCGGGCGTCCCGAGGTGCGGGGCCCGCTGCGCATCGAGCCAGAAGCTCACGTAGCTCCCCTCGCGCGCGGGCACGGCCCAGGCCGTGCGTCCGTCGGTCACGACGGGCGCGTAGGTCCGCGCGAAGTCCGCGTCGTGGAGGCCGTGGTAGTCGCCGTTCACTCCGCCGAGCGCGCCGTGCGCGATCTCCGCGAGCGGGAGGAGGCGCGGCGTCTTCTCGTAGGCGAGGACGGCGCGGAGCCGGACGCCGGCGCGCCGGGGCACGCGGATGACGATGAGGGTGGAGGAGCGAGTGACGCTCACTCCGTGGCCGAGGTCGTGTGTCCCCGCGAACGGGACGCGCGCCCCGGGCTCGTAGAGAGCGGGGACGGCGGCGAGGCCCGCGACGACGGCGAGGACGAGGAGGAGCGCCGCGAGGCGGAGGCGCTTCAACCCACGCGCTTGAGCGGCTTGAACTTCCTCGCGCTCATGCCGCGAACGGGCGACGTCTTGGCGGAGGCGTCCCAGTCGAACCACTCGGAGCGAGCGTCGAGCGTCCCGTCGGGCTGCGGCGAGAGCTCCCACTTCGTCTCGACCGCGGCGCCGTCGATCTTGAAGACGGCCGTGCCCGTGAGCTTCCCGTCCGCGCCCTGCACGAGGTCGAGGCGCGCGTTCACGAACTTCGTCTTCGAGACGAGCTCGCCCGTGTACTTGCCACCGCCCTGGGGCGTGAGGCGCAGGTAGAGGCCGTCGTCCCGCTTGTAGTCGAGCGCGGTGAGCTCGCCCGGCGCCGGGGGAGCGATCGGGCCCGGCTCCGCGCCGCCCGAGGCCGGCGCGTCGTCGATGCGCGGGAGCCGCTCGAAGGCGAGCGGGGCCCAGCCGCGCTCCGCGCCCTCGATCGACTCGGCCCGGCCCTCGAGGCGGCCCTTCGACGTGAGCCGGAGCTCGACCTTCGTCTCCGCGCCGCCGTCCCACGTCGCGGAGCCCTTGAGGACGTTGCCTTCGTTCGCGAGCTTGAGGGCCGTCGGGTACGCGCCGGTGCCGGCGATCCGCTCGACCTGGAAGCCCGAGTCCTGCGGCTTGAAGTTGACGATCGCGCCGGTGCTCGTCTTCCACGTGCCCGCGAGCGCGGGCGCGTCGATCGGCTGCGCGGCCTCGACCTTCTCGGGCGCCTTGCCCGAGCCGCCCATCGTGACGACGGCGAGGCGGGTGAGCTCGTGCTGGTCCCACTGCTTGTCGGTGACCTTGCCCCAGCCGAAGCTCATGCTCTCGGTGCGCCCCTTGAGCTTGCCCGGCGCGACGACCTCGAGCTCCCACAGAGCGTCCGCGTCCCAGTAGTCGGGCGACGGCGGGAAGCCCTTCGTCTTCGGGTTCGTGTCGCGCCAGATCGCCTTGCCGATGACCTTGTCGCCCTCGCGGCGCAGCCGGAGCTTGACGCCGTACTTGAGGTGCGTGACGTCGTTCTCGGGCAGGTCGAGGAACGTGCCGGTCAGCTCGCCCGCGGCGGCGTCCCAGTCGAGACGGATCATCTTCCCGTCGTCGCGCTTCCACGTGCCGACGAGGTCCTGAGCGCTCTGCTCCTGGCCGGACGCCGGCAGCGCGAGCGCCGCCGTCATCAGACCGGCGGCGAGGAAAGCGATCCCCCTGATCCTCATGCGATCTCCCCTCATGACACCTTCGACCCCGGGAACACGCCCTTCTCCGGCTTCAGCAGGACGGCCCCTCCGTCCTGCGAGTGGGCCGCGAGGATCATGCCCTGCGACATGACGCCCCGCAGCTTCTTCGGAGCCAGGTTAGCGAGGTAGACGACCTCGCGCCCGACGAGCTCGTCCTCCTTGTACCACGGGCGGATTCCACTTACGACCGTCCGCTTCTGCCCGCCGTCGATCTCGAGCTCGAGCTTGAAGAGCTTGTCGGCGCCCTCGACCGGAGCGCACGTCAGCACCTTGGCGATCTTGATGTCGAGCTTGCCGAAGTCGTCGTAGGCGATGTCCGGCTTGGGCCCGCCCTCGGGGGCCTTCGCGGCTGGGGGCGGCGTGCCCGGAGCAGGCGCGGCCGGCTTCTTGTCGTCCACCTTCGGCCTCTCCTCTTTCTTCTGCGCTCGCGCCCGGAGGGCCGCGACCTCGCGCTCGACGTCCGCGTCCTCGATCTTCTTGAACAGGAGCTCGACCGCTCCGAGCTTGCGGCCACCCGGGTCCTTCGGGTCGCGCGCGTCCTTCCAGCCGCGGTCGCGCGGCGAGCCCGGGAGCCCGAGCTGGGTCCAGAGCCTGTCGGCCGTCCGCGGGATGAACGGGCTGAGCGCGACGCAGAGAGTCTCGAGGATCTTCGCGGCGACGTTGAGCGTCGTCGCGCAGCGGTCGGGGTCCGTCTTGATCGTCTTCCACGGCTCGCGCTGCTCGAAGAGCTTGTTGCCCGCGTAGCCGATCTTGAGGCAGTGCTCGGCCGCGGAGCGCACGCCGTAGCGGTCGAGCTCGCGCGCGACCTCGTCGAACTCCGCGAGCGTGATCGAGAGCGCCTGGTTCTCGGGGTCGCCGAGCGGCGCCTTCCGCTCGGGGATCGTGCCCCCGAGCTTGTCGGTCACGAACTTCAGGACGCGCGACGCGAAGTTGCCGAAGTTCCCGAGGAGCTCGGCGTTCACCTTCGCCTGGAAGTCCTTCCACGTGAACTCGGAGTCCCTGGTCTCGGGCGCGCCGCGCGCGATCGTCCAGCGGAGCGAGTCCGACGGGTAGCGATCGAGGAACTCGTCGAAGTCGATGTACCAGCCCTCGCTCGTCGAGAACTTGCCGCCCTCGAGGTTGTAGAACTCGTTCGCGGGGACGTCGTACGGGACGAGGTACGGGTCGGTCTGGCCGAGCAGCATCGCGGGCCAGCGGACCGCGTGGAACGCGATGTTGTCCTTGCCGATGAAGTGGATGAGCCGCGTGTTCGCGCGGTCGAACCACCAGTCCTTCCACTTGTCGGCGCTCCACTCGATCGTCGAGGAGACGTAGCCGATCGGCGCGTCGAACCAGACGTAGAAGACCTTGTCCTTCGCCTCGGGGAGCGGGACGGGCACGCCCCAGTCGAGGTCGCGCGTCACGACCCACGGGCGAAGATCGAGCCAGTACTTGTTCACCTCGCCCTTCACGTTCTCCTTCCAGCGCGTGAAGGCCTCGGTGATGTACGGGTCCATCCTCGAGCGGAGCTTCGGCAGGTCGACGTACCAGTTGCGCGAGTCGCGGAGGACGGCGGGCGTCCCGCACGTCTTGCACTTCGGCTCGAGCAGGCGGAGCGCATCGAGCGCGGTCCCGCACTTCGGGCACTCGTCGCCGCGCGCGCGCTCGAAGCCGCACTCGTAGCACTTGCCGACCACGAAGCGGTCGGCGAGGCCCTTCTTGTCCTTCTCGCAGTAGAGCTGCTTGTCCACCTGGTCGAAGATGAAGCCGTTCGTCTTGAGCGCGGTGAAGAAGTCCTGCGTGAGCTGGTAGTGGTGCTTCTTCGTCGTCCGCGAGAAGTTGTCGAACACGATGTCGAGCCGGTCGAACTGCTTCTTGATGACCTCGTGCCACCGGTCGGCATAGGCGAGGGGGGTGATCCCCTCCTTGCCGGCGTTGAAGGTGATCGGGGTCCCGTGCTCGTCGGTCCCGCAGATGTAGATCACCTCCTCACGTCGCAAGCGCTTGAAGCGCACGAAGATATCCGCTGGGAGGTAGGCGCCCGCGATGTGGCCGAAGTGGAGCGGGCCGTTCGCGTAAGGGAGCGCGCTCGTGACTAGATAGCGCATGGTGTGCCTCGATTCTAAAGAACATGCGACCCCGTCGCGATATGAGGCTGTCACATCGGGACGACGAGCGGGCACTCTCTGCCGGTAGGGTTGGGCGGCGTCCCACGCCGCGAGCTTCGCGCCACTCCAGGGTTAGCGGAGCATGACGCTGGGAAGAAGAGTCGGGTCTAATCGAGGGAGTCTGCTGCGGCCGCGAGGAAAGCCGCGCGGCCGCGCGACTGTACCGGGTCCCCGAGCGAGCGCCGCGACTCGGGGGGTCAGCCGATCTTCACGACGTCGATCGCGTCCGCGGCGATGACCCGGCCGATGCAGGCGCGCGCCGGCTGCTCGCCGACCTTGTCCACGCGGAGGACGCGACGCTTCTCGTCGTCGTAGAGGACCCACGTCCTGAGCGCGAGGGCCTCGCCGCGGATCGCGTCGCCGGACTCCTCGACGCGGAAGGTCGAGCCGAGCGCCGCGACGGGCGGGCCGCCGCTCTTCGCGGCATCGAGGGCCGCGGGGTCGAGCTGGACCTCCTCGAGGGGGAGGTCCGTCTTCGCGTAGGCGACGACCTTCGTCGCGTTCGGGCGCTTGCGCCACTCGAGGCGGATGAGCCGCGAGCGGTACTGCCCCGACATCTCGTGCCAGCTCTCGGCGCCCATCCGGACGGCGACGACCGCGGAGATCGGGAGCTCGACGTCCTCTCCGTCGTCTCCGAAGCCGGCGAGGCGGAGAGAGCCGCCCGCCTTCACGTCGCAGATCGTCGCGCGGAGGGTCTCCGAGCCCGGCGCGGGCGGCCCGAAGCGCGACCGGTACATCGTGAAGACTCCGAACAGGAGCACCGCGACGATGGCGGCCGTCACGAACGCGGCGAGCACCTCAGCGCGCCTCGTCCTCGAGGGCGTAGCGGTCGCGGAGGACCTTGAGCTCCTGCTGGAGCGCGAGCTGGTCCGCGCGCACGCGCTGGATCTTCTTGCGGATCTCCTCGGGCTTGCCGAGCTTCGCCTCGAGCGAAGGGGAGGCCTCGACGACCGCGAGCTTCGTCTCGAGCGCCTCCATCTGCGCGTCGAGCGCGAAGCCCATGATCCTCCCGGTGAGGAGGAGCTGATCCTGGACGGGCTTCCGCACGTCGGTCTGCGAGACGCACGAGGGAGCGAGGAGGAGAAGAGCGGCGAGGAGGAGGATGCGCTTCATGTCTCCTGAGCCTCTTCGGATTCCGCTCCACGGTGCGTGGGCTCCGCTCCACGGACGGAGGACTCGTCCTCGCGGAGCGGGGTCGGGAGCCGGCCGAACTCGCCGTTCACCGCCGCGACGGCCTCGGGGGCTATGTCCGGCTTCGCCGCGCGGAGGAGCTTCTCGACGTCGCGGCCGCTCTCGCCGCGCACCGCCGAGAAGACGCGCGCGAAGCCGCGCGCGTCCATGAGCCCGGCCCCGAAGAGGATCGCGGCCGACTCGGCGTAGTCCGCGACGAGATGGACGCGCGTGTCCTGCGCGTCGAACGGCGAGGTCTTCGCCGCCTCGCCCGGCTCGTCGCCCGGCGCGCGCTCGACCGGCTTGATCCGGCGGATGATGATCCGGTCCACCGGGTCGTGCTCGGGGAGCTCGCTCGCGAGCGTCGCGATGTACGCGACGTCGTTCCGGCGCACGTTGCGGGCGGCGAGCACCTCCTCGAGCTGCTTGCCGCGCATGGCGCCGCTGCAGATCCGCGCGTAGAGGACGTACACCTCGGGGTCGTGCTCGCGGTCGTCGCCGAAGAGCGTCTCGCGCGCGTGGGGCGAGCTCTCGAGCCGGTAGAGGAGGAGCGCCGCGATCTTGTAGCCGTAGACGTCGCGGATGTGACGGAGGTGCGGCATCTGGAGCGCGCCGGTCCAGAGGTCGCGGAACGTCGCGCCGTCCTGCTCGACGCCGTCGAGGAGCATGCGCTTCTCGAGGACGGGCCGCATCGTCTCGGGCGACGCGGACACGAAGTAGATCGGCCGCCGCTCGCCCGAAGTCGTCGCGCCGCGGCGCAGGGCCTGCAGCAGCTCGGGCGCGCCCGCCACGGGGCGCTTGTCGAGCGCGCCCTCGAAGCGGATCCGGAGGAGGTCGCGGATGCTCGACCACTCCGTCATGAGGTACGTGTTGTCGATGTCCCAGAGGTAGCTGGGCCCCGAGTAGTCCGCGAGCTTCCGATCGTTCGTGCGGACCAGCGGATAGCGATGCCCGTTGCGCTCGGGGGCGGGAGATCCCTGTCCCATGTCGTGATCCTACAGTACGCCAGGAGCCTCCTGACTCGTTCGAGAGAACCGACGTACTGTCGCACAATGCGACAGCGGTCGCACCTCGCGACGGCCTCGATCCCCGAACCCTCGTGATCGCCACGACAGCCGCTTGGTTCCGCGGTTGTTCTCCCCACCTCCGGGAGAACGATCCATGAACCCGAAAGACACGGACGCCCGCGAGCGCGCGCTCGCGGAGGCGGCGGCGCGCCGCACCCTCGAGCGGCGCTGGACCGGCGACCGCTTCGAGCTCGAGCTGATCCGCGAGACGGCGCCGCGGTTCAGTCACATCTACCTCCGCCTCCACAAGGGAGCGTTCTTCCGGATCCACGAGCGCGTGAGCACGGCCCTCGTGACGACGAGCGAGCACGGGACGCGCATCCGCATGGGAGCGCGCCCCGACGCGGAGCGCCCCGCGGACCCCGTCCCGCCCTCGGTCCTCGAGCACGCGCGGAGCGTGGCCGACGCATCGTTCAGGCGCGCGGGCGGCTCGGAGAAGCTCGTCACGCGCGTCGTGACGGCGCACGCCGCGCGCGTGAACGGCGCCCCCGGCCACGAGGTGTTCGTGAGCGCCTTCGCACCGGCGCCCGAGGGCCCGATCCACGTCGAGATCGACGCCGACTCGGGCGAGCTCCTGAGCTGGTTCGCGCCGGTCTTCCTCCGCGGCTCGCGCGACGGCGCCGCCCTCGGCCGAGTCGAGGCTCAGCGCCGCGCCGCCCGCGAGGAGGCGCTCCCCGAGGGGACCCTCCTCGAGCGCGCGGACATCGAGGAGACGCCCGCCGGCCGCCTCTGGCGTCTCCGCTTCGTGGTCCAGAACGAGCGCGAGCGCGGGCACGTCCTCGCCTCCGTGCACGCGCGGACCGGGGTCCTCGTGGGCTGCGTGCGGATCCTCGTCGCGACGGGCGACCTCGGGCCGCGCACGGCGCGCGAGCGCGCCGAGGCCGTCGTCGCGCACGCGCTCCCCGACCTGATCGGCCCCGACGCCGAGCTCAAGGCGCTCATCGCGGGCGCCGTCGTCCGGGGCGGAAAGCGGCGCGCGGGCTGGATCGGCACCGCGCGGCTCGGCGACGGCGCGGTCGTGCGTGTCGCGTACGCGGACGACGAGGTCGAGGTCGCGCTCGAGGGTCAGGCCGTGAAGACGCGCGTCGACTTCCCGGCGTCCGCGTGAGACGCGCCTCGATGGACGTGACAGGGACCGCCCTCCTCGGGCGTCGAGGAGTCTCGATGGACACCACCTCCCCCGAGCTCCACCTGACGCGCGCCCGCGAGCTGAACGCGTTCCGCGAGGCCCTCGCCCGCCGCCACGCGCGCGCGCTCGAGGTCTTCCGCGCGGACATGACGCCCGCGTTCCGCTGCGCGGCGTGTCTCGACGCCGCGGCGGCCGCGTGCGGCCTCGCGGTCGAGCGCCTCGAGCCCATGCCCGAGGAGATCGCCGCGTTCGAGCCGTACGACCTCGCCGCGTGGTTCGCGCAGAGCGCGTCGGACGACCTCGAGCACCCCGAGGAGGACATCGAGGTCGCCCCGGACGAGCCGACCGGCGACCAGGTGCGCGTCACGTTCCGCTCTCCGGTCCGCTTCGGGTTCTTCAAGCTCTCGGACCGCGACCGCCAGCTCTGGCTCTGGTTCTACGAGCAGGGTGAGTACAACGAGACCTTCGCGTGCATCGGCGCCACCCGCCGCGCCGACTTCGAGCGGCTCGCGACGGACGCCGAGGTCCGGCACGTCGCTCACGAGCGGAGCCGCCCCGGGCTCGTGATCCTCTCGGGCAAGTGCAACGAGCGGCGCGCGCGCGGCGAGGCCGTCGCGTGGGCCGACGTGCTCCTCCCCTCCGGGCTCGCGGGCGACATCGAGCGCACCGTCGCCGAGTTCTTCGCCTCGCGCGCCCTCTACGAGCGCCACCGCCTCGCCTACCGCCGCGGGATCCTCCTCGCCGGTCCGCCGGGCAACGGGAAGACGACGATCCTCAAGGCGATCCGCACGGCCGGCGGCGTGCCCGTGATCCAGGCCGTCGTCACGAGCGAGGCCGAGCGGGGGAAGCTCATCGAGCGCGCGTTCGCCAAGGCCGCGCTCCTCGCGCCGTGCGTCCTCTGCTTCGAGGACCTCGACGCCCTCGTGGACGACGGGCCCGCCCTCTCGCTGTTCCTCAACGCACTCGACGGCCTCGCCCCTCTCCACGGGATCCTCGTCATCGCGACGACGAACCGCCCCGACCGGATCGACCCCGCGATCGCGCGCCGGCCGAGCCGCTTCGACCGCGTCTGGACGATCCCGGCGCCGGACCGCGCGCTCCGCGAGCGTTACCTCGCGCGGCTCCTCGGCGCCGACGCGTCGGAGGGCGCGGCGGCGCGACTCGCCGCGCGCCCGGACGGCTTCTCGATGGCGTTCCTCAAGGAGGTCGTCGTCCAGGCTCGCTTCGCGGCCGTGCGCCGCGCCGAGGAGCACCTCTCGGACGCCGACCTCGACGCCGCCGTGGACACGGCCGCCGAGCACGTCCGCCTGGCGGCGCGCGGCCTCGAGCAGCGGGGCGAGATCGGCTTCGTCAGCTAGACCTTGAGCGTCGCCGCCTCCTCGTTCCGGCCGAGCGCCTTGAGGAAGTAGCGGAGCTGCCGCCCCGCCTCCTCGCGCACGAGCTCGAGGCGCGCCTTCTCCGCGATGTCGAACGCGCTCCGCGCCGCGTCGAGGCCGCGCTCGCAGGCCGCGCGCTTCGCCCTCTCGTCCTTCGCCGACTCGGCGAGCTGGCGGAGCTTGAGCGCATCGCGCGCGAGCTTGGTGTACTCGTCGCGCGCTTCCATGCGGAGCGTCCACGACGTGTCGGGCTCGAGCCACTGCCCCACCGAGCGGCCCGCTCCGCGCGCGATGTGATGACCGAGGCAGTGGAGGAGCGCGATCCCCACGATGATGAGAGCGGCCGCCGAGAAGACGAGGAAGTCGCCCGAGTTGTTCATCGTCGCGACCGCGAGGAGGGCGGGCGCCGCCGCGACGAGGCCGCCCGCGATCGCGGCGCGCCGGTAGCGCGCGCGCATCGAGGCGCCCTTCTCGTGCGGGCCCGCGATCATGAGCGCGATCCCCGGGAGCACGGCGCTCGCGCCGCCCTTGAGCCAGCCCTCGAGCACCTCGTCCGTCGGGACTCCGACGTGCCCGCGGAAGACGAGCTCGTTCAGCGAGGCGACGACCATGCCCGCGAGCGAGCCCGCGATGAGGGCCGAGAGACCGCGGACGTACCAGCGAGGACCGATCCGCGCCTCGAGCCCGTCCGTCGCGCCATGCACCGTCCCGCAGACGATCATCGCGATCGCGACGAGCGCGTAGCCCTCGAGCTTGACGCCGTCGATCACGAGGAGCGGCGTCGGGGCGACCGCCGCCGTGAAGGCCCCGGCGAGGAGGCCGCGGACGGCTCCCTGGATCAGGCCGGGCGCGATCGGTCGGTGCACGCACGGATGTAGGCGCCGACTCGCTCGACGGTCAAGTGGTGGAAGACGGTCGAGGGCCGCTCTTCTTGCTCCGGCACGCCACGATGTAAAACGCGACCTCGGGAGCGTTCAAGTGCCTGAACGCCCGCGAGTGCCACGCCGGGATCTTCTTGAGCGTGTCGAGCGCGCCCTGTGCCTCGTCGAACCGTCCCTGGTCCGCGCGCACGAGCGCGAGGAGCGCGAAGGCGCTCGCCTGGACGCTCTTCGCGCGGAACGTGCGGTCGGTCGCGGCCGCGTCCAGCCACCGGCTCGCGAGCTTGGCCGCGCCTTCGAGGTCGCCGCGGCGGCGCGCGACCTCGATCTCGATCGCCGGACCGTCGCGCGCCGTGCCCGCGAGCTTGGCCGCGTCGTCGAGCTTGCCGAGGAGGAGGTAGACCTCCGCGCGGCGCTGGGCGAGCGTGCCCGGCGTGACCGACGAAGCGTGGCTGTGGACGAGCGGCTCGAGACGGTCCATGGCCGCGAGCGCGTCGTGGAGCTGCATCTCGCGCCGCACGGGCTCCGCGTCGCTCGCCGCGCGGAGACACCTCTCGAACGTGTCGAGCTCGCGGAGCACGTCGGCCCTCGGATGGTCGGGCGCATCGATGTCGAAGTCGGGCTCGAGCCAGAGAGCGAGCGGCGGCAGCGCGAGTGAGACGAGCTGCTGGACGAGCCAGAAGACGGCCACGCCGGCGTAGCCCGTGAAGAGGCCGCCGAGGCAGAAGCCGATCCCGTCCGAGACGCCCGCGTTGAACGCGGCGACGACGGCGACTCCGCCGCACGCCGTCGTGACCGCGATCGCGAGGCGCGCGCATCCCTGGGCCCGGTGAGGCGGCGTGTCCGGCTCGCCCGCGAAGACGAAGCCGACCCCGAGCGCGGCCCCGCCGCCGGCGACGATCGGGAGCGCCTCGGGCGGGATGAGCGGCACCTGGTCCGCCGCCGTGAGCGCGTACTGCGGCGACACGAACGCGACCGGGCCGAGGAGGCCCGCGAGGAACCGGAGCACGCGCTGGAGCGGCTCCGAGGCGATCCGGCCCGACGTCGCGTCGAGCCCGCAGATCGCGGCCCCCGCGAGCACGAGCCCCGCGAGGATACGGCCGACCTCGGCGAGCGGCGCCGGCGGCGACTGCGAGAGCATGACGAACGCCGGCACGGCGCCGATGAGGAGCCCGGTGAGGACTCCCTTCGCGACGCCGACGATCGCGGCCGCGGCGAAGCGCTCCGGGCGACCGTCGGCCGCGCCCACGGCCTCAGGCCATCATCTTCCGGTGCTTCGTCTTGCCGGCCCCGCCCTGGACGCCGGCCTCGGCGTCGCGGCGCTTCTTGCGCTCCTCGTAGATCTCGTAGCCGCCCTCGCTGAACACGACCTTGGGCGCCGCTGCGTGGGGGGGCTCCACCCCCCCCGCCCCCCCGGCCTCGAACGCGAGGATGTGGGTCGCGACGCGGTTCAGGAAGTAGCGGTCGTGCGTGATCACGATCGCGCACCCGGGGAACCCGGTGAGCGCCTCCTCGAGGACGCGGAGCGTCTGGAGGTCGAGGTCGTTGGTCGGCTCGTCGAGGATGATGACGTTGCCGCCCTTGCGGAGGTACTTCGCGAGCTGGACGCGGTTGCGCTCGCCGCCCGAG
>CAZYLP010000216.1:0-11117 GCA_964648345.1 uncultured Planctomycetota bacterium
GAGGACCTTGAGCGCGACCTCGCGGCCGTCGGGCGCCCGGGCACGGTGCACCGTGCTCGTGCCTCCGTGGCCGAGCTCGGAGAGGACCTCGTACCCCCCGATCCGCATGCTCTCTGGATTCTGCTCGGTGAAGTCCCGCCGGGCCAGCATCTGGGTGCTTCGCCCCTAGCCCCATGGATGCAACACTCGTGTTCGTGCCCCCGATTCTCGAGGGCGCCCCGGCCGCGCGCGCGGATCCCGCACGCATGGAGGGCGGGATGCGCACCGCGCCATCCCTGGTCGCGCGCGGAGTTACGGCGTTCGCGCGACGCGGGCGCGGACGTTGCTTTCGCGCCCCGCATGAAGCGACACATACTCCTTCTCGGATTCGCCCTCACGTCGGCGTGCACGGGCGGCGGCTCCTCGTCTCGTTCGTCCTCGCCGTCGGCGGCGACCGCTCCCACGACGAGCGGCGGCACCGTCACCGCGCCGGTGGCGTCGAGCAACGCCTCCGCCTCCACGCCCGTCGCTCCGTCGGGCCCCACGCGCACGGCCCCCTCGAACCTCGCGACGGGGCCGAACGTCGTCCTCGACGTCTCCGGGACGGGCGAGTTCTTCGACCAGCCGTTCCCGCTCGACTCGCGGCGGAACCCGAACGGCTCCTTGAACCTCCTCGACCTGCCGAACCCGAAGAAGAAGAAATACATCAACAGCGGGATCGACCTCGTCCACGCGGAGACGCGCGGCGCGAGCCCGACGGGGACGATCTACTTCCGCTTCGACGGTCCCGTGAACGCGCCCGCGGACGACCCGGTCGCGAGCATGGCGGCGGGCTCGCCCGTCCTCCTCGTCAACATCGACCCGAAGTCGCCCGAGCGCCTGAAGCGCAACCCGGTGCGCCTCGCCGTCACGACGAAGGCCGACTCGGTGAGGCCGGCGAACCTCCTCCAGGTCCTCCCCGTCCCGGGAATGGGCATGCGTCCGAACACGACGCACGCGGCGATCGTGTTGCGGAAGCTCGGCGCTCCGGGGACGCCGTTCCTCGGCCAGCCGCCCGCGCTCACGGAGCTGCTCGCCGGCCGCGCGCCCGCGGGCCCGCAAGGCGCCGACCTCCAGGCGGCCTTCGCGCCGCTCGTGCTCGCGCTGACGGACCTGGGCATCCATGCGGACGACGTCGCGGCCGCGGCCGTCTTCACGACGGGAGACCCGACCGAGCGGCTCGTGAAGCAGGTCGCCGCGCTGAACGCGCAGGCGCCGGCGAAGCCGACGAAGCCGCTCGCGATCCGCGATCAGTATCCCGGCTTCACGGCCCTGAAGGGCCAGTGGGCTCCGCCGCAGTTCCAGAAGGGCGTGCCCCCGTACGTCTGGGGTGGCGGCCACCAGGCCGTCGATGGTCAGGGCATGCCCGTCGTCCAGTGGTGGGACCGCGCGGAGTTCCAGGTGTCGATCCCGAAGGGGAAGATGCCCGCGAAGGGCTTCCCGCTCTACTTCTGGGTCCACGGCACCGGCGGCGAGGCGCGGCAGGTGATCGACAGCGGCCGGCGCACGGTCGCGACGGTCCCGGCGCCCCCGGGCAGCGGGATCGCGAGCTACGTCGCTCCGCGCGGCTGGGCGACGGCGTGCGCGGCGGGCCCTCTCAGCCCGACGCGGATCGGCTTCCTCTCGGGCGACGGCTACGCGGCCTACGACTTCTTCAACCCGCACGGCATGCGCGACAACTTCGCGCAGATGATCCTCGAGATGACTCTCTTCAGGCGGCTCCTCCTCGACCTGAAGATCGACCCCGCGCTCTGCCCCGGGACGGACGCGAGCGCGGCGCCCGACGGCAAGGTGCGCTTCGACGCCGACACCATGGTCGTGGGCGGCCAGTCGCTCGGGAGCTACCTCGCGGGCATGCTCGCGGGGCTCCTGCCCGACTGGAAGGGCGTGATCCTCACGGGCGCGGGCGGCTCGTGGGTCGAGTTCCCCTTCGGGCCGACCGACCCGATCATGCCGTCCAAGATCATCGACCTCGTGTCGCTCCCGTTCGGCGAGCACACGGACATCTTCCACCCGCTCGTCATGGCCTTCGACCTCGCGCTCGGGCCGTGCGACAACACGCACTACGTCCAGAAGGTCCAGCGCTACCCGATCGCGGGCCACGACGTCCCGCACTCCCTCGTCGTCGAGGGGCACGGCGACATCCAGGTGCCCGACCACCTCCAGCGCGCGCTCGTCCTCGCGCTCGGCGTGGACCTCGCGGGCGGCGAGGTGCCGAACATCCCAGCGACCGAGCAGATCGTCCCCGCGCTCGCGTGGGGTGGCTTGAAGGAGCTCCCGTACCCCGCGGGCGGCAACCGGAACGGCAAGACGGCGCTCGTCCTGCGGTACGAGCGCGACTTCCGCGAGGGGCACTACGTGAGCTTCCAGCTCGACGAGCCGAAGCGGCAGATCGCGGACTTCCTGACCGACATCGCGGCGGGGAAGACTCCGATCGTGAAGTGACTACTCCGAGCCCTGCGCGGTGAGCTCGTCGAGGATGGTGCGCATCTGCCCCGCGTAGGGGGAGTCGCTCCACTTCTCGAGGAAGACGCGGATCTCGGCGATCGCGTCGGCGCGCTGGCCCGGGATGCGGGCGCGCGCGCGGGCGCGGCGGCCGAACGCCTCGACGTGCTCGGGGGCTTCTTCGAGGACGCGCGTGTAGTCCTGGACCGCGCCGGCGGGGTCGGTCTCCTCGCGGAGCTGGGCTCGTCCGAGGACGAGGACCAGATTCTCGGGGCTGGCGGCGACGAGGATCTCCATGTCCTCCCGTGTCTCGTCGAACAGCCTCATGGCCAAGAGGAAGTCGAGGCGCGTCCGGCGGATGTCGAGGTCCTCCCGGGCGCACGCGACGGCGCGGTCGAGGTCCGAGCGAGCGCCGTCGAGGTTCCGGAGCCCGGCGCGCGCGCGTCCGCGCTCGCGCCAGGCGAGGCCGTCCTCCGGAGCGAGGTCGAGCGCTTTGCTCGCGAGCTGCTCGGCGTCTTCGTGGCGACCGTTCTCGTTCGCGACGCGCGCCTGGTCGACGAGCTCGCGCCCCCCCCCAATCCCCCCCCCGCTCCGCGGGGGGGGGTTGGGGGGGGGCGCGAGCACGGGACGCGGCGGCGCGACGACCGGAGGCGGTGGCGGAGGAGACGGACGGAGCCCCGCGATCGCGAGGAGCGCGAGGAGGACGCCCGCGACGACACCGGCCCCGATGAAGACGAGACGGTTCCGCGCGCGGGCCGAGCCCTCGGCGAGCGCGCGCGCGAAGGCGTGGCCGTCCGCGAAGCGCGCCGCGGGGTCCTTCGCGAGCGCGCGGAGGACGACGGCCTCGAGCCAGCGCGGCGTGCCGGGCCGCAGCCTCCTGAGCGGCGGCGCCTCCTTCGTGGCGAGGGCGCTCCCGTAGGTGAGGATCGTCGCGGAGTCGAACGGTTTCGCGCCGGCGATCGCTTCGTGGAGGAGAGCACCGAGCGCGAAGACGTCGGCGGGCGGCCCGACGCGCTTCGAGTCGTCGATCTGCTCCGGTGCCATGTAGCCGGGCGTGCCCGCGATCGAGCCGGTCGCGGTCAGCGAGCGCGACTCGCGGGCGTCGAGGACGTCGCGCCGGAAGTGCTTCGCGAGGCCCAGGTCCGCGAGGAGCGGCCGCTTCGAGCCACGCGCGAAGAGGACGTTCGCGGGCTTCACGTCCCGGTGGACGACGCCGCGCTCGTGCGCGTGACCGAGCGCCTTCGCGAGGTGCGCGGCGATCCGCACGGCCTCCGCGACCGGGAGGGGGCCGCGCGCGAGGCGCGACTCGAGTGTCCCGCCCTCGAGGAGCGGCATGACCAGGAACGGCGGGTTCGTCCCCGAGTCGAGGATCGGGACGAATCCCTCGCTCTCCCCGAACACCGAGAGGAGGCGGCGCTCGCGCTCGAAGGCGGCGAGCTGCTCCTCGGTCGCTCCGGCCGAGAGGACCTTGAGCGCGACCTCGCGCCCGTCGCGCGCGCGGGCGCGGTGGACGGTGCCGAGGCCTCCGCGTCCGATCTCGGCGAGGAGCTCGTAGCCTCCGATCGAGCGTCCCTCGAGGGCCATGCCGCGATTCTCGCGGGGTGCTCGCGGTCGTGCCATCCTTCGACGAACGGGCTCGGAGCACCTAGCGAGCGAGCAGAAGGTACTCGTGCTTCCAGCCCGGCGGCTCGCCGTGGCGTCCTTCGCGTGGCACGGCCTGGAACTCGCGCACGACGCGCCCCGGGCGTCCGAGCTCGTCCCAGGACTTCGCCCCGTTCTTGCGGATGAGGACGCGCGTCCGCGGGTCGGCGAGGGCCGCCGTGAGCTGAGCGGGCGTCTCGAGGTCCACGAAGCGGCCGCCCACTTCGAGCGAGAGCGCGCCGTTCACGACGGCCGTCCCGTCTCCGAGGCGGTAGCCGTGGAGGACCGCTCGATCGCTCGCCACGGTCGCGACGACGTCGCGCATGAGCGGGCGGATGGAGTTCTCCGTGAAGCCTCGCGAGCGCGGCGCGAGGAAGGCGACGAGGAACGTCGCGATCACGACGCCGAACGACATGACCGTGAACGGATAGAGGAGCGGGCCGGCCTTCTCCTCGTCGTCGCGTCGCGCGACGACGATGGCGGCGCCGCAGGCCGCGAGGAGCGCACCACCGAGCGCGGCGCCCGCGAGGTCGCTCGCGACGAGCGACGCGACGAGCGCGTAGCCGCCGCTCCCGACCGCGCCGACGAGGAGGGCTCCGCCGAGGATCGTCCAGCCGATCTTCGCGACCTTCGCGGGTGTGCCCTCGATCGGGCCGTCGAGGATCGCGACCGCGGCGAGGAGCGCGACGGGCGGGAGGAGAGGGAGCGTGTAGAGGTCTCGCTTCGGCGCGAGCGCGGAGAGGAACAGGAGCGGGAGGAGCCCCCAGAGTCCGACCTCGCGAAGTTGTGTGGGGGACCGTGGGGGGCGGGGGGGGGCGCCCCCCCACGCATCGGTGTGACCGGGCGCCGTCTCCTTCGAGGCCACCCTTCGCCACGCGAGGAGCGGCACGAAGAAGATCCACGGCATGACGCCGTCCGAGCCTCGCTCCACGTAGAAGTAGAAGGGCTTCACGTGTGGCGTCCTCTCCTCGCCCGTCACGCCGCCCTTCGCGCCGCCCACGTGGTAGCGGATGTAGAAGTCGAGCGCCTCCTGCCCGCCGTCCTTCTTGACGAGCCAGACCCAGAACACGACGGCGGGCGTCAGGAAGACGACGTAGGAGACGTAGAGGAGGAGCACGTCCCTCGACCAGAAGCCGCGGACGCCGCGGCTCGCCGCGACCGCCCCCGCGATCGCGAGCCCGGAGAGGACGACCGCGACCGGCCCCTTCGTGAGGAACCCGAGCCCGAGCGCGACGCCGCTCGCGATCGCGTAGAGGAGCTTCCGCTCCCGGGCGTGGAGCGTCGAGAGCGCGAAGCCCACGCACGCCGTCACGAAGAACGCGAGCGCCGGGTCCGTCATGAAGCGCCGTCCGTGCGAGACCATCTCCGGCGAGAGCGCGAGCGCGCACGCGGCGAGCGCTCCGTGGCGGAGCGAGAACCAGAGCCGCCCGAAGTAGAGCGCGAGGAGGATCGACCCGAGCGAGAAGAGCGCCGCGGGGAGGCGGATCGGCACCTCCCCGGGGACCTTCGCGCCGGAGAGCGACAGGAAGACGCTCGCGCACCAGTACATGACGGGCGTCTTCACGACGTGGAGCTCGCCGTTCACCCGCGGCGCGCTGAGCGGGCCGTTGTGCCAGTACTCGAGCGCGATCCCGGCCTCGCGCGGCTCGTCCGAGAGCTGGAGCGGGAGCGCTCCGAGGTTGAGGAGGTAGATCGCGGGGATCAGCAGGAGGGCGAGGTGCCAGGCGCGGAGTCGGGTCATCGAGGAGCGGTGATCCTACCGCGAGGCGCCGTCAGGCTCCCTTCGCTCTTGCCCGCCACTTCTCGATCGTCTCCACGACGAGCCTCGCGTCGCGCTCGGGGAGCTCGAGGTAGTGCGTGTCGCCGCCGCCCCGGTCGATGCAGATGAGGATCGTCGGCCGGTCCTCGCGGCTGCCCTGGCCCACGATCGCCTGGACTCGCTCGATGTCGTCGAGGGGGATCACCGCGTTGACCCACGGGCGGCCGAAGCGGAAGTGCTCCTCGAAGTGAACGGCGGCGCCGGTCTCGCGCTCGACGCGGCGGATCAGGGTCCGTCCGCCGCCGAGCGTGAGGAAGTTGAGCGCTCCGCCGAGGAACGCGACCGGCTGCCTCACGAGCGCGCGGAGCGCGGCGCCGAGGAGAAGGGCCGCGATCTCCCAGTCCGGGACGCAGAGGAGGTAGTACCACGGCTTCACGGCGTAGGTCGTGATGTTGTGGATCGAGAGAGCCGCGAAGCCGAAGACGAAGGCGACGAGCGCGAGGCCGCATCCCAGCGCTGCGATCCGGTCTCCGAGCGGCGCGGAGCGGCCGTGGATCTCGTCGCCCACGAGCGCCATGCCGAGCGGGGCGCCCGTCGTCTCGGGGCTCCACTTGCGGCCCTTCGCGCAGCCGATCGTGGGGCAGCCGCCGAGCTCGCCGAGGCACTCGCGGTGGCAGACGGTGCGGCAGAGCTCGCAGGTGACGGCCGCGTCCCCGGCGCGCTCGTGGCAGAGAGCGCAGCGCTCGCTGCCGGCTTCGCGCGCGCGAAAAGTGGAGAGGCGCACCGCAGGAGTCTAGGGTCTGTCTGGAAACCCCACCAGAGCGCGCAAGAGTCGCCGGGTCATCGCCAGCGTGACGAACGCGAGATACGTCGTCGCGAGCTTCTCGTAGCGCGTCGCTATTCGGCGTGACTCTTTGAGCCAGCCAACAAGGCGCTCGACGACGTTTCGTCGTCGGTACCGGCCACGGTCGAAGCGGCGATCGGCCTCTTGATCGCTTCGGGTAGGGATTACGGGGACGATGCCTCGTCCATGAAGCCATTCGCGAATCCACGCCATGCTGTAGGCCTTGTCCGCGGTGAGGCAGCGAGGTGTCGCGGAGACCGTCGCCGCTCTCACGACGGCCTGCACGGCCTTTGAGTCATGCTGCTGTCCGGGCCGAACCTCGGCCGCGAGCGGAAGGCCGCGTGCGTCGCAGACGACGGACACCTTCGTTCCGAACCCGCCGCGCGAGCGACCGAGTGCGTGGTCGCGGGGCTCCCGGCTCGGCGCAGGACGTTTGCGCGCTCCCGCAGCTGCTCGGCTCGCGCGGACGACCGTGGTATCGACGCACCAGACCTCGAGGTCCAGCTGGCTCGAGGCGATCAGATCACGTCGAAGCCGCGCGAAGACTCGATCGAGGACCCCCGAAGCGCTCCAGGCTCGAAAGCGCCCATAGACCGTCTGCCATGGGCCGAAGCGTGCTGGCAGGTCGCGCCAAGGCGCACCCGTGGCGAGGAGCCAGAGCATCCACGAAGAATCGTCCGAGGGTTGCTCGGTGGTCGTCCCGTCCGGGATCTTCGAGCGAAGAATCGCTCCACGCGCTGCCAAGCTTGCTCCGGAAGGTCGTGCCTGAGCTCGAGTTTCGGGACGTCCGGCGACACGCCTCGGCTACCTGGTCGGTGTGTTCGGGTAGAGTTCGGTCATGGTCCTCCGGCGCGCGGTCAAGGTCTCGCTCGAGGGGGTCGGCGTCCGTGACAGGCGCCGACTCGCGGCGCTGCTTCAGGCCTACCGTGCCGCGGTCAACTTCTTCGTCAAGCTTCTCTGGCGTGACTCCACGCTCCGGTTTTCAACGGCTGTGTCGAAGCGCCTCGAGCGTACTCGCCTCTCGGCGCGCTATCGCGACCAGGCACTCAAGCAAGCGGTCGAGATCGTCTCGTCGACGAGAAAGTCGGGCCGGGAGGTCGGTGTCGATCCCGGTCAACCGTTCTTCCGTGGCATGGCGATCCTCGACGCCAAGTTCGTGCGCTTCGAGTCCGGCGATCAGGAGTGCGACCTCGTCGTCTCGCTCGCGTGCCTCGACAAGGGGCACCCTCTTCGACTGCGGACGAAGAAGACGGCCATGGTGAAGAAGTGGCTCGCATTCCCTGGAGCGCGTCTCGTCGCCGGGTGCGGACTCACGGACGGGGACCTTCTCACTCTCTGGGTCGAGCTCCCCGCACCCGCGGTCAAGTCCTCCGGGCCCGTTCTCGGGGTCGACGTCGGTGTCTCGAAGCTCCTCGCGACGAGCGAGGGTGAGTTCCTCGGGACCGACTTCCGCTCCGTGCGCGACAAGATCCGGCGGCGCCGGCCGGGTTCGAAGGGTCGACGGCGGGCGCGACGCGAGCGCGACGACCTCGTTTGCCATGCGACCAAGCGGCTCCCCTGGGACGACGTTCGCGCGGTCGCGTTCGAGGATCTCGCCGGGATCAAGCGGGGGAAGAAGCCCGGCCGAGGGCGATCCTTCCGGCGGGCTCTCGCCGCGTGGCGAGCGACGCTCACCGAGCAGCGGATCCGTTGCCTCGCGGCCGAGCATGGCGTGCTCGCCGTCCCCGTGCCGGCGTGGGGGAACTCGATCACTTGCCCGCGCTGCCGCCACCGGAACAAGGCGAACCGGTCGGGAGACGTGTTTCGCTGTGTGACCTGCGGTCTCCTGGACGACGCGGATCACGTCGGCGCTCTGGCCGCACAGAAGCACGGCGAGAGGCTCCTGTCGGACGCCCTCGTCGCGGCCGAGCAAGAGCGGTATCTCGCAGCGACACGGATCGAGCAGCGCAAGGCTGCGGCGCAGAGGCGCGGCCAGGCGACGGCCGAGAAGTGGCGCAAGCGCCGCGAGCAGAACGCGAGCCCCGCCGCTCGCGAAGGAGGCGAACCGACACAGGACGACTCAACGAATTCGTCGAGCAGGGGGACGCAGTCTCCGGCGGCTCGGACCCGAACGACCTCGCGTCGCAAAGGGTCCTCCCCGATCCGGGACCAGAACCGTGGCGGCGCCCCCGAAAACGCCCGGGCACGTGCTCGAGCGGAAGAAAACCCCGAGGGAGGACGTTCGCGCGCGAGTCGCTCCAAGGCTGCGAAGCGACACGGTGAACAACCACGCGACGCGAACGTCCGTCAGGACCCCGGGGCAACTGCCAAGTTGGATCGCAATAGGGTCTTGGCGTTCGACGAGTTTTCAGACAAACCCTAGCGGCGGTGTGGGGGACGCGTGGAGCTCCGGAAGTGGTGGCCCGTGCTCGTCGTCCTCGCCGTCGGCGTCGTGGCCGGGCGGGGTGGGAGGATCTTCCAGGAGCTGTTCTTCGGGGCGCCGCGGCAGTCGCAGGAGGCGGCGGCGATAACACGCACGCGAGGAGCAGGAGCTCGAGCTTTCTTCGACGGAGCACGTCTTCTGTATCGGCAAACCGTCCCACTACGCCGGAGGGTCGGAAGGCACGGACACGGTCCGTGTCCGTGGACCGTGACCGTGTCCGAGACCGTGACCGTGACCCGTAGAAAACGGCACGGGCCCCCTCCCCGGCCCTCCCCCACTTCGTGGGGGAGGGAGTGCCGTGGAGGGGGCCCGTCACCGAGCGGCGCGACGAGGAGCTACTTGAGCTCCTTCGCCTTCTTCTCGCAGAACTCCGCGAACTTGGTGTCCTTCGCGTTCTTCGCGCACTTCTCGTACGCGGCGGCCGCGTTGGCCTTGTCGTTCGCTTCCTCGAGGGCCATGGCCTGGAGATAGAGCTTCTCCTGACCGAGGGCCTTCTTGGCGTCCTTGTCCTTCTGGAGCTCGCCGAGCTTCTCCTTGGCGGTCTTCACGACCTCCGCCTTCGGATTCCACTTCTTGGCGACCTCGTCGTACGTGGCCTTGGCGCCGAAGACGTCGCCCTCGGCGAGGGCCTTGTCGCCCTGCGCGAGGACCTTCGTGCCGTGCTCGTCGATCCACTTCGAGAGGGCCTGGGCGTTCTCGCCGTCCTTGCCCGTGTCCTTCTCGAGCTTGGCGAGCTCCGTCGAGGCGGTCTTGAAGTCGCCGAGCTTGACGGCCGCGCGGGCCTTGTCGAACTTCTTCGAGTACTCGAGGACCGGAGGCATGTCGACGTCGCCGAGGAGCGCCTCGGGGTTGCCGCCGGCGATCTTGCCCTGAGCGTCCACGACGTAGACGGTCGGATACGCCTTGATGCCGTAGGCGTCCGCGGCCTTCTTGGCCGAGATGATCGGGTACGTGATCTTGTGCTTCTTGATGAACTTGTCTTCGAGCGTCGCCCTCGGCTCGTCGGAGACGCCGATGACGATGAGTCCCTTAGCCTTGTTCGCGTTCCACTCTTGTTCGAGACCAGGAGCCTCCTGGTTGCAGGGGCCTCACCAGGTGGCAAAGAAGACGAGCTTGATGACCCGTCCCTTGAGGTCGCGGAGGTCGTTGAAGGGCTCGCCCTGGATGACCTCGAGCTGACCGAGCGAGGGGGCCTTCGTGCCCTCCTGCGGCCCGGCGAACGCCGCGGGGGCCATGGCCAGAGCCACGACGACGGCGGCGGGCGCAAAGAGTCTGCGCATGGGTCCTGCTACTCCTTCTCCCCGATGGAGAGCGGGCTAGGCTAAGAAATCCCGCGTCCGGCGTCGAGACATCTTTTCGCTAATCGCCGTGGTGCGGGACCTTACCCTCGGTGACCCGGAACATGGCGTCGATCGGCTGCCGCGCGCGCTCGAGGAGAGCGGGCGGGAGGTCGATCTCGGGGGTCAGGTCGCGGAGGCAGTCGCGCACCTTCTCGAGCGTGTTCTTCTTCATGAACGGACACTCGTTGCAGGCGCAGCCCGCCTTCGTGGGGAGCGGGATGAAGGTCTTCCCCGGCGCGTCGAGCTGGAGCGGGTGGAGGATGCCCGCCTCGGTCGCGACGATGAACTCCTTCTCGGGGCGCTTCTTCGCGGCCTCGATGATCCCCGAGGTGGAGCCTACGTAGTCCGCGTGGCGGAGGACGGCCTCCTCGCACTCGGGGTGAGCGAGCACCGCGGCCTGCGGGTGGCGCGTCTTCAAGTCGATGAGCGCGCGCTCGCTGAACGTCTCGTGGACGATGCAGGCGCCCTGCCAGAGGCGCATCGAGCGGCCCGTCTTCTTCGCGAGCCAGGCGCCGAGGTTCTTGTCGGGCGCGAAGATGATCGGCTTGTCCTTCGGGATCGCGTTGATCACCTGCTCCGCGTTCGAGGAGGTGACCGTGTAGTCCGAGAGCGCCTTCACCTCGGCCGACGAGTTGACGTAGGTGACGA